>JBAUNL010000122.1:0-25511 GCA_049579205.1 Rhodomicrobium sp. | reverse complement strand
AGGTTATTCTCACATATGAGCGAGCGCTTGAGCGGTACCGCGACTTCACTTGGCCTCGCAGGGGTTGTTGGGCTCGCCATCGCGGGCGAGGGGCTGCTAGCTGCCCTCCTGCTTGCGGGCTTTGGAGCGGCAGCAGCCGTTCTCATAGTTTCAGGCGTATTGAGATTGCGGCCTAAGGAGAGCCGCACCGAAACCAGATTGCGAGAAATCTTCGGTGCCTTGCCATCGGCCCTCGCCGTCACAGACCGCAGAGGCGCCCTGCTTTGGAAGAGCGACACCTTCATGAAGGCAATCGGTGGCCTTGGCCTCGAACAGGATCTTACGCGGCTTGGCGAGCGCAATCAGGAAGCCGCGTCTGCGATGTTCCGTCTATTTGCAGCTGCGCGAGCCGGACATGTGCACTTGGAAGCGATCCGGCTGCCGCAATCGCCGGGCGATGAACACTATACTCTCAAAGTTTCGCCGCTCGTGGAGCACGGCCGGCGCGCTCGCACCTTCATATGGGAGCTTAAGGAAGCGGACGGAGCCCGCAACGCCGAGGAACCCGGCGCGGCCGCCATTCTAAACAAAGTGCCCCTCCCCGCCTTTTCGATTGCGAAGGACTTATCGGTAGAAGGTGCGAATAAAAACTTCGAAGCGCTCTTGGGGAGATCCCCTGCGGGTGAGCAAGCCTGGTCGCTTTTTTCAACCAAGCGCGGAAAGCCTCTGACACGCGCTTGGCTACGGGACATGATCGCGAAGGGGGGTGACCAAACGTCTGCAAGGCTCAGCAGTCCAGGCGGCGCCGCGCATCTCTTGACTTTAAGCTTTAGCAAGGATGCGGGCGGCAGAGTGCTCTGCATCGCCGTGCCAGCGGGGATGGGTGTGGAACTCGAAGACGGGTTTGACCAGCTTTTGCCGTATGCGCCGCTGCCGATGGCTCTTCTGAATCCCAAGGGCGTCATACAAACAGCCAATGTTGCATTCCATCAGCTTTTCGATAGCTCATGCCTTGGCGGTGCTACCGGCCTCTTAGGTAAGCCTCTTCAATCTCTTGTTTCCGAAGCCTCCTCCAAAAACATCCGCGACAAAATCACTGCAGTCCTAGCGGCCGCGCATAATCCTCAGTCCCAGACGGTTGAGCTACAGGTTGAATTGCTCGATCCTGGCAGCAAAAGGCTTCGCTTGGTCATGTTCCTGGCAGCACAGGGCAACAGAATCATTGTCGCTGCATCCAGCGCGGAGTCCGCAGCACTTATAGGCGAACAAGCCGCACAGAGCCAGAAGTTGCAGGCTGTTGGCGAGCTTGCCGGCGGGATCGCCCACGATTTCAACAATCTTCTCACTGCCATTATTGGCTACTCCGATCTCCTGCTGCGCCGGTTCCGCGCCTCGGATCCCGCCTTCAAGGACCTCATGAACATCAAGAACAGTGCAACGCGAGCTGCAGAGCTGGTAAAGCAGATCCTTGCTTACTCCAGGCGGCAAACGCTTCGCCCTGCCCTTGTGAGGCTCACCGATGTGATCGAGGAATTTCAGGCAACGATCGGACGCACGCTTGGTGAGAAGGTGAGGGCCAGTATCCGGCACGGACGTGACCTGTGGTTTGTGAAGGCGGACGAGGGCCAGCTTTTTCAGGTTATCATGAACCTGGCCGTGAACGCCCGCGATGCGATGCCGGATGGCGGCGAAATCACCATCAAGACGGCCAATATCGGCGAGCGCGAATCGCTCGAGCTGGCCGGCCGCGGGCTCAGCCGCGGGGAATACGTGCTTTGCGAAGTAAGCGACACCGGGACAGGCATACCGGCCGAGCACCTCGAGAGAATCTTCGATCCATTCTTTTCGACGAAAGAAATAGGCCAGGGCACCGGGCTCGGCCTCTCCACCGTCTACGGAATCGTCAAGCAAACTGGCGGAACGATTATTCTCGACAGCAAGATTGGCGTTGGCACGACCTTTCGCATTTACCTTCCCCGCTACGTTGAAACTGAGGAAGATCTGAAGGCCCTCGAAAGCAAGGCCGAAGTCACTGACAAGATAGCCGACCTGACGGGAAGCGGTACGGTACTTCTTGTTGAGGACGAGGAAGCCGTGCGCTCTTTTGCATCGCGCGCCCTTTCAACGCGGGGGTATACTGTCCTTGAGGCTGCCAGTGGCATCGAGGCTCTCGGCATCATGGATCGCGAGAACGGTAAGGTCGATCTCGTTGTAAGCGATGTCGTTATGCCGGAAATGGATGGCCCGACGCTTCTGCGCCACCTGCGCGAACGCAACCCGAATATCCGCATTGTCTTCATGTCAGGCTATGCTGAGGAAGCCTTCCGCAAAAATCTAACCGCCGAAGAGAAATTCATCTTCCTGCCCAAACCATTTACGCTCAAGAAACTGGCCGAAACCGTGAAGGCCGCTGCGGCATAGCTGGTGCGAATTGCAACCAAAGCTTGCGCTTAAGAACAAAACGTGTACATTCGTGCCGTTGCAACTACATAACCGCTATGGAATAACAAGAGGAACGATTCATGAGCCAAGCGCCATTTCGCGTGATCGAAGGGGATTACAGTAGCATGGACAAGCAGAAAGCGCTTGAGGCGGCCTTGAGTCAGATCGAGCGGAATTTCGGCAAAGGCTCCGTGATGAGGCTCGGAAAAAACGAGCAGCCCGTAGAAGTGGAGGCGATTTCCACAGGTTCTTTAGGGCTCGACATTGCGCTTGGGATAGGCGGGTTGCCGCGCGGCCGGGTTGTCGAGATTTTCGGGCCAGAGTCCTCTGGAAAGACGACGCTCGCCTTGCACGTGATTGCGGAGGCGCAAAAGCGCGGCGGCGCTTGCGGGTTTGTGGATGCTGAGCACGCTCTCGATCCGATCTATGCAAGGAAGCTAGGCGTTAACCTGGAAGAGCTGATCATCTCCCAGCCCGACACAGGTGAACAGGCCCTCGAAATCACCGATACGCTTGTCCGCTCGGGGGCCATTGACGTTATTGTTGTCGACTCGGTCGCCGCGCTTACACCAAAGGCCGAGATCGAAGGCGAAATGGGCGACATCCTGCCCGGCATGCAAGCCCGCCTCATGAGCCAGGCGCTTCGCAAACTGACAAGTTCGATCTCGAAATCGCGCTGCCTCGTAATCTTCATCAATCAAATCCGGATGAAGATTGGGGTAATGTTCGGAAATCCGGAAACGACGAGCGGCGGAAACGCTCTGAAGTTTTATTCCTCCGTCCGGCTTGATATCCGCCGTATCGGGCAAATCAAGGAGCGCGACGAGGTTGTCGGAAACCAAACACGCGTGAAAGTCGTCAAGAACAAAGTTGCTCCGCCATTCAAACAGGTTGAATTCGACATTATGTATGGCGAGGGAATTTCCAAGACGGGGGAGTTGATTGACCTTGGTGTAAAGGCCAACATCGTCGAAAAATCAGGATCTTGGTATTCTTTTGACAGTCAGCGGATCGGACAGGGCCGCGAAAATGCCAAGCTCTATCTTCGTGAGAATCCTCAGGCCGCTCAAGCACTCGAACGCGAAATCCGGGCGAATGCGGGGCTTATTGCCACGCGCATTCTCGATGGCGGGGAGAATAGCGAGGATACCGGTGGCGAGGAGGAACTGACCGTGGCGGCTGATGCTTCCTCTTCTCGCAAAGGCCGGCGCTAGGCACAGCGCTTGCTTGCTAAATAATAAGAACCTGAGGTATCGGTCACTGATCCGGTTGGAATTTGATTACCCGGCATAAGTCTACTTGCTGGAGTTATTGCGAGCTGCACGCGTATTGGAATTTGTCATGGCCAGCCTCAACGACATTCGCGGGACCTTTATCGAGTTCTTTCGGAAGAACGGGCATGAACATGTGCCGTCCGGCCCGCTTGTGCCGCGAAACGACCCGACGCTGATGTTCACGAATGCGGGGATGGTGCAATTCAAGAACGTGTTCACCGGGATGGAGTCTTTGCGCTTCAAGCGCGCAGTGACGGCTCAAAAATGCGTGCGCGCCGGTGGCAAGCACAACGACCTCGATAACGTTGGTTATACGGCCCGGCATCACACGTTTTTTGAGATGTTAGGCAACTTTTCTTTTGGAGACTACTTCAAGGATCTGGCCATCGAACTTAGCTGGACCCTCGTCACCAAAGAGTTTGGCCTTGATAAAAAGCGTCTTCTGGTAACCGTCTTCTCAGAAGACGACGAGGCGTTCACGCTTTGGCGGAAAATTTCCGGCTTGCCCCAAGACCGGATTCTCCGCATCCCGACCTCCGACAATTTCTGGTCCATGGGCGAGACCGGGCCCTGTGGACCCTGCTCAGAGATATTTTATGATCATGGCCCCGAGGTTCCAGGGGGCCCGCCAGGGAGCCCAGACGAGGACGGGGACCGCTTCGTCGAGATTTGGAACCTCGTGTTCATGCAATATGAGCAGATCTCCAAAAACGAACGGCTACCCTTGCCCAAGCCTTCCATTGACACTGGCATGGGGCTTGAACGCCTGGCTGCCGTGCTGCAGGGCGTTCATAACAATTACGAAACCGACCTATTTCTCGCCGTGATCAGGGCCTCTGTCGAAATTACCGGAGTGGCTGCCGAAGGTGCTGCTCTTCCAAGTCACCGCGTAATCGCCGATCACCTGAGGGCTTCCAGCTTCCTTATTGCCGACGGGGTTCTTCCGTCAAACGAAGGCCGGGGTTATGTGCTCCGCCGCATTATGAGGCGGGCGATGCGGCATGCCCATCTTCTCGGTATGGAAGAGCCGATGCTTTACAAGCTGCTTCCCGTTCTCGTGCGAGAGATGGGCCAAGCCTATCCGGAACTCGTGCGCGGACAAGCACTGATCGGTGAGACGCTGAAGATCGAGGAGATCCGGTTCCGGAAAACGCTCGCCCGCGGCTTGACCTTGCTGGATGAGGCTTCGGCCGGATTGAGACCCGGTGATACGCTCGCGGGCGACGTCGCCTTTAGGCTTTATGACACCTACGGCTTCCCGCTCGATTTGACCCAGGATGCACTCAAATCACGCAGCATCGAGGTCGACGTCGCCGAATTCAACGCCGCAATGGCGCAGCAGAAGGCCGAGGCCCGCAAAGCCTGGGCAGGTTCCGGTGAAGAGGCAACGGATAAACTGTGGTTCGATCTCCTGGACCAGAGCGTGCCAACGGAATTTCTAGGCTATGAGACCGAGACCGCTGAAGGGGAGGTGTTAGCGCTGCTCAAGGCGGGCATGCCGGTGAAGCAGCTCAAGAAAGGCGATGAGGGCGTCGTCATCGTGAACCAGACACCGTTTTACGGTGGGTCTGGCGGACAAGTGGGCGACCGGGGCACCATTATGGGCCCCAAGGGCGCTCACTTCGAAGTGACGGATACCCAAAAGAAGCTGGGAAAGTTATTTGCTCATATTGGCGAGGTTCAAAAAGGGACGCTCAAAATAGGGGACGCGGTCGAGATGCATGTCAACCATGCGCGCCGCACCGCAATCCGGGCAAATCATTCCGCAACACATTTGCTGCACGAGTCCCTTCGCGAGACCTTGGGCGCGCACGTCACGCAGAAAGGTTCTCTTGTCGATCCCGATAAGCTGCGTTTCGATTTTTCGCATCCGAAACCGCTGACGAAAGAAGAACTCGCCGCAGTGGAGGAGCTTGCCAATACGGTTGTCCTTCAGGATGGCCCGGTTGTGACGAGGCTGATGCCAGTGGAAGACGCAATTAAATCGGGCGCCATGGCTCTCTTCGGAGAGAAATATGGAGAGGAAGTTCGCGTCGTCTCAATGGGTGAGGCCACTCACGACAATAAAGGGTCTCGGGTCTTCTCGATCGAGCTTTGCGGCGGAACGCATGTAAGGGCGACGGGGGAGATCGGGCTCATTAAGGTCGTTCAGGAAGGCGCCGTCTCGGCTGGCGTGCGGCGCATAGAAGCTCTGACAGGGCACGCGGCGCGAACCCATCTTGCGGCGCAGGAAGACACGCTGCGCATGGTAGCGGACGCTTTGCGAGTTCATCCTTCCGAGGTTCCGGCAAGGGTTTCAAATTTGATCGAAGAGCGGAAGAAGCTCGAGCGAGAATTGACCGAAGCCAAAAAGAGGATCGCGCTCGGCCAAGGGTCATCCGCCTCAGAAGGCGCAGAGAATCCAGTCCGGAGGGTTGGCACCGTGAACATGTTCGCTCGAACCGTGCACGGCATCGAGCCGAAAGACCTTCGCGGTCTTGTCGATGATGGCAAACGCCAGATCAAGTCCGGCGTTGTTGCAATCGTTGGCGTAACGGAGGAAGGGAAGGCTGGAATAGTAGTCGGCGTCACTGAAGATCTCATAACGAAGTTTAATGCAGTCGACCTCGTCAGAGCCGCGGCGGCAAAGCTCGGCGGCCAAGGCGGTGGCGGAAGGCCGGATATGGCTCAAGCCGGTGGCCCGGACGGGACAAGGGCCGAGGCCGCACTCAATGCGATCGCGGAAAGGCTTGCGGAAACTGCCGAGGCCGCGTGAGCTGAAAGAAACGCCGCCGCCACTGCGGCCTCGCCGATAACCGCGCTTTCAGGCGCGAGTCTTTTCCACTATGTAAGCCCGATGAGCACAGTAACCCCGGCATTGCCTAATTCTGCAAATCGGGAGGCCCTTCCCGAGGGCGTCACCCCGCTTGCGCGCATCCGCAATTTTGCGATCATCGCACATATCGATCACGGCAAGTCCACGCTTGCAGACCGTCTGATCCAGCTTTGTGGCGGTATGTCCGACCGCGAAATGGCGGGCCAAGCGCAAGTCCTAGATAGCATGGATTTAGAGAAGGAGCGGGGCATCACCATCAAGGCGCAGACGGTGCGGCTCGATTACCGGGCCAAGGATGGTGAGCTTTATCAGCTGAACCTTATGGATACTCCTGGCCATGTCGACTTTGCCTATGAGGTAAGCCGAAGCCTTGCCGCTTGCGAAGGCTCGCTTCTGGTGGTTGACGCTAGCCAGGGCGTGGAAGCTCAGACGCTTGCGAATGTTTACCAGGCAATAGACAACAATCATGAGATCGTCCCGGTTCTGAACAAGATCGACCTGCCAGCCGCAGAGCCAGAGCGAGTTAGACAACAGATCGAGGATGTGATCGGCCTCGACGCTAGTGACGCGGTCGAGATCTCTGCCAAGACCGGCCTCAACGTCGACAAGGTGCTTGAGGCTATCGTGCACCGGCTGCCGCCGCCCAAAGGCGATGTCAAGGCACCACTCAAAGCGATGCTGATCGATAGCTGGTATGATCCTTATCTTGGCGTCGTGGTGCTGGTGCGCGTTGTAGACGGCGTCCTCAAAAAGGGTATGCGCATCAGACTGATGTCCACCGGAGCAGTCCACCCAGTGGACCGCGTCGGCGTTTTCCGCCCGAAACAGGAAATGCTGAATGTGCTCGGCCCGGGCGAGGTCGGCTTCTTCACCGCCGCCATAAAAGAAGTGGCCGATACGCGCGTCGGCGATACCGTTACAGAGGAAAAAAGGCCTGCCACAAAGGCGCTACCCGGATTCAAGCCTGTGCAGCCGGTGGTCTTCTGCGGTCTTTTTCCTGTGGACGCGTCCCAATTCGAGGACTTAAGGGAGGCAATGGCAAAGCTTCGGCTGAACGATGCCAGTTTCCAGTATGAGATGGAGACCAGTGCCGCCCTGGGGTTCGGCTTTCGCTGCGGTTTCCTAGGCCTTCTTCATCTGGAAATTGTGCGCGAACGGCTCGAACGTGAGTTCAATATCGATCTCATCACGACAGCCCCGAGCGTGATTTACCACATCTATCTGACGGATGGTCAGATGATGGAGATGCACAATCCCGCTGACATGCCCGACCCGGTGAAGATCGAGCGCATGGAGGAGCCTTGGATCAAGGCCACGATCCTGGTGCCGGATGAGTATCTCGGTGCAGTTTTGAAACTGTGCGAAGACCGCCGGGGGCGGCAAGTCGATCTCTCATACGCGGGAAACCGCGCAATGCTCGTGTATGAACTGCCCCTAAATGAAGTTGTTTTCGACTTTTACGACCGCCTGAAATCAGTAAGCCGTGGCTATGCAAGTTTCGACTACCAGCTTATCGGCTATCGCGAGGGCGACCTCGTGAAGATGCAGATCCTGGTCAACGCCGAGCCTGTGGATGCGCTCTCCATCATCGTTCATCGGGGCCGTGCCGAAATGCGAGGCCGGATGATGTGCGAAAAGCTCAAAGAACTTATCCCCAGGCATTTGTTCCAGATACCAATCCAGGCGGCTCTCGGCAGCAAGATCATCGCACGAGAGACGCTGTCAGCGCTGCGCAAGGATGTCACCGCAAAGTGCTACGGCGGCGACGTTACGCGCAAGCGCAAGCTTCTCGACAAGCAGAAGGAAGGAAAAAAGAAAATGCGGCAGTTCGGCCGCGTTGAGATTCCGCAGGAAGCCTTCATCGCCGCGCTGAAGATGGACGCCAACTAGCCCGGACTTAAGGATGAATCGCGAATTGCTGGCTCGAACGTTTGTCGCGACGGTAAAGCATTCGCCGCTGAGCCGGGGCCGAGGCCGGAAGGCGATCCTTAAGGTTCTGCAGAAAATTCATCCCGAACCGCTTCCAAGCACCTTCCGGGGCGTTCCTTTTTTATTCCATCTCGATAACACAACCGAGAGAAAAGCACTGCTTTCAGACGCTTATGACACGGCAGAACTTGATTTCCTGACAGGCTTTGTGTGCAAGAGTCCCTCAACCTTTATCGACATTGGAGCCAATTCCGGCCTTTACAGCCTTTATTTGGCATCGCGCATGCCGCCAGGCTCGCGGGTCTATGCTGTGGAACCAAATCCAGAAATGTGCCGGCGCGTTTCTGCGAATGCAGAGCTGCTACGCGAAAAAGGGCTGGCGCCTGGCGTAGCAATCGAAATCCGCAAACTCGCCATAGGAGCCGCTTCTGGCGTGGCGTATCTGGATCTGAGCCTTGGGCTCGGCCCTGCCTTTTTGGCGGACGAGAAAGGGGAAAGCACCCTCTCCGTGAATGTTATGACGCTCCTTGGGTTTTGCCGCGACAATGCCATCGGCAGCATCGGCGCTATCAAGATCGATGTGGAGAGCTATGAGGATCGAGTCTTGCTGCCGTTTTTGTCAGCCGCGCGCACCGAGCTTTTACCGCGCGCCCTTATATTCGAAACCGTCCATCGCAACCATTGGGAAAGAGATGCCGTCGCGGCTTGCCTCGAAGCTGGCTACGCCATAACCGGCAAAACCCGCAGCAGCATTCTTATGACACTGAGAAGCTAGTCACCGCAGCTATGAACGCAAATGCTCCGGCGGCTGCGGGTTGTTTGCGGGATTGGTATCGTGCTTGGAGAGCTGCCTGATAATCTGTCCGCCGGCCAGAGGCTGCAAGTCCGCTTCGAGCGCGTCCGCGATCTCCTTCGCATAGACTTCCTCGCCATCGGTATAAATCGTGAAAGACTTTGTATATTTCTCTTTCTTCGATGGATTCTCGATCGTCACCTTAGTCCACTTATAAAGCGGGTAGTTTTCCGGCCCGTTTCTTTCGGCTTCGGCCACGTAGTCTGCAAAAGCATCGAACTGAGATTTCATAATCGCGTTATGCTTGGCTAGAATAGCTGTCAGAGGCTTCAACGCTGGATCAGCGGGATTTCGCCGGGCCAATTCCGCAAATTCCGGGTTAAGATTGATTCTGATTTGATATAACCATTGCTGATTCATCACCGGCTCCTGTGGTGAATGTCCCGGCGCGGCCGTGTCCGCACGTGTGGTTGATGTGTTGGCGCTCGCCTCGTTTGACAACACAGGCCAAGGCAACAAGGCTAACAAACCAAGGCGAGCGATAAGCAGATTGACAGGCTGCAATTTGCCGGCACAGTCTTTTCATGACCCAACGCGACTATGATATCATCTTTGTTGGCGGAGGCTTGGCCGCGACGCTTGCCGCCTACCGTTTGCGACAATTGCGGCCGGAGTTGCGTTTTCTCGTAATCGAAGCCGGCGAGAAACTCGGCGGAAACCACACCTGGTCATTTCACGATACGGATATCGCGCCTGAAGCCCTTCCATGGGTCAAGCCCTTCGTTGCTCAGAGATGGCATCAGCAGCAAGTACGGTTTCCCCAATATACGCGGATGCTGACCTCCGCGTACAATACCGTCTTCTCCGAAGGCCTACATGATGTGGCGATCAAAGCCCTTGCCGGAAGTGTGCTTTTCAACGCCCAGGTGAAAACGGTTGGCGTCCATAATGTTGAGCTTGCCGGGAGCGAGGGTTTCACGGCGCGCTGCATCATCGACGCAAGGGGCCTCAGCGGTGCTACAGGCCTCACGATCGCGTACCAGAAATTTCTCGGGCTCGAAGTGCAGTTCGATAAGCCACACGGCCAGCCTTATCCCATCATCATGGATGCCAAGGTCGAGCAGGCCGATGGCTACCGCTTCGTTTATACGCTTCCCTATGCTGCCGCCCGGATGCTTATAGAAGACACCTATTACAGCGATACTCCGCGCCTGGACACAGGAGAGCTGCGGAACCGCTGTATTGCTTATGCAAAGGAAAGAGGCTGGACGGTTTTAGAAGTGCTGAGAGAGGAACAGGGTGTTTTGCCCGTTGTCCTGGGTGGGAATGCCGAGGCCTTCTTTTCGGAGAGCCAAGCTGGCGTGCCAAAAATCGGAGTAGGGGGCGGCTTTTTCCACCATACCACGAGCTACTCTTTCCCCTTCGCGGTGCAGTGCGCCGATGCCATCGCTTCAATGAAGACGCTAACAAGCGAAAGCCTTTATGCGGCGCTGCAAAGCCGGTCCCGGACACATTGGCAGGAACAGCGATTTTTCCGGCTTTTGAATCGAATGTTGTTCTGGGCGGCGAATCCTTCGGAACGCTACCGCATTCTTGAACGCTTCTATACGCTGCAGGAGCCCCTTATCGAACGCTTTTACAGCTCAAGCCTTACGCTCTCCGATAAGGCCCGGGTCCTAATGGGACGCCCCCCTGTCCCGCTTGGGAAGGCGCTGCGAGCACTGGCTGAAAAGCGCATAAATCCCATTCCCGGGTCAGCTTCACCAATGAGTTAGACCATGGATCCGGTTGTTGCCTTAAGCCATGAGCTGATCGAGAAGGGCTCGAAAAGTTTCGCGATGGCCGCAAAGCTGCTGCCGACGTCCGTCCGTGACGATGCTATCATGCTTTATGGCTGGTGCAGGCATTGCGACGACGTTATCGATGATCAAATCCTCGGTTTTGGTGTTGAGGGGCCGCGTGGCGAGAAGGTTCGCGAAAGCGTTCAAGGCCTGCGCGAGCTAACGAGGCAGGCCCTAGCGGGCCAAGCAACAGAGCCTGTGTTCATTGCCCTTGGCCGCGTCGCCAGGAAACATGGCATTCCAGAAAGACATCCACTGGAGCTGCTTCATGGCTTCGAGATGGATGAAAGCGGCCGCGTTTACGAAACGCTCGATGACACCTTAGACTATTGCTATCACGTCGCGGGCGTTGTCGGAGTTATGATGGCGATGATCATGGGCGTACGCGAACAGCCGATCCTGAACAGAGCCGCCGATCTCGGAATAGCATTTCAGCTCACGAATATCGCGCGTGACGTCGTTGACGACGCGAAGGCAGGCCGCATCTATCTTCCCCGGGAATGGCTAAGAGAAGCCGGACTCGAAAATGCCGACCTTGCCGATCCGCGTCACCGTGCGGCTCTCTTCGGCACAACGCGAAAGCTTCTTTCCGAGGCGGACGCTTACTATCGCTCCTCGCTTTACGGCATGAGCGCGCTTCCATTTTCGGCGGCAATCGGGATCGGCGCGGCTAGGCGCGTCTATCGCGACATCGGCCGGCTGGTGATAGGCAGAGGTGCTCGCGCCTGGGACGGACGCGCGATTGTAGGAAAGAAGAGGAAGCTGGCGGCAGCATTCTCGGGCGCATTCGCTGCGGTTCGGGCGCATACGCTGCTCCGTATTACGCCAGCGCCGTCCCGGGATGGCCTTTGGACCATGCCTGGGCTTGGATCGATGGAGAACTCAGGGGCAGGTCTTCAGTCAGAGACAGCGCACGCTTAGCATCTTCCAAATTTGTTTTAGCAAAATGCAGAGGCTATCTCCTTTTTATCTTGCCGGAAGCGGAACTTATTATGGAAGGGCCGATTGATTTCCTTGGGCAATCCCCCCCAAGGAGGATGTTGTGCGAACCGGGATCATTCATCTTATCAATCCGAAAACCGACTCGCTTACAACGCGGCCCATATACTTCAACAGAGCGCTTTATTCTCCGCTCGCCGGGCTTCTCGCCGTCGCCGCATGCATCCCTCGCGACAGGTACGAGGTTGTCCTCACCGATGAGAATATTGAGACGGTCGATTTTGGCCTGAAGGCAGACTTGGTCGGGATCTCCGCCATGACGAGCTACGTCAATCGCGGCTACGAGATCGCTGACCAGTTCCGCGCTAAGGGTGTTCCCGTCGTCATGGGCGGCGTTCATCCAAGCTTCATGCCCCAGGAAGCGCTGCATCACAGCGATGCTGTCGTGATCGGCGAAGGGGAGCTTGTGATCCCTAAGCTCCTTGATGATCTTGAACAGGGGTGCATGCGCGGACTCTACAAGGCAGACAGCCTGCACACGATGAGTGGCATGCCGATGCCGCGATATGACCTGTTGAAAAGGAACCGCTATGTGAATCGCACCTTTGTGCAAACTTCACGCGGGTGCCATCAGGGCTGCACATTTTGCGCCGAGCCGCTGATGAATGGCCTGAAGTTCCGCTATCGGCCCGTTGCCGAGGTCGTCCACGAAATCGAGAATTGCGGGTCGCGGACAATTTCCATCAATGACGCGGACTTCTTCGGAACCCCTGAGCGGCCAAAGGAAGTCATGCGAGCCCTGATAGGACGTGGCGTTCAGTGGCAGGGGGGTGTGACTTCAAAATTGGCGCAAGATGACCGGATGCTCGAACTCGCGGCGAAGAGCGGCTGCACAATGCTGAGCATCGGCTTCGAGTCGATCTCGCGTGAGACGCTCAAAAGCGTTCATAAGCATGTGAACCGCCCGGAGAACTTCGCCGCGCTGGTGGAGAAGATCCATTCCTATGGGATTATGGTCTTTGGATTATTCATGTTCGGTTTTGACGGTGATGACCTGTCCGTCTTCGACGATACCGTCTCCTTTAATATCGAAGCCAAATACGATGGCTGCGCCTATTCCACCCTCACACCCTATCCGGGCACGCTCACCTGGTATGAGATGAGAAAGGCGAACCGCATAGTCTCTTACGACTGGACAAAATACGATCAAGGGCATGTTGTCTATCGGCCCGCGCAAATGACAGGAGACGATTTGCGTATCGGGCTTGATAATGCCTATGAGGGCTTCTACGCGGCATCCTCAATGGCCCGCCGCTTTCCATTTTGGGGCAAGCGGCACCGCGCTCAATGGCTGATCTATAATCTGTTCATGCGGAAAGCCGCTAAGACGGAAAAAATCGAGTCAGTTGCTGAACCTACTGAAGAGCCGGGCTTTGCTCCTATGCCACCAATTCTGCCCATCAAGCGCGAATGGCGAAACGCGGTGCTCGATGCCGCAAGCGCCGGCCATCACAACGAGGCCCCAATGGCAAGCGCTTGCGCCACTGATTTCGCGGAAATGCCCGAGTCTGCGCAGGTTCGCTAGCTAGAGCTAACAAAAAGTCCGAGCGCTGCGACGAAAAGCCGGTTCCTTAACCGCCTTCACGGGTTCGCACGATTGAGAATTGTCACCCAAAGTCCATGCGAAAGTGCTTGATCGCGGCTTCCACATGCGTTTCTACCCGCAAAGGCGCTTAAATTGGGTTCGTTTCGCAAAGTGTGCCTCGTTCTTATGTAAGTAACTAAGTACTTCTCCTCATCGAGCAGCTTAAACCAGGGGGCAATGAACGGAATCATGCGCGAAAAATCGGTAAAGCATGAATCTTCTGTTTCCACGCAGCCAAGGCCGGAAGATGGAAGCAGCAGCTATGACAAAGTCCGCGTGCGCGATCTCGTTTTGCCCATGCGTCTTGGCATCTGGAACGAAGAAAAGGGCCTAACGCAGCGCGTCCGCTTCACGGTCGAGGTATCGGTGACTCCTGGCGCGCACCACCCGGGCGATATCGAGAGCGTGATTTCCTACGATTTTATCGTCGCCGCCATTGAGAAGGTGGCCGCGGAAGGCCACCAGCTTCTGACCGAGACAGTGGCCGAGCAAATCGCCAGTTATTGCCTCAGCGACCCGCGCGCGCTCGAAGTGCGCGTCATGGTCGAGAAGCTCGACCGCATTCCTGGAGCCTCTCTTGGCTGCGAAATCGTAAGGGTTCAAAGTCCGAAATCAGCGTGAACGCCTCTCCTCTCTATGCGTGGGCCTTCTTCTCCAGCCGAACGGGCCGCAGCAAGAAGACAAAAGGTATCGCGGCGAGGCAAATGATCGAGAGGACCCAGAAGGCATCGATATAGGAGAGCAGTTGGGCCTGGTGATCGATCGTTTGCCCGATCCATGCCATCGCCCGCCGCGAAGCTTCAGCGGCGGACGATCCCTTATCAATAAAATACTGCGTCACTGACCTTAGCGTTTCCTGATACATCGGGTTGGACGGCGAAGCATTTGGCACGAGCCGCGTCAAATGAAATTGCTCGCGCTGCTGAATGATTGTCTGCGTGAGAGAGACGAATATGCTTCCCCCCAGGTTGCGGGCCACATTGATAAGGCCCGAAGCTTGGTTCGTCTCGTTTGGCTTAAGGCCCTCATAGGAAGCGGTGGTGATTGAGAGAAAAATAAAGGGCAACCCTAGCGACATGTAGACGCGGGCCCATGCGAACCAGGTGAAGTCGACATTGCTGTTAAGCGAAGTCATATGCTGCATGGCAACGCTGAGGATACACAGGCCGAAAATAATAAGCCATCGAGGCTGAACCCTGCCGACGAGCTGGCCAGCGAGGGGCATGATCACGAGCAGCACCGCGCCCCCGTAGGAAAGCGCCAACCCGGCAAGTTCCGAGGTATATCCGAAAAGGGTCTGCGCCAGCTCCGGAATGAGCTGCACGGTGCTTACGATAATCCCGCCCGTGATAAGCATGATGAGAAAGCAGGTTCCGAATTGCCTGCGCCCGAGAAGGCGCAGCTCGACAATGGGATGCTTGCGTGTCAGCTCCCATGGTACAAGTACGGCGAGCGATAGACCTGAGATGAATGCAAACCAGAAGATGAATGACGAATGAAACCAATCATTTCGCTGCCCCTCGTCGAGGACCACCTCAAGACAGCCTAGCCCCAGTGCAACAAGTATGAAACCAACAAAATCGATGTCTATTCCCTTTCTCAGCAGCTCCTTTCTTTCCCTTTCCGCGGCCGGCGGCTCTTGCAGGAGGGTATGAACGAGGAAAAGCGATAATAGCCCTGCCGGCAGGTTGATGAAGAAGATCCAGTGCCAGGAGGCGTGATCGGTTATCCAGCCCCCCAGCGTCGGCCCGAGCGCCGGCGCGACCACAACGGTGAGGCCATATAGCGCGAAGGCCTGGCCGCGCTTTTCCGGCGGAAGCGTATCGGCGAGAATGGACTGTTCGCTTGGTGCCAGGCCACCGCCGCCGAGCCCCTGCAGCACGCGGAAGAAGATTAGGGAATTCAGGCTCCAGGCAAGACCGCAGAGCACGGAACTCGCCGTAAATAGCGCCACGGCAAGCATATAAAAGCGTTTCCGTCCGATAACGGTCGCCAGCCATCCGCTCATCGGGAGGATGATCGCGTTAGCGACTAGATAACTCGTGGCAATCCAGGTCGACTCGTCATAGGAGGTGGCGAGACTGCCCGCGATGTGCTGCAGCGATACGGTTACGATCGTTACATCGAGCACCTCCATGAAGGTCGCAATCGAGACGACAGAGGCAATTAGCCAGGGGTTATGGCCGTCCGCCGGGGAACGAGCCAGCCGTGCTCGCTCGGCGTGCGCCGCATCCGCCGCCGCGCTCATCCCACGTACACCGAAGGCTCAACCGACATGCCGGGTCCGAGAACCACGTTGGGCTCTTTGTCGAAATCGATCCTGACCGGCACGCGCTGCACCACCTTCACGAAATTGCCGGTGGCATTTTCGGCAGGCAAAAGGCTGAACGCGGTTCCCGACCCACGTTGGATGCTCGTCACCTGTCCTTTGAAGACACGGCCTGGGTAAGCATCCACGGTGATTTTGACGCGCTGGCCAGGGTGAATTCTGTAGAGTTCGGTTTCGCGGAAGTTGGCAACGACCCATTTCTTCGCCGGAACAATGACCATCAAGCTCTGCCCCGGTTGTACGAGCTGGCCTTTCGCGGCAGTGAGCTGAACCACATTGCCCGCTTGGTCTGCCTTTACGACGGTGTAGGACAAGTTCAGGGCGGCCTGCTCCACCTGAGCCTTGGCGGCGGCTATGGCAGCTTCGCACACTCTCCGCTGTGCCTGCAGCGCCGTGAGTTGCCGCTGGGCGGCAAGTAAAGCCGCTTCATAGCCGTCCGTCGTGGCTTGAGCCTGTAAAAGCTGCGACTGTGTTTGCTGAGCGGCTTGCACGGTCCCAGCCCCTGTCTTTACCAGTCTCTGCGCCCGGTCGTTCTCCTCTTGAGCGAATTTCAGCGCCGCCTTTGCATCGTTGACCTGCGCTTCTGCCTGGGCGATCTGCGCTTTTTGTGCCTGAATTTGAGCGTCGATATTCGGTATCGCTGCCTCGGCCTGAGCCAACTGCGCCTGCGCCTGGTCCAAGGCCGCCTCGTAATCCCGGGGATCGATCTTCGTCAGGACTTGGTTGGCGCTGACGCGCTCATTGTCGGTGACGGGGACGTCGATGATGTAGCCACCGACTTTTGGGCTGACCGTAAAGAACCGGGCTGCGATAAAGGCGTCGTCGGTGGTTACATACTCGCTCGAAACGGTCCACCATCTGTGGGCGGCGATAGCGCCAGCGACGAGAGCAATGGCCGCGAAAATCAAGACCAGTCGATGCCGTCGCAGAAAGCTCCCGCGAGGCCGAGAATCGGAGTCTTCGGCACCCGCTTCGGCATCGTCCGCCTTTGTTTCCTCCGGAAGCAGTTTCTCGCGTCCGGGCCATTCTTGCGAGGAAGGGTCTCGTTCCGGCCTTTGCGGCTCCGCTTCCAAGGAGCAGGGGCGCCCGTCCTCGACCTTTACCATTGCCCTCTCTCGCAGCGATGCCTCATTAGGAGAAAGAGGCGCGCCGCGCGATAGGTTCCAGGGAGCAGAAACTCGAGCGATAAAGTGCGCGTCATTGACGGATTGAGAGGCGTGCCTCTTTATCGGCGGCAGGCATTATGGGGATCCGGATTACCGCTTTCAGGCCGCCTAGCACACTCTCCCCAAGAGTTATCTCTCCGCCATGCCCGCGGATGATATCTCGCGCGATCGCCAAACCAAGGCCGGAGCTTTTCTTATTCTGGTTGCGCGAAGCATCCAGGCTGTGGAAGGGCCGGAAGACGACCTCACGCTTTTCGGGCGGGATGCCGGGGCCGTCATCCTCGACCGTGATAGTAAGCCAGCCGCGGGACCTAAGAGCCCGGATTGCGATGTGGTCGGCGTAGCGCGAGGCGTTCGAGACGAGATTTACAATTGCTCTTTTGAATGCGTTACGGCGAAGGCTCACGATCATCGGGGTTTGCCTGACGTCCAGCTTCACTGTTTTTCCTGAAGCCTGAGCCCCTGCGAGAGCTTCTTCGATAATATGCAAAACATTTGCCCGGCGGGTCTTCTCGCCCGAATCGCCCTTGGCAAAGGCCATATAGTCGTCGAGCATCTGCTGCATCTCATCCACATCCCGCTTCAATGCCTCGATTTGCGGCGAGCGCATCATGGCGAGCTCCAGCCGGAAGCGCGTGAGGATGGTTCTAAGGTCGTGGCTGACGCCAGCCAGCATGATAGTGCGCTGCTCGACATGGCGCTCGATACGGTCTCGCATATCGAGAAACGCCTGCGCTGCCAGCCGTATTTCGCGCGCACCGCGAACCCTGAAGCCTGGCTGAGCTGGCCGGCCCCTCCCAAATCTGTCGGCGGCATCGGCCAGTGCCAGGATGGGGCGAATCTGATTGCGCAGAAAGAGAATTGCGACAATAAGCAGAATTGTCGCCGACGCGACCATCCAGACCAGGAAGATGTGCGTGTTGGAAGGGATAAGCTGCGCGCGCGGGGCGAGTACCCGCATCACGGCGCCATCAAGTTTCACCCTGATCTCGATATGCCGGGATGAACCGACCGTATCGATCCAGTAGGGCTTGTTGATCCGCCTGTGTATTTCGCTCGAGAGATACCGGTCCAGAAATCCGAAAAACGGCTTCGACCGCGTAATCGGCAGATCCTCGTTCGGGGCAAAGCGCACGGTTAGGTTCAGCTGATCCCGAGCCATGTCACTCAAGCGGTCGAGTTCCGCCGGACCCCTATTCTTCGTCCAGTCGTAGGCGGAAGCGAGCATCGCGATGTCTTGTGCGGTGGCCGTGGAAAGCCGGCTCGTGACCACCTGCCAATGCCGGTCGAGGAAGACGAAGGTTAAAATCGACTGGAGAATTACGATAGGGGCGATGATGATGATCAGGGCCCGGGCATAGAGACCTTTCGGCGCCCATGAACCAAGAGCAGCCGTGAAGCCCCGCAGCTTTTGCTCCGTATGCGTCCACCGCGGCCTATGCCGCCTAGCCAGCCCCGAGAGGGCCGGAAGTATCTCTCGCCCTTTGCCGGAAATCCCCGAGGGGTCTTCCCTCAACTCCAGGGTAATTGCTTAAGCCTCCCTAGTCGAGATAAAGCACATATCCCTTGCCCCTTACGGTGTGCAAGTAAGCTGGGTTCGCCGGGTCCGTCTCAATCTTTTGGCGCAGCCTGTTTATCTGAACGTCGACGGCGCGCTCATTTTCATACTCGCCAAGCCGCGCCAAATCTTCACGGCCAACCGGCTCGCTGCCGCTAAGAGCGAATTCCCGGAGCACTTCGCGCTCCTTGTCCGTCAAGCGGATCGGCTCGCCGCTGCGGGTCAGTTCGTTGCGGCGAAGGTCGAACGTGAACGGCCCGAAATGGACCTCGCCGTGCTTTGTTTTTGGAGAAGCCCGGCGGCGAAGGATGTTTTGCAGCCGGAGCAGCAGCTCACGCGGTTCGAAAGGCTTCGGCACGTAATCATCGACGCCAAGCTCCAAGCCCCTGACTCGATGCTCAGGTTCGGCCCGCGCTGTCAGCATCAGGATCGGAACGTCCGATGTCTTTCTCAGTCCTTCCGCGATGTCGAAGCCGCTCTCCCCCGGCATCATCACGTCGAGAATGATACAATCGAAGGCAAAGCCCTCCATCTGGGCGCGCGCGGCAACCCCATTCTCCGCCTGGGTGATCCGTAACCCATTCTCCCGGAGATAGCTGCCCAGCAGATCCCGGATGCGCTCATCATCATCGACGACGAGGATGTGGGGGGCGTCGTCGGCCGGAGCCGGCTTTTCATCGTCATGTACTGACATTGCAATCACAGGCTTATGCTGAGCTTCCTTTTTAGGCCCTTTGTCACGTCTAGACAACTTTTGACTGGACGCAAGCATGATTGGTGCGTTTTATTGCTCGTTCGGAGGCGCTTTCCGTGGATGAGCGCGCCTGATTTCACGGCAGGATCGGAGACGGGATATGTCGATCATTCCATATGACCAGCGAGACGGTTTCATCTGGATGAACGGGGCTTTGGTGCCGTGGCGGGAGGCAAAGATCCATGTCCTCTCCCACGGCCTGCATTATGCGAGCGCGGTGTTCGAAGGAGCGCGTATTTATAATGGCGAGGTATTCGCATTGACGCAGCATAGCGAACGCCTTCGGGAATCGGCAAATATCCTCGGTTTTGAAATTCCCTATTCGGTTGGTGCAATCGAGCAAGCCTGCCGCGATGTCATCAAAGCACAGGGGCTTGTTGATGGTTACCTTCGTCCCATTGCCTGGCGCGGTCCGGAGGAGATGGGCGTCGCCGCCAAGAATACGAAAATCAACCTTGCCGTCGCCTGCTGGGATTGGGGTTCCTACTTCCCGGAGGAGGAGCGCATGAAGGGCATACGCCTGCGGTTCGCCGAATATCGCCGGCCCGACCCGATGACCGCTCCCTGCAAATCAAAGGCGACAGGTCTCTACATGATCTGCACCATCGAGAAGCATCGCGCCATGGATACGGGGTATGCCGACGCAATGATGCTGGACTGGCGAGGCCTCATCGCAGAGGCGACGGGCGCGAATGTGTTCTTCGTAAAGGATGGCAAGCTGCACACGCCCGTGCCGGATTGCTTCCTTGATGGGATCACCCGCCGGACCGTTATCAGCCTTGCGAAAAGACGGGGCATCGAATTGATCGAGAGGCAGATCCGGCCAGAGGAGCTGTCCGAATTCGAGCAATGCTTCCTGACAGGATCCGCGGCCGAAGTGACGCCTGTTTCCGAAATCGGACCGCACCGCTTCACTGTGGGCGAGATTGCAAGGACGCTTATGGAAGACTATAGCGCACTTGCCCGGCGGAATGCCGGGGCAAAACTGGTCGCCTAGGCCGGCCGGATCGCCGATCGAGTTCATTGTTTCAACTCCTATTGGATTAAGTCATGACGCGCCGCGCAATCAATGATGTACCCGGTCTTGGAAAAGCATTGGGGCCCTATTCCCGCGCTGTTTGGGCGGGAAACTTGCTCTATCTCTCAGGGCAGCTTGGTATCGATCCCGCGACGGAAAAACTTGCGGAAGGAGGCGTGGCCGCCGAGACCGGGCACTTATTGAAGGGACTTTCGGCGGTCCTGAGCGCGGCTGGGCTTAGTATGAACGATGTGGTGAAGGCGAACGTCTTTCTAACGGACATGAACGAGTTCGCCGCCATGAACAAGGTTTACGAGACATTCTTCGAAGCCCCATACCCGGCGCGCACCACGGTCGCGGTGGCTGCACTTCCTGGCGGCGGCCATGTAGAAATTGAGCTTGTCGCGGCGGCTGCCAAGTAACTCTTCAGCCTCTCGCCTCCAGTTAAGCAAGTAGTCTAATTCTCAAGATCAATTTTGAGGAGCCTATTACAGTTCCGGAAATAGTCTTTCCGGAAAAAAGACACCAACGCTTTATCCGCCTCCGTGCCCGGTATATTAGGAGTGTCTACCGGCAGATGTAAGAGGCTTTGATGAAGAGAGCATATATTGCTTTTGCCGTCGTACTGACGGCATACGTCTCTTCTTCCGCGGCTTGCGCCTGCTCGGCCGAGCGCATGGTCGGAAAGTGGCAATGTGTCGGTCCCACCTGCATTCCCGATCATTCGACATCGGAATTGTACAAAACCATCGATCATGTCTTCAAATGGCGGGATGGCGTAGGCAACGAGGCCGTCGCGACCGTCGATAATCTCTATCTAATTTTGGCTTGGAGCTGGGGGCAGAAGAACGCTTACTGGATTAATCCTAAATGCGATGAAATCGCCTTGGGCGCCAATCACTCCTGGCGTAAATTATAGCGGAGGGACTTTCCCGGCTTGATCATTGTTCCCATCGGAACTGTGCATCCTGCGTTGCCGCGAACTGTCCGCTTTGCGTGCAATTTCACCGTAAGCATATTTCCCTGCCCCATCATCTATCACTATCGTAAGGGCTTGCTTCCCAGCTAGTAGCTGGCGCGGATGCTTATTTCATGCGGGAGCTGAAAAGGCGATGGAAACGGTCGATTGCATCGTTATCGGCGCCGGAGTGGTGGGTCTTGCCGTTGCGCGCGAGCTGGCTCTTGCCGGCCGCGAAGTCATTGTCCTCGAAGCGGCTGGCGCGATCGGCACGGAAACCTCATCCCGCAATTCCGAAGTCATTCACGCCGGCATCTATTATCCACCTGGCTCGCTGAAAGCGCGGCTTTGCCTGGAAGGCAAGCGAATGCTTTACGCCTATTGCAACGAGCGCGGCATCGAAGCGCGCCACATTGGCAAAGTGCTGGTTGCAGTGACAGAAGCCCAAACTCCACAGCTGGCGAGGATCAAGGAGAACGCCGCGCTGTGTGGCGTCGTGGACTTGGGATGGCTTACGGCGGAGGAAGCGCATGCGCTGGAACCGGAGGTAAGCTGTGTGGCGGGTCTGTTTTCGCCCAGTTCCGGCATTCTGGATAGCTACGCCTTCATGCTTGCAGTCCAGGGTGATTTGGAGAATGCGGGCGGGGTTGTTGTCTTTAACACCGCGGTGCGGGGCGGAGACGCGGGCGAAGACGGGATCGAGATCGCAACGGATTCGCTGGGCGTCAAAGCGAACCTTGTCATAAACGCAGCCGGCATACGCGCGACGCACGTCGCCCGCGCAATCCGGGGAATGCCAGAGGGTCACATCCCCAAGGCATATTTCGCCAAGGGCAACTACTTTGCTCTGAGCGGTTTCCGCTCGCCCTTCCGGCACCTTGTCTATCCCATGCCGGAGGCGGCCGGGCTTGGCATTCACGCTACACTGGATCTCGGCGGCAGCGTCCGCTTCGGGCCCGACGTCGAGTGGATCGAGAGCATTGATTACAATGTCGATCCCGGCCGCGCGAAAAAATTCGAAGAGGCAATCCGTCACTATTGGCCTGGCCTGCCAGATGCGGTACTTGCCCCGGCTTATTCCGGCATAAGGCCGAAGATTGTTGGCCCAGGCGAGCCCGCGGCAGACTTTATGATCCAAGGCCCAAACGAACATGGCGTTGGCGGCCTTTGGAACCTTTTCGGGATCGAGTCCCCCGGATTAACGGCCGCGCTTGCACTTGCGGCGGCGCTTAGGGAGCGCCTTTAAATACACGCGCCTTCATCTCTCCTTTGCAGTGTGCCGCAGAAGCGACAGCTCCGAAAAACTCAAGGAAAAGAAGGGCGAAGCCCAGCCTGAAAAAGCGGTTGAGGAAGTTTTCAACAGGCTATGCACGCTCAGCGTGTGCTTGGCAGATTCTCCCGGCTTGCGCGTAGCCATCCTCAATGGCATTGGTCTCCCGTGTAGCGCGTAGAGTCGGAAGTGATCAACGTAAGCGGGAATGTCATGTCAGTTGCAAAATTGTTCTCTCGCGCCCTGGCGGCTGTTGGAATGGTCTTACTGGCCGGACCGGCGCCAGCGGCAGACATCTATGGCGGTTACGGAGGACCTCCGCCGCCGCAGCCATATTACCAACCCCCAATCTGGCAAGGCTTTTACATCGGCGGAAATTTCGGCGGAGCTTGGGCCTCGGTCGGAGCGGCAGATAATGTGGTGTTTCTTGGCGGCACCGCCGGGACCGTAATCGCGGGCCGCACAATATCAGCCTCGGACGCGCATGGGGGCATTCAGACCGGCTATAATTTTCAATCCGGAAACATGGTTTATGGGATCGAGTTCGATTTTGGCGATATGGGAAATAGTGCCAGCGGATCGTTCCAAGACCCCCTCAATCCATCCAGAATCTTGAGGGTGACGGGCTCCGGGGGATGGTACGGCGATATCACCGGACGCATAGGATATGCTTACAGCAATGCTCTCTTCTACTTCAAAGGTGGCTACGCCTTTTTTTCCAGTGATATTCAAATCTCTGATAGCTTCGACAACCTTTTCCAGAACAGCGGTACAGTCGACGGATTTACGGTCGGTACTGGCGTAGAAGTTCTCCTAAATCCGAGCTGGTCCTTCAAGATCGAATATATGTATTATGACTTCGGCGGCAACTCAGGAACATTCGACAACAGTTTGAGCGTCAACACTGTCAAGGTCGGTTTCAACTACATCTTTAACTACGGATTCCGCCCACTCTATTAAGACAGGTAGCTCCGGTTTGCGGACCTATCTGCCTCATAGCTCCCCCGCCCCTGGCT
Organism: Rhodomicrobium sp.; assembly: GCA_049579205.1. Lineage (GTDB taxonomy): Bacteria > Pseudomonadota > Alphaproteobacteria > Rhizobiales > Rhodomicrobiaceae > Rhodomicrobium. Next base: position 1,785 of record JBAUNL010000122.1, on the reverse strand, counting down.
GCGTCCTCCTTCCCAGGGCGCAGCCATTAGTTGCCGCGGCGCGAAGGCTGCGTTATGAACGCGGCAAACAAGCCAAGCACACGGCTGGCAAGAAGCAGCGAGAACCCACATGTTGAACCTGGCGGCATTGGAGCAGGCCTCTGTTCATACGGAGCCGTTTCCTTTTCTCGTGGTCCCCAACTTCATCGATGAGAAGGGCTTGGAGGAGATCGAGGCCGACTACCCCTCCATTTCTCAGCCGGGCAGCTTCCCATTGGAAACGCTTCGCTTCGGTCCTGGCTTCTCGAAGTTCATGAAGGAGTTGAGGAAGTCACCCTTCGGCGAAATCATGGGCGCCAAGCTTGGGTTAGACCTCAAGAAACGACCGACCACGATTACGGTGCGCGGCCGCGCACGCGAGAAGGATGGGCAGATCCACTTGGACAGCAAAAGCAAGCTTGTCACCGTCCTCATTTACATGAACAGCAAATGGGAAGCCGAGGGTGGCAGGTTGCGTCTTCTGAACTCGCCCGACGATCTTGAAGATGTGGTCATGGAAGTGCCGCCGGCACGCGGAACTTTGCTTGCCTTTCTAAATACTGGAAATGCCTGGCACGGACATAAGCCCTTCAATGGTGAGCGTCGTGTGATCCAGCTCAATTGGGTGCGTGATAATTGGGTCGTCTGGCGCGAAAAAACCCGGCACAGCATTTCCGCATTCGTCAAGAAATTGAAGAGCTGAGCTGGCCGCTTTCCCCGGCTCGCCTTTGTTTTGACCCGAACTGCTTTCATGCAGTTCGCTGGGCCGCTAATGTGAACAAGGTTGCGTAATTGCATGCCGCTGAGAATAGAGACCTTTAGCAATATTTCCGGTGGAAACGCCTTCTTCAAAGCTCTGACACATCCACTTGCCTCGGAAAAAGCGCACGAGCTTCTTGCACTCCTAAAGGCAAGTGGACCGGTTGCCATTTACGATCCGCTCAATATGGCGGAGATCGTGGCCCAGGCTCACGGCATCGCGGACCTGCCCCTCGCCGGTTACTACGTGCAGGACGTGGAGCAGCGGGGCCGGAATTTCGCTGGGCATGCGGCAAAGCTTGTCACCGAGCTGCCAGCTTCGAAGGCATCCTCAATTCTCATAACGGCGTTCGATGCGTCGCGGCTTGCCGATCAAATCAAGCATCTGTCGTCAGGGATGAGCATCCACAGCCTCGATGCGCTGCGCCTCCCGCAGGAGATGGTTAGCGACCGGGCGCGCTATCTTTCCCCGCTTAATTTCGCGACGAATTTTGTATTTTTCCGCGATAGTCAGGGGCATCATACTCGCCTTATCAGCGCCAATTACTGGGGATCCTATGGCGCCAAGGGCGTACCTTGCTGGTGCCGCCTCTACGATGGAAGCGGGACATGCCTTGCGCAGTGGGAAGACGTAGCGGGGCCCGCAAACAGCACATTCATTTTGGACAGCAAGGAAATCCGGGCGCGCTTCAAGCTACCGGAGTTCACCGGCCAGCTCTTCATGCACGCGACCGGGATTGTTGGCCACGACGTCGTGAAATACGCCCTCGATACCTATGGCGATGCGCCCGAGAGCCTCTCGTGCACGCATGATGCCAATTCGTGGCCGGCGGACTATTATGCTGGGCTTCCCGCGCCGGATGATGGCGAAGACGTTGTGTTCTGGCTGCAGAACAGCCAGCCTTTCGAGATTCCGGCCGGTGAGATCGCACTAAATACCATGGGTCGTGACGATAGCGTTGCGATTTCCCAGCCGCTTGCGCCGTTTGCCACGCGGCGTGTCAGCGT
>JBAUNL010000121.1:0-4908 GCA_049579205.1 Rhodomicrobium sp. | reverse complement strand
AAGGCGGTCGGGTTGCGACGCCGCTGTGCTCGACATCAACCTCGGCCGTGAAACGTCTGAAGCGATCGCGGCCGAACTGACAGCGAGTGAGACGCCGTTTGTAACTCTATCTGGCTATTCCGAGGAGGAACACCATTCTGCGTTCGCAGCTGCACCGGCACTCACAAAACCGGTGCGGCCGGAACCTCTTATCGCGGAGCTGAGGAAGTGCATTGAGCAAAAAACCAGCGGACCTGCCCTTGACGCTGAACTATCTGCCCGATGACGTGTGTAGGATGAGGGCCTTGGCTATTCCTTCGGCTTGCGCCATCCGCACCTTTTATGCCAAGGCATCGTGATGAGTTATCATTTATCGTGGCCTCGTTTTGCTACTGCGGTCCGCTCTACTCCGGACCGCTGGGTTCCCGTGTGGCCCTTTTCACGTTTAACCATCGCAGCACGCTTAACGGCAATTGCGCTCGCATTGACGCTGCCGCTTAATCTCCTCGTCGCTGCGGTCATCTGGCATTTGTCCGATGCCGCGAGCAACGCACAGCGGACAAGCTTGCTTTACACCGCTCGCTCGATCGTGGCCGCTTCCGACGCCAAGCTTGGCGAGTACACGGCCTTGGCAGAGGCGCTGGCCCGTTCGCCTGCCATTCTCGATGACAATCTCGAGGCCTTCGAGGCCGAAGCGCGGCGGGCTTTCGCATCCAGACCCGACGCGCTGGTCGTGGTCGCAAACAGTGCCGGCCGGCAGCTTCTCAATACCGCGAGGCGACCCGGCCAGCCCCTTCCCCTCCGCAGTCCCATCGGGCTTGAAACAGAAGAGCGTGCGTTCGAAACCCATGCGACCGTGATTTCCGATCTTCATGTCGGCCCGGTTTCCCGCCAATGGGTCGTCCACATTGAGGTGCCGATATTCAAGGATGGTGAGCCATTCCGCACCTTAGTCGCGGCTGTAAAGGCGCAATCCTTTCTCCGCCTGCTCAACGATCAGCACATCCCTAGGAACTGGCGCGCTGGAATCATCGACCGCCAAGGGCGCTTTGTTGTCCGCGCAAGCGACAGCGAGGACGATGCACGGCACATCGGCCAGCTGGCTGCCGAAGGCTCGCGTAACCTCAATGCTCATGAGGGCGTGTTCGAGTTCCCCTCCCTTGACGGCGATCCGGTCGTCTCAGCCCACGCACACTCCGCGATAAGCGGATGGGTGGCCGGCGTCGCCATCAAGAAGGCGAGCATGCAGGCGGCCACCTGGCACACGATCCGCTGGGCCCTCATCCTTGGCGGCGGGTTCTTGGCCTTAAGCCTGGCCCTTGCCGGCATCATAGCCCGCAGCATTACAAATCCCATTGGCAATCTTCGAAAAAAAGCTGCTGAGCTGTTGACTGAGCTTGCGCCCTCCATGGCACCAATAGGCCCGCCCGAGGTCAAAGACCTTTGGCAGTCCCTCAGACAGGCGGCGGCTGACCGTGATCAAAGCGAGGAGGCGCGGCGCGAAAGCGAAGGACGCTTACGGCTGTCCAACCAGGCGGCCGGCATCGGCACCTTCACAGTCACTCTCGAAACCGGTTGCGTCCACTATTCACCAGAGCTGGCAATTATGCTTGGATTTCCCGAGGTAAGAGCAACGAATCTCGAGGAGGCCTTCTCGCGGGTGCATCGGGACGATCTCTGTCGCTTCCGGGCACAGTTCGAAGCGGGTTTGAGCGGGGTGGGCGCCGGACAGATAAAAGCAGACTTCCGTTTCGTGCGTCCCGGCGGTGAGGTACGTTGGATGACGTGGGCCGGCCGCGTGCATTTTCGCGAGGGGGCATCAGGCCGGATGCCGTTCCGGATCGACGGCGCCTGCGTGGATATCACCGAGCGCAAGCGGGCCGACGCGGCGCTGCGCGAGAGCGAGGAGCGGTTCCGCGGCGTGTTTCAACACGCAGCCACCGGCATCGTCATTAGGGACATGGAGGAGAGGTTCCTGTCATGCAACCCAGCATATACCAAGATGCTTGGCTACTCAGAAGAGGAGCTTCGCGCACTCGCGTTCCCCACCTATGTGCATCCTGAAGACAAAGACGAAAACATTGCGGCGTGTAAGCGGCTGGCTGCCGGGGAGATTTCATCCTACGAGATCGTCAATCGGTACGTCTGCAAAGACAGCAAATCTATTTGGGTGCACAAATTCGTTTCACTTCTCCGGGACGATTGCGGCAAACCCGCCAACATCCTTGTCCTTGTCACCGACATCACCAGGCAGAAGCTGTCCGAGGCGGCGGTCAGTGCCAGCGAAGAACGCTTCCGCGGCATATTCGAGCATGCCGGCACGGGTATCGCCATAGGGGACATGGAGGGACGGCTCCAAACCGGAAATCCGGCCTATTGCAGCATACTAGGCTACACCAAGGAAGAGCTTCGAGAGCTCACCATCCAAGACCTCGTGCACCCAGAGGATTTTGAGGAGTGCATGAGCAACTTCGGCCGCCTTGTCGCGCAAGAGATACCATCATTTGAAGCCTTGAACCGGTACATTGCCAAAGATGGCAAGCCGGTATGGGTGCATAAGCATGTCTCATTGTTGCGGGATGACGGGGGCAGGCCGGTCAACGCTATGGCGCTCGTCACCGACGTAACCGAGCGGAGGCGGGCCGAGGAAACCCTGCGTGAAAGTGAGCAGCGCTACAGGCAGCTTGTGGAACAGATGACAGATGCCATTTTCGTCGCCAGCGCCCAAGGGCGCTTTGTCGATGCGAGCGCGGTGGGTTGCGCGATGCTCGGCATGACGCGCGAGGAGGTTCTTAGCAGCTCCCTGACGGATATAATTATTCCTGAGGAACATCACCGCATCGCCCCCGAAATCGCCCGTTTCGATGACGGCGACATCTATACGAGCGAGTGGCGGGTGCGACGCAAGGATGGCGCAGTTTTCATTGGCGAGGTTATTGCGCGCAAACTGGCAAACGGCAATTTGCAGGGTGTCGTTCGCGATATCACCGAACGCAAGCGCCAGGATGATCAGATCCGCCTTCTCATGCGCGAGGTGAACCATCGCTCGAAGAATATGCTTGCGCTTGTGCAGGCGGTAGCACGCCAGACGCTTGCCGCAAACCCGCAAGACTTCCTTGATCGCTTCGGAAGGCGTGTGGAGGCGCTGGCTGCGAGCCAGGACTTGCTTTTCAAGAATGCTTGGAAGGGTGTTGATCTCGGTGAACTTGTCCGCTCCCAACTCGAGCCTTTCGGCGATCTGATCGGCACGCGCGTCGAGCTGCGAGGGCCGGCTCTTTTTGTTTCGGCATCCGCCGCACAGGCCATTGGCATGGCGGTACATGAGCTCGCCACCAATGCCGGCAAATATGGCGCGCTCTCCGGCGCTAAGGGCAGTGTTGAAATAGCCTGGCGCATTGAGCGCGAAGATCCTGACGGCCAAGTCTTCAGCATGAGCTGGCGCGAGCAAAGCGCCCATCCCATTGCGCCGCCTGCCAAGCAGGGTTTCGGCTCCTCCGTCATTGGCAATATGGCTGAGATGAGCCTTGGCGCCAAAGTCGAACTCAGCTTTCCACCCACAGGGCTGACCTGGGAACTCAAATGCCCGGCCGATGAGGTTCTGGATGACCGTAGTCGCCTTGTCAGGGATGAAGAGCGTGGGAGGCCCATCGGCAGTACCGCACTTTCTGGACAGCGCCCGCGCATCCTCGTTGTGGAGGACGAAGCGCTGGTTGCGACCGAGATCGCCCATGTCCTTACAGGGGCCGGTTTCGATATCATAGGTCCGGCACGGAGCGTGCCTATGGCTCTGGATATTTTAAAGCGCCTTGGCTGCGAAGCCGCTGTGCTCGATATCAACCTCGGCCGTGAAACGTCAGAAGCCATCGCAGCCGAGCTAAGAGTGCGTGAGACACCGTTTGTAACTCTGTCAGGCTATTCGCGCGAGGAGCACCAATCCGCCTTCGCTGGCTCGCCTACCCTGACTAAACCGCTGCGTCCGGAACTTCTTGTCGCCGTATTGAGGAAATGCATCGGGCAAAGAGCCTCACCGCTATCAATTGGGGCCACTGCGAACATCTGATCGGCCGGACTTGAGGTAGCCCTGCCCGTCAAGCCCCGTAAGCGGAAACGCAGGAAGGCTGAGGGCAAGGTAGTGGAGCTGCAGCAGGCGGCGTAGAAAGGTTGCTCATTACCGTGACTGTCCAGCAATAGCCTGCGGCCGGAAAATCAGATAAGGGGCACCGCAAACTAGTGCTGCAGCCATGGGGACAAATGATCAGGTGCCGGCATACAATAGGGGTTCTTGCAGCCGCTCTCGCCTTTGCGTCACCAGCGGTCTCCGATGACAACGAACCCTCGCTGGTTGTCGAGATGGCAGGCGCAGCCGGTTGGGGGCTAAAACACGGCGACGCCTCCTATGGTCCGGCAATAGACCTTGAGTATACCGTTATTGAGCATTGGCTTGAAATTGAGGTGGGGACTTCCCCTCAGTTCAGCGGCGGGCAAGTGGATTCGACACTGATTTTCTTCTAAAGAAGCCCTTCGATCTTACGGAGCGCCTTGAGTTCCTAATTGGTGCCGGCCCTGTATGGGTTCACAAGCCGGGAGAAAATTCCGTTGCTGGCGAAGTGATAACTGAGTTGGTCTATTGCCGCCACATCGAAATCTGCCCGTACTGTGGGAATGCAAAAAACGGCGCTCCAAGCAAAGCTTGACCAAATCAATAGGCGTGTTGCCCAGACTGCCCAAGATATTGCTGCCCAACGCCAATACATTGAGAAAACAAACGCAGAGGGTTTGAGGGTCGCTGACGCGCGCCCGACTGAAGTTCCCCCGCTTTCGTGGACACCCGAACATTTGTGTTCCAGGAGTCCACCATGTCGAAGAAACGCCCTCCATATCCGCCTGAGTTCCGGGAGCGGATGGTCGAACTGGTTCGTGCCGGCCGTT
>JBAUNL010000120.1:0-8342 GCA_049579205.1 Rhodomicrobium sp. | reverse complement strand
AAGCCGGATCCCTCGGCGGCAATCTCGCCGCTGTTCACCGAGAACATTTCCCAGTTGAAGGTAACGGCATTCTTCAGGGATTGCGCGGTCTTAACCCGTCGGAAGAGATAGCCGCCGTCGCGTACGTTTCTTTCATGGGAGCCTTTTATCCTCTCCTCAAGCGCTTCGTAGCCGCGCGCCTCCTTCGTTCCCATGTAATGAGTGCCTTCTGGCGCCCACAGACTGTGAATGGTCTTCTTGCGTTGTGCCGGATCTGGGTTATTCCAGACCGCGACATAGCGGTCCGCAAGTACCTCTGCTTCGCTCATAGCATGCTCCGTGGAGTTTTGACGGCTAAGGTGCCTGACCTTCAGATTGATGCGAACGCTGCTTGCAGTCGATGACCTCAGAGGTCAAAAAATGATCGCGAGTGCTGGTATGGTTTGACGTCCGAGATCATGGAGCGTCGCCGGATTTCCGGCTATGCTGCAATAATGACTGCACCTGAGCTTCCATTCGGGGTATTGCTGCGCCGCTGGCGAGAGCGCCGGCGCATGACCCAGATGGATCTGGCTGCGGCGGCAAACAGCTCGACGCGGCATTTGAGCTGCTTGGAAACGGGCCAATCCCAGCCGAGCCGCGAGATGGTTCTGCGCTTAGCTGCGTGCCTCGATGTTCCGCTTCGAGGTCAAAATGCGCTGCTTCAGGGGGCGGGCTTTGCGGCGGCGTTCCAGGAACGGTCTCTGGCGGAATTGGCGGCAGCCCGCCAAGCGATCGAGCAAATCCTAGAGGCGCATAAGCCTTACCCGGCATTTGCCGTCGACCGGCATTGGAACGTCGTTCTTTCCAACAGGGCGCTCCCAGAGCTTTACGTCGATGTATCGCCCGAGCTGTTGCGGCCGCCGGTGAATGCGATCCGCCTGATGCTGCACCCCGGTGGTCTTGCTCCCAGAATCATCAATTTCCTCGATTGGCGCGACTATATCGTCTCCGTTCTTCGGCAGCAGGCCGAAGCCAGCGCCGACGCCGGCATTGAGGCACTGTTGGCGGAGATCTTGGCCTATCCTGATCCCGGCCACGGTGCGGCCGCGGCTATGAATATGGGATCGCAGCGATTTGCGACGCCCCTGCAAATCTCAACCGTCGCGGGCACGGTCTCATTTTTGAACACGGTCACGGTGTTTGGCACACCCATAGACGTGACCCTGTCTGAGCTTGCTCTCGAAATGCTCTTTCCAGCCGATCTGGAAACGGTTGCCGCGATCAAAAGACTCACAGGCGAAGCCGGCGCCGGGAGTTGGAATAAGGTTCCGTTCGCCGGGACTCGTTAGCCTACCAAAGATTTACACACGGAAAGCATAACAAGAGCAGAAAAGTTAGTGCGCATTTGGTGATCCGAACACTGCCCAGATCGTTAGCGGGACCAACTGTGTCGTTCATGATTTCGATGCCTGCACATGGATCACACTGAGAAAGTCTCAACGTGGGTATAAGTAGGCCGCTACACCTTCGGGACCGGAAGTGTGTTTTGAGAGACAGAAACGTCGAAAAGGGCCAATTGCGGTCGCCACCCCGAAAGCCAAAGGGCACGCCGGACCTGCGAGTCCGGCCCAAGCGGACATAGTAAAGGGTCCTGAGCTAGACCCCACCTCTCGAGTGAGAGAACAGGCTTAGAGTGTGATGCCAAAAAGGGCCTTTTGCATTTTCAATAGTCACGCCGGGCATCCGGGCAGCAGTCAAAGTTCGAACCACGTATTTCGAACATAGGTAGCAAACTCTGCTCCTTCAGGCTCGGCTGCCTGTCTCGCTTTGTCCTCGGACCAGCCGTAAAAGTCGGCATATCCAAATTTTGCCGGATTGCGCTGCTGCTCACGTAAGATTGCATGACGCAGGGCGCGCCGCTTGTCGTAGGCCTCGACCTCTATCTCGAGCGGCTTTTCTTCGTATTCGTCCGTATGGACAGTAAGAGAAGGCGGTAGCCGCATGCTGATGTGGCCTTCGCCCGCCGGATATCCGATGCACAGTCCACAAACCGGAAAGACCCCCGCCGGAAGGCGTAGGATGCTGGCCACATCTTCTATCTTGTTGCGTATCACGCTAATCGGACAGCATCCCAGTCCACTGGCTTCCGCAGCAAGAATGAATGTCTGCATCACCAGAGCGGCATCGACGGAGGCGTTCAAAAAGGCCTCCAGGTCTCTTTGGGCTTGGGCATGACCGCGAAGGCGACCGATTTCTTCTAGACGTCTTGGATCAGCGCAAAAGACAAGGAATACAGGTGATGCTCCAATCCAGGGCATTCCGGGAAAATGCCGGGCGATCGCGGCGCGCTTTTGGGGATCCTTGAGCTTGATGATCGAGGCCTGCTGAAAGTCTGACTTCGACGAGGCGGACAGAGCTACGGCAAGTAACGCGTCAATGACCGTTTCTGGGACCGGCTGGTCGCTGAAGCGACGGTGTGTCCGTCGTCCGAGCATCCGCTCGAGGAATTGAGCCGCGCCCGCGTGCTCAATGTTCTCGCCGCGACAGGGCCGTACCCCAAACCTCGCCTCGAATAAATCTGAAAACGTCATTATTGCCACTCCGCTAATTGTCCCGGATCGACGATAACTCCCGCGGCTGGGAAAAGCCAACCCATGGCATAGTTCTTGCTATCGTTTCGATAAGCGGAAATCGCCCTATTCACGCAATTGAGGGACAGCTCATGACAGCCAAACCCAGCGCCCTGGAGCGGTTCGGTTTGAAATATGCCGCCTGCCTCCTGCTGATGCTCTGTGCCATTGCTCTAATCGCCATACGATCAGGCCCGGCGGCGGCAACCACGTTTGAAGAAATCAAGAAGCGCGGCTATATGATCGTTGCCACTGAAGACGATTTCAAACCGTTCGAATTTGTCAAAGATGGAAAGCCGACTGGCTTTGACAATGAGCTTCTCGATCTTCTGAGAAAGTCTGCACCTTTTGAAATCCGCCAGGAAATCATCCCCTGGACTGGATTGCTCGCCGGAGTGAGCACAGGCAAATACGATGTGGCGGTGACTGCCGTTCTCATGACAAAGGAGCGCGCTCAATCCCTCGATTTCACGATGCCGATTGCAGATGCGACGCATTATTTCGTCAAGCGCAAGGGTGACGACAGCATTAAGGAAATTAAGGACCTCAACGGAAAGATTCTCGGGATCCAAGCGGGAAGCGGCCTGCTTCAGCGCTTGCCCGAACTTGAGGCGATGCTAGCCAAAACGGGGGGCAAGATTGGCAAAGTCGTAGAATATACCTCCTATCCCGAGGCCTATCAGGATTTGGCGCTGAAACGCACGGATTTTGTCATCAATACCGTGATCAATCTCCAATCGCTTGTGAAAGAAAAGCCGAATGTCTTCGAGCTCGGGCTAGCGGTATCAGGTAAGTCCTACCCCGCATGGGCAGTCAAGAAGGGCAATGCGGAACTGCTCGCTTATCTCAACGCGTTTCTCGAGGAGCAGAAGAAGAATGGCACCATGGCAAAACTTCAGGAGAAATGGTTCGGCCGGCCCTTCGCGGATCTTCCGACGACGTGGACACCCGAATTCTAGGCCAAGCATTCCGATTTTAACCTAAGCCCGGGACTGAACATGAGCCCCGCGGATTTTCTGGAGCTCTTGCGGGGAGCAGGAATCACAGTCTCGCTCTCACTCGCGGGAATTCTTTTCGGCCTGCCTTTGGGACTCGGCATGGCACTATCGCGCTGGGCAAAAGTACCTATTTTGGCTCCCTTATTGGGCGCCTATGTGAGCGTGGTGCGGGCAACCCCCCTTGTGACACTGGCGCTATTGATCTTCTTCGCCCTGCCAAATCTTGGGATCGAGATCGACCCCATGCCGGCGGCGGTGCTTACTCTCACGCTCAATACGGCTGCTTTCAATTGCGAGATCTGGCGCGGTGGGCTTGTGGACTTCTCAAGGGAACAGCTTGAGGCGGCTCGCGCCTTTGGGATGCGCTCACCGCTTTACTTCCGCAGGATTATTTTGCCACAGCTTTGGCGCACCTGCCTGCCGGCTCTCGTAAACGAAATGACCCTGCTTATCAAAGGCAGCCCAGCAATAGCGGTCGTGGGCGTTGTGGACATCACACGGGCCGCGGTCCGAATTGGCTCCGAGACCTACGAACCCCTGCCGCCCTTCCTCGCGGCAACCGGACTTTATTTCCTGATCGTTGTGGCAATCGTCTTGGTGCAACGAATGGTCGAGCGGAGCCCGGACCTTGTGAACCTTCGAGATCAGCTCGCATGATCCGCGATTTCACGATAGTTGCCGCGAATTTCGATAAGCTTCTGTCGGGGCTCGCAAATACAGCGCTTCTTTCGTTGGCTGGAACAATTCTCTCCCTCATGTTCGGGGCGCTATTCGCAATGGCTCTGATCAGCAAGCAGCGTACCATTGCGATGGGCGGTCAATATCTCCTCGATGCCATGCGCTGTATTCCATTCCTGCTACTAGTCTATGTCGTCTATTATGGGTTGCCTTCGCTGGGCATCAATTTCGGCAATTGGACTGCGGGCCTGTCCGCTCTTGTGATTTACAACACCGCTTACATGGCGGAAATCATTCGGGGGAGTTGGCGGCAGCTTCCTAAGGAACAGACTGAAGCGGCTGCTTCGTTCGGCTTTCATGGCTTTCAACTTTATAGACGGATCGTTCTCCCTCCTGTTATTCTTTCCGCCGTACCGATGGTCGGAAATCAAGTTATCCAGATCGTGAAGGATACTGCTTTTCTTACCATCATCGCCGTAGCAGAGCTGACTCACGAAGCAAGCTCCATACAATCAAAATATTATGTGCCGTTTGCAGCCTTGATCACCGCTGTTGCCCTTTATTGGGTCCTTTGCAGGATCATCGAAACCGGGGTTGCCTTGGTCGAGACTATCGCGGAGGAGCGCCGGTAATGGAGATCGATATCGCAAACGGTCAAAACCCAACGGCCGTGCTTAATGTGCAGGGCTTATCGAAGGCGTTCGGATCCAATCTCGTCCTCGACCAGGTATCTCTCCGTGTGGATCGCGGAAAAACAGTATGCGTTCTCGGTCCGAGTGGGTCGGGAAAGTCAACGCTGCTCAGATGTATCAATTGGCTTGAAAGTCCCGATAATGGTGCGATTTTTTTGAACGGTGAACGAGTTGGATTGCGACCCGGCGGCGCGGTCCCAATGAACTCGCGCGAACTTGCAGCTATGCGGGCGCGTATCGGCATGGTGTTTCAACACTTCAATTTGTGGCCTCACTTGACTGTTCTGCAGAACCTCATAGAAGCGCCCATTTATGTGCAGGGACGCGGCAAAAAAGAGGTGCTCGCGGAAGCACTCTCCCTACTTGAGCGTGTTGGTCTTTCGGACAAGAGAGACAACTTTCCCGCCAAGCTTTCGGGCGGCCAAAAGCAACGCGTCGGGATCGCCCGTGCGCTGGCCATTCGCCCCGAGGTGCTTCTATTCGATGAACCGACGAGCGCGCTGGACCCAGAGCTTGTGGGCGAGGTCGTGGCCGTGATGAGGGATCTTGCCACGGAAGGAAGGACCATGCTGGTTGTCACTCATGAAATGGGATTTGCAAGAGAGGCAGCCGACGAAGTGGTCTTCCTCGATCGAGGCAAGGTCGTCGAGAAAGATATCCCGGCTGCTTTTTTCACAAGCCCGAAAACGGAGCGCGCTCAGCAATTTCTACAGCGCTATATGGGCGCAAGCGCCGCCGGACGGGCATTGCATTAAGGGGAGAGAACGCGAGCGAGATTTGCCTGGCAGCTTAACAAGTACAAAGCTTACGAAGCGCGAGTGAGACCATTGTGGAGGAAGACGTGACCGGCATTATTTATCACCTGATCGCTAACGCGCCGAAACCCGTCGCGCCCTATAGTCATGTGGTTGAATGCGATGGTTGGCTTTTCGTTACCGGGCAGCTTGCCACCGATCCCGATGACGATTCTCTTCCAATCCCAGAAGGCATCGAAGCCCAAACCGTTAAAGTGATGGACAATCTGAAACGCGCCTTAAGCGGCGCCAATGCTGGGTTCGATGATGTCGTATGCGTTCGGATTTTCCTCACCAATTTTGAACGCGACTATGCCGCCATGAACAAAATTTACGAGACCTATTTTTCCAAGGATCGGCTGCCAGCACGAACGACAGTGGGAGTCACGCACCTAGCTCGTGGAGGCATCGTCGAGATCGACATGATCACGAGGAGACCCTGAAGGTGACCGAGCATTTGACCAACGAACACTCCGAAATCGTAGCCCGGCGTAAACGCTATGACGAACTCATGGCCACGGCCCAGCGGGACGCGACAAAAGTTCTGCCGCCCCTGACAGGGCTTCCCGGCCCGACAATTGCAGCGGACGCGATAGTGAGCCGTTCGAGGGTTCCTGGTGGTTGGTATTGGTCCGGCCGCCTGCTTCGAGGACATTCAATTCGCATCCTCAACTTGACGGGAACGTCTTCGGTGTCTTTCCTAACCTGGAACTGCCACGACCCCTCCGAGCGGTTCAATCACGCCGACACTGTAAAGTTGCAATGGACCGCAGCTCTTCGACGCGGACGCTTGATCTTGTCGGACATGGGTCGTGTGCTCATGTCGATCGCCGAAGATACATGTGGCGCGCACGACGTTTTGGTGGGCGGCTCGACCGCTGAATCAACCGAGCATAAATATGGGGGCGGTCACAGGAACACGCGCGACAATTTCGTCCTCATGGCTTCCAAGTTTGGCTTGGATCGACGCGACATTCCACCCTGCGTTACTTTCTTCGCCCCAGTTTTTACCGACAACGATGGTAGGCTGTTATGGGGGCACGACCGCCGCAAGGAGGGAGACTTTATTGAGCTTCGGGCAGAAATCGATGTGCTCGTCGCGCTCTCCAATTGCCCTCATCCACTCGATCCCGCTCCCACTTTTCAAGCGGTCCCATCGAGGTTGTGACTTTTCGTGCATCTCCGCCCGCGTTCGACGATTTCAGCCGCAATGGTACGGCGGAGGCCAGACGCGCCTTCGAAGCAACGGACATTTTGTTCAAGACTTAGGAACAATTCGCATCATGACTGCCATGACATCCAAAAACCTCACGTCTGAGAGGGATCCTAACCGCGCGATGGTGAACCAGATGATCGAGGCCACACGGCCTTGGTCGGGCTATATCAGGACGGGGCAAATATTCCGCATCGTGGACAGCTTTGGACAGCAGGCGGTCGATACGCTGTTTTACAATGCAAATGACTTCGGCGAACGTTACAGCGTTCAGGATACATTGCGGGCCCAGGAATGTGCCTACATCCTCAAAGATACTCGGCTCATCTCAAATGAGGGCCGAGTCATGCTGCGCGTAATCGCCGACAGCTGCGGACAGCACGACACAGTGGGAGGGGCCTGTTCTTGCGAAGCGAACGTGGTCCGCTTCGGGGCGGAAACGCGGCACATGCATGCCTGCCGCGAGAACTTCCTGCTTGAGGTCTCAAAATATGGAATGTCGAAGCGCGACATCGTACCAAACATCAACTTCTTTATGAACGTACCCATTCTCCCAACCGGTGAACTGGCCATCGTTGACGGCATTTCCCGGCCTGGGGACTATGTGGAGATGATTGCCGAAATGGACGTTCTGTGTGTGATTTCGAATTGTCCTCAGATCAACAATCCCTGCAACGGCTTTGACCCTACTCCAATTAAAGTGCTGATTTGGGATGTACCTAGCTCTTGAACGCGTCTAGCGAGGTCGACATTTTCACGTTGTCTCTTTATTAGGACCGGTTTCCACCCTTCTCTTCCGCCGCGGTTTAAGCGGGTTTAGAGTCGGCTTGGAGTCATAAGCGTCGATTTTACGAGCAATTTCAAAGCGTCTGCTTGATCCCCGGATAGCCGAAGGATTTGCTGCGACCGCGAGAAATGGCGTTCAGGGCCAGGATCGGACTAAAAGACAAAACTCAGTTGCGAGCCGATGGTGGGCAAAAAATAGGTTATAGACGACTGAGCAACTCACCCTTTTTCGACTCGTACTCGCTATCTGTCAGGATGCCTTTTTTGTGCAGATCGGCGAGCTTTTCGATCAGTGAAAAGATCTCCTCGGGTTGAGCCTGTATCGTGGCGTTGCGGCTCGCCGGCGACATCGCCATTGCTGGCATCGGCGCGGGCACGTTCAGCGCCATCTGGGGGGCCGGCGCGGGTGGCTCGGGTTGGCTGGCATAGGACTGGGGCGTTGTGGTCCCCGCGTTCTTCGGGTTGGCTGTGTTGATCCGCGGCAGGTCGGCCACCCGCACCAGCCCGAATTGACTGGTGAAGGTAATCGACTGATCGCCACTCTGCTGTTGCGAGAAACCGCCGATCTGGTGTTCGCCCGTATCGTAGAC
>JBAUNL010000119.1:0-2977 GCA_049579205.1 Rhodomicrobium sp. | reverse complement strand
CAACAAGCCGGCCAAGCTCAGGGCGATCTCCGATGCCCTCAAGCGCTGCGATCAGGTGATCCTCGCCACCGATTGCGATCGGGAAGGCCAGCTCATCGGCCAGGAAATTCTCGAGCATTTCGGCTATCGCGGCCGCGTCCTGCGCGCCTTGTTCACGGCGCAGGATCCTAAGACGCTGCGCCAGGCATTCGCCGCGCTCAAGCCCAACCAGGAGCTGCGCCCGCTCTATGAGGCAGCGGTGGCGCGCCAGCAGGCGGACCAAATCTTCAATCTTTCGCTGACGCGCACGGCGACCAAGACCCTGCTCGCACCGGGGGCGCGCGGGGTTATTGGTATCGGCCGGGTGAAAACGCCAACGCTCGGCATCGTCTGTCTGCGCGAGCTTGAGATTCGCAACTTCCGGCCCGAGGACTACTTCGAGATCGCCGCCACTGCGAAAGCCGATGGCGGCGCTTTCACCATGCGCCATGCGCCGCCCGTGAAGCATCGCATCAAGGACTGCGCCCGCGCCGAGGCCATCTGCCAGGCCGCCTTCAACCATCGCGCGCCGCTGGCGGTGTCGGTCAAGGACTGCCGTCAGTCTCCGCCAAAGCTTTTCGATTTGCCGTCCTTGCAAAAGACCTGCGGCCAGCGTTGGGGCTGGACCGCCGATAAGACGCTATCCATGGCGCAGGAACTCTACGACGGCGATGGCAAGAAGCTGATCACCTATCCGCGGGCGGAAGCCCGTTACCTGACCGAGAACCAGATCGGCGACGTTCCGGTCATCGCGAGCGCGCTGACACGCCTGCGGGGATTTGCCGGTCTCGATGTTAGCCAGCCCGTGATCCGCCGCGGCAAGTCCGGGCATTTCTGCGATCGCGCGCTGGGAGGCGTCTCGCACCATGCCGTGGTTCCGAACGTGAATGTTCTCGATGACCTGGAGACGCGGGTTGCACGTCTTAGCGACGACGAAAAGCGGCTGTTTGCCATCATTTGCCGCTCGTACCTCGCCGCGATAATGCCGGACTACGAGTATCGCCAGACTGTCGTCACGCTGGAGGTCGCGGTTCCGCAGGCGTCAAATGCCGAATTCCGGGCTGCCGGGCGCATACCGCTGCGGGCAGGCTGGAAAGCCGTCTATAATGCTGCCGAACCGGACAAGGACGACGAAGACGAACAGACGCTGCCGCCGCTAACCGATGGCGAAGAGGCGACGCTGACTGAGACGCGCGTCGAAGCCAAGCGGACACAACCGCCGCCGCGCTACAATGAGGGCACGTTGATCGACGCCATGCAAAACGCTTGGCGCTTTGTGGAAGCCCTCGCCGTGCGCGAACGGCTGAAGGAAGCCAAGGGCATCGGCACGCCGGCAACCCGCGCTGAAATCATCAAGGGGTTGAAGCGGCAGAGCCTGCTAGCCGCGGATGGGAAATTGGTTGTTCCGACGGAGGCGGGGCTTCAGCTGTTCGAACTCCTCAGAGGGGCGGCGCCCGGGCTCGTCGATCCCGGAACAACCGCGGAATGGGAGATGCAGTTGGATGCGGTCGTAACTGGCCGGGCGGAATTTAAAACCGTCATCGATGGCATAGCCGCCGAGGCTGACAAGCTGATCGCGGTTCTGCAGCAGCGATCGGGCGGCGCTGTGCGCATTGATGCACCGGCGCCAAGGCGCACTCCACGCCGGTCGCGGGGGCCACGCCGTCCGGCCAAGGAGGCTTGCGAGGCCAAGGCGCCTGCCCGGCGCCGATCTGCCAAACCGAAGAACAATGCGTCAAAAGGGCCATCCAATCCCCGGACTGCCTCAAGCAAGGGCGCCGCGTCCCGAAGCTCAGCGCCCACTGCCCGCATGGTTGCCTACGCGCGGAAGCTCGCGAAAGCCAGGAACTTGGCCTTGCCTCCCGGCTATGAGCGGGATTTCGGCGCCTGCCGCCGCTTTCTCGACCAACATGGATAAATCCTGAGCGCTGCCTGCGATGGCTGCAATTTTAGCCAACAACGATCCGTGGGCGATGTTTGGGTGCAGAATGAGTTTGACAAGGACGGCTTAGTTGAAGGTGCGGAAGCGACCAAGTTCCTGGCAGCGATCAAGGCGAGCGGCAAAAGCTACGATGCCAATAATGACGGCAAGCTCTCCCAAGACGAATTCATGAAAGCCTGTCAAGACGGCGTCTTTGATTCAATCAAGTAGAATATCCAAACCATTGCCATCCCAGAAGTCAGAGCATGCTTTTCGGGAGAGCTCGGTCGGCCTATTTTTGCGCAGGCGCGGTGGAACTTGCCGTGGTCTTCACTGACATCGACACGTCCCCGTAACCGAAGTAGACGAGTCCCCCGAACACGATGCCGAACACGATCGCACTCACCAGGGCACTGAGGTAACGGTTGCTGAAGGTGATCCAGTTTCCGACCAGATCAACGATGAACACCACGATGCTTGCAATGAGCACTGGTTCAAACCAGGCGTATTGTGCCGGTAACAACATCACTCGTCTCCTTTAATACGATGTATGAGGACTCTAGCATAGGCGACGATGGGGCCATAGTTCGTGGGCTGGCGTTCTTTCCGATCCCGCCCGATGTGTTGCATGCCGGGCATACCGACGATGTTCCGAGCCTCACGGTGCCAAATACCTCGCCATATACCGCAGCGGAGCGCCAATGGCGCAGCATTGTCTGCAAGCGAGAACGCCGGTTGCAGCTTTACATGGAAACAGTGAAATTTGTACGTGGCTACAGCTGTTTGTTGCTCGCAGGCGTCCGCTTGTTCTTGCGTTTCCCTTTGTTCACCGAGAACGAATCAGGGGTTCTGTTGCCGTCAACACCCAGTTCGATTTTTTTCCACGTTGACTTAGGGGGAGTGCTCACGATCCCTGACCTCTTGGCCTTAGCTTCTTTTGCCAGCGACGAACGGGTCTTACGTCCTCTCCTACACCTCTAGGTAGCAGTCGTCCTCTCACCTGCCTCCCTCAGATTTTGCCAAGAACTTAAGCTTGGC
>JBAUNL010000118.1:0-6285 GCA_049579205.1 Rhodomicrobium sp. | reverse complement strand
CGTCTGGTCCTGTGACGTATGGGAGAAGCACAATGGCGCGTTCACTTATTGGTGTCGCTGCATTGCTGGCAGGAGCGCTGACGGCCGGGTCTGCCGTGGCGCAGGGATTGGAAGTTGGCACACCAGCCGGCCCATGGAATGCCGCTGTCGTCACTCCGTCGCCGGTTGGGCCAGCGCCAATTGGATTCGGGATAGCACCCGGCGCAACCTTTATACCCTCAGCATTTACCGAGATAGGCTACGATTCAAACCCGAATCAGACCTTCACGGACCAAAAGGGTTCAGCTTTCATCCGATCCGGCGCTGGCTTCAATGCCAGCTCCGTCACCAGCGACACCGTTGCAAACCTCACTGCCAGTGGCAGCGTCCTCGATTATTTCAACGATGGCGTCTACGATCAACTCCGGTTTGCTGGAGCCGTTAAAGGTAATGTATCCTATCTTGTCCAGCCTGGCGTGACCGTCTCTTCCGGCGCGTTCATCAACTACGATGGCCAGAACGTCTTCAAGACCCAATCTGCGGGAGCCGATATCGAGCTTGGCTATCGTGACGCGCGTATCGCCACCGTTTTGAGCGGACGCTTTCTTGACGTGCAATATTCAGACGATTCTGTGCCTGCTGCGGTGATTTCGCCGCTTTTTCTCACCTCGGCCTTCAACTACAACCGCAGCGATGGAACGTGGACCGCGCTGCTTGGCCCGAACTGGCGCGCGGCCCCTTATGTGGAGCTCGGTGGCGGGCATATCGACTACACCGATCGGCCCAACCCTGCCCTTCTCAATCGCAGTGCCGACGATTTCCACGCCAAGACGGGCGTCCGGCTAACGATTTCTCCTGAGTTCGCGGCAGATCTAGGCTGGCGCTACAATGAACGCGATACGGAAGACCGCCGCGTGCCCTCTTACAGCTCGAACTTCTTCGACGGCAGCTTTACTTGGCGGCCCTCGCCCTTCTTCTTCATTTCAGGCTCCATCGAAAGGGTCATCGGCGAGCCTACGACGGCCTTGGCCATCATGTCCGATATCCGCTCATACAGCCTGAAGGCGACCTATCTTCCCGTGCCGGGCGTAACCGTTTCTGGCGCTGGAGGATGGCAGATCGTTAAAGAGATCGGGGCCGGACTGCAATATCACGCCCCATTTGCCGAAGGCCAAATTGCGTGGGACTACAACAACCACACTCAGTTCTACACCACAGTTCGCTATCAAGATTACGATATTGACTGGCAGTATCAGGAGTTCAACGAAGTCCGGGTAATAGCCGGCGTGCGCATTGTGCCGGACGGCCAGGATCTCCTCACGGGCGAAAGTCTGGATAGCCTCGTAACCAGGCTTGCAAGATACCGTAGCATATCGAACGCGGACCTTACTCTTTCCGGCGGTTATTCCTGGTTCGGTTTGCCGGATATGAAATTCGTCACCATCGTTGGCGGACCGCTTTTCGACCAGGCTATTGGCCAGGAGAACAATGGAGATGGCGATCTAAACGGTTGGCGGACAGATCTGCGGCTCGCCAATTTTGCTGAAGCCGCGTTGCCGGATGGGCGCCTTGTCAGCTTCGGGCTTTCGGGTTTCTTTGCGAACTATCAGGGCACCAAGAATTCGCGTTGCAATTATACCCTGACAACCGATTGCGCCATTGTGAACATTGTCGATTTCAATCCATTTCAAGAGAACAACACGGGTCCCTTCGGAAACCTGAACGTGACCAGCAGCCGCAATGTCAATTATTACGGCTTTGCTATCGATGCCCGCCTCGGGTCGTTGGCTGGCAGCCTCAAAGACGGCACAGCGGTCGAGGAGCTATCACCCTTCAAGGTTGGCTTGGCGATGCGCAGAATTAGTGAGACGGCAAAGCTGATGTCCGTGGACCCGCTTGTATGCGAGCCCGTAAATTACAAGGAAAAGCTGAACACCCACTATTATGGCGGGTATATCGGCATTGAAAAGAAGGCTTTCCTCGGCGACGGATGGACCGTTGGCGTAGATGCGACGGCAGGTCTCTACTACACCGACACCGAATATCAGGGACGTTACAATGGCTACAGCGCCGTAATTCCGGTTGGATATGTGCGGGAGTACGGCATGGTTGACAGTAGCCTCGATAGAGGTTCGTTCATAGGGACCGTTCGTCTGGACCTCAGCCAGCAGCTCGGATGGGGCACTTTCGGGATATTTGGACAAGGCGAGTATCTGAGCTATGTCCCCGGTATAGCCTATAACAACAATGACCAGGCAGGTGGGGCGCCTTGGGGGATCGTCGGCACTCAGATCGGCACGCGCATCAAATCTGACGATGCGTTCAACTTCACCACCGGCCTCAACGTGAGCTTCAAGGTCAATTGACAGACTTGCTGCCTCAGTGTTGCCGGCATTATCTCGTGGGGATTTTCGCTTTGGCAGTTCCGCATTTTTACGCTAGACGAATACCATTCCACGGGGATTGTGAAGGGACGCGCGTTCGTCAATGAGGACGCCCCTCCACACGTACTATGACGAAGGTTCTACGCCTCGAACGGCCAAGTTCGACCGGCAACGAAAAAGGGAACTATCAAGCTGATAGCTCCCCTTTCGCTTGTTGATGGCATCCAGCAAACGCAAGACGCTTTCGGAAGTTCCAAGCTAGTTAGCTAGGAGCGTTGCACAATTCGTTAGGGAACAATTTGTTCCCTTGCGTGGGCTAACACAACTACCGATTGCGGCATAACAGACTGGTTAAGATTTCAAGGCCCGTTCGTAGATCGATGCTCTTAGGTGCCTGCGGCCAAACACGGTTTCCTGTCGCTTTGTAATTCAAGCACTTCCCCTGTTCGTGACGGTGCCCCTTTCGACAAGCTCGCCTTTAAGCACCAGGATTTTCCTTGCCGCCTTTGCATCTGTTGCTTTCTCGAGTCCGAGCATTGTCGCGGCGGCATCCACCATCTCCGGAATCGGTTGCCGCACGGTGGTCAAGGCGTATGAGGGCCAGGACGCAAGGGGGATGTCATCGAACCCGACAACCGAAATGTCCTCAGGAACCTGCAGATTTGCGGCGCGAATCGCCTCGATCCCACCGATGGCCATTATATCGCTGGCGAAGAAGATGCTGTCGGGGAGTTCGCTGAGGTCGATGAGACGTGAGGTGGCATCGTATCCCGCCGAATAGCTGAAGCCGCCGCCAATCTCATTTGCGTGCAGCGCAATGCCGAGCTGCTCAAAGCGCGAAATAAAGCCTGAAGCGCGATCAAGGTTCGTTGTGACGTCAACTTCTCCTGCGACGAAGGCAGGCCGTCTGTGGCCTGTTCTATACAAGTAATCGGCAACGTCGCGGCCGCTGGCAATGTTGTCGCAACAAACCGCCGCCACCTTCAACCCAGGCACGTAGCGATTGAAAAGAACGACCGGAATGCCTTGGCCGATGCAAACACTCGCCGTTTGGGAAGACACGGTTGCGGATGCGATCAAGATCGCGTCGACCTTATATTGAAGGAGCGACGGCATGACATCGTCTACATTTTTGCCGGGCGGAATCATGAAGAAGAGCACTTGCCGGCCGCTGCCTTGTATCCGCTGCGCAAGCTTTTCCAATACCGCGGGATAAAATGGGTCTGTCAGATTCGCCATCACCACCGCGATTATGTTCGTGCGCCTTGTGATAAGGCTCCGGGCAATGACATTCGGCTCGTAGCCGAGGGACTTGGCTGCCTCAATGACGAGTTCTCTTGTTTTGGGATGGATGCTCGCCGTGCTTGTGAAAGCGCGCGAGACCGTAGATTGCGAAAGTCCGAGTCGCTTTGCAACTTCTTGGGCCGTTATGCCGCCCTGGGCTCCAGCCCTTTTTGCGCCCCTGCTAGACATCTAGATCATCCCGGCCATACGCTTCATAAATCCGGTCCAACTATCAGTCATCGTTCGCCCTCCTCACTTCCTTGGTATTCTATATTCCAAAGCTGTCTTTCCCGCCATCCAACACAGCATTGCCCCACTCTTCGGAACAGATGCTTTCCTACATGGTAGCATATTTGCATACGAATGCAAAACGGCTTGCCGAAATTGCCAAGGTCAATTACTGTCTTAGCAACAACCCTTGAGACCATTAATGACTCTCAACCAATTCGTTCAGGGAATTATCGGCGGCCTCGCAATCGGCTGCATCTACAGCCTCATCGCCCTTGGCATTACGATGATTATCAGGGCGACCGAGATCCTTCATTTCGCCCAAGGCGAGCTCATGATGATCGGGTCGATGGCGGGGCTGTCCGCCATGAGGGCGGCAGACTTGCCTTTTTTCGCAGTCTTGATCATCGGTATGATCTGCGGGGGTTTGGCGGCCGTTGTTGTTGAACTATCGATCTATCGAACACTTCGCTCCTTGCGCGTGCCATTAATAAATGTCGTTGTTTCGACCCTGGGTGTCTCCCTCATTCTGCAAAATGTTGCTCGCTTGATATGGGGTTCCGAGCCCCTCCGCTATCCCAGCCTTTTTGCAATTCGTGGCGTTGAAATCGACGGTTTCGCCATCTCTCCGCAGCTCATTTGGATCGTCGTTCTTGGATTTGCCATGATGGCATCCCTTCAGTTGTTTTTTCGCTACACGCGCCTCGGCATTGCGATGCAGGCGGCTGCGCAGGACCCGGAGGCCGCGTTCCTGATGGGGGTCAGTGTGAAAAGAACGACCACATTCACATTCCTGATCGCGGGCGTGATGGCAGGAGCGGCTGGAGTGCTGCTGGGGTCCCTATTTTTCGCCTCTTTCAACATGGGCTTTCTGACCGGCATTAAAGCATTCGTGGCCGCAACGCTCGGAGGCTTGGGAAGCCTGACAGGTGCGATGCTGGGTGGCATCCTCTTTGGTCTTATCGAGACATTTTCAGGGGTTCTCATTTCCACTGCTTATAAGGACGCGGTAGGAATGGCACTTCTGATTGCAATCCTATTATTGGCTCCATCGGGGCTTTTCGTGCGTTCCGGCCGCAGGATTTAGCATGCGCCTATGAAATCCACTGCGCTCAAATTGCTTGTAATAGCGGTGCTCGCCGCAGTGCCATTTATGCAAACTAATAGCTATTGGATCCATGTCTATGGTGTAGCCCTGATTGGCGTCATTCTCGCGCTGGGGCTGCAACTACTGGCTGGCATGGCGGGCCTGCTGTCGCTGGGACAAGCAGCATTTTACGGAATCGGCGCTTACGTGTCCGCCGCGCTCACTTTCAATTTCGGAGTACCCTTTCTCATTGCGTTCGCCGCATCTGGTGCCGCAGCCGCGCTCAGCAGTCTCCTGCTTGTCCCCATCGTAAGGCTGAAAGGTTCGAGCCTCGCGGTCGCAACGCTCGGTTTCAACATCATCATCTATCTTGTTCTACTCAACGAAGACTGGGCCACGGGGGGCAGCTTCGGCTTTATGAACATCTCGGCACCCCGCATCTTCGGATATGAATTCGCCTCAGAGCGGGATATGTATTTTCTCTGCCTCTTTGTTGCGGCAGCCGTCTATTTCGCATTCGAACGTCTTGCTAATTCGCGTTTCGGCCGCGCGTTGAGAGCGATGTCTCAGGATGAAGACGCCGCCCGCTCCTGTGGCATCTCCCTCAATCTTTACAAAAGCAAATGCTTCCTTGTAGCGGCCTTCACGGCTGGTATTGCGGGGTCTCTTTATGCGCACCACGCGCGGTATCTAAGCCCGAATGATTTTGCCTTCGATAAATCGATCGAGATCCTCATCATGGTGGTCATTGGCGGGCTTGGCAGCCTGCCAGGTGCGGTAATCGGTGCTTTCATCGTCGTCCTCATGCCAGAATATTTGCGCTCCTCTGGGGAACTGCGGCTGATAATTTTCGGGATCCTCGTCGTCATGTTGGTGGGATTCAGCCGCGGGGGCGTGGCTGGACTTGTATCCGCGGCGGTGAACCGGATTACAGGTCCACGCCTGGCGATGCCGGGCGATTCGCTTCTTTCAAAAGGGAAACGATGACCTCCCTTTTGCAAACGGATGAGCTGACTTGCCGTTTTGGGGGCTTGACTGCGCTCAGCGCGGTAAGCCTTTCCGTCCAAGCAGGGCAGGTTCACGGCATCATCGGCCCCAACGGTGCCGGGAAAACCACATTTCTGAACGTGATTTCGGGCCACATCCGGCAAACGAACGGTTCGATCTCGTTCGATGGCCGTGAGCTTGGTTCCCTGTCAGCGGATCGCCGCGCGGTGGCTGGTATCAGGCGCACATTTCAAAACCTTCGGCTCTTTCGCGAGATGACCGCGATCGAGAACGTCATGGTGGGCCTTCACGCTGACAGCCGAAGCGAGATCCTGC
>JBAUNL010000117.1:0-4349 GCA_049579205.1 Rhodomicrobium sp. | reverse complement strand
AGGATTTCTTCCGGCGTATAGCCCAGGATTTGACACAGGCGCCGGTTCACCAAAAGCCATGAACCATCAGGGGCAACATGCGCGACCCCAACGGCCGCATTCTCGAATGTGGCGCGGAAGCGCTGCTCGCTCTCAACCAACGCATGGTGGGCCTCGGCCTGTTTGTTGGCGGACTGTTTTAATGAGTTCCAGAGATCACACACTTCAGGTGGACCCAGCGGCGTCGGAAGCACGGGGCCGGTCAAGAGCATCGTGGCCCTCTGCCGGATTTCCGCGATAGGGCCCGCAATGAGGCGGGATAACGCATTGGCGAGCAGCAGGCTCAAGATCGAAAGGCCACCCCCAAATAGCGCTGCCCAGCGGATGGTGCTCCAGACCGCTGCTTGCATTTCGGCTTTCTTTATCTTGATACCGGCCAGCCATCCGCTTGCCGGTGAGCGCGCGTGAGCCGATACAATCGGATCACCATCAAGCGAGAGGAACTCGAACACACCATCCTCATGCATCACTTTGCGCCAGCCTTCGGCTGCAAGCTGCCCGGCCCTCGTTTCATGGCCGGGCACACGCGCGATGATGCGGCCTTGCCGGTCGATTATGGTAGCAATCCAATTCGGCGGGATCTGTTGATCATTGAGCAGGTGAAGAAATGATTTCGCCTTCAAGGTTACGGAAAGCGCACGAAAGGGCTGTCCATCTTTGAAGACCGGAACTTCTATGCTGATAAGCCAGGTCCGGGATACCGTGCCTAGCTGGACATCAGATACGACAGTCGAGTGTGTTTCGAGAGCTCGCGTCTGCGCAGCAAGCCCGGCGGGATTGCGCATCGGAAGATTCTGGTCTGCCGGACTCGCCGTGTTGATAAGCTGCTGGCCTTCAATATTCGCGACCACGACCCAGCCATCTTCAATGGACAGGAATGCGCGTCGCGCCTCAGCCTCGAATGCATCAAGGTTGTCATCCAATAGAGCTGGGGAACGTGAAAGCAATTGTGCCAGAGCGATATACTCGCCGAGCTTGGCATCGATTGAGGCCGCCACGGAGCGGGCCGTATAGAGCAGGCTCGTGCGCTGAGCCTGGCTTGCCGCGTCCGCGAGGTGCCAGATGGCGGCGAAGATGACGAGGTTAAGCGGCACCACCAATGCAAGCACAAGGGCGCTTATGCGAGTTCCAATGGTCCAGTGCGAAAAACGCAGTATGGAAATCCAGCGTTCCAGCCTCGTGCCAAACGCGGCGGAGCCGGACACCGGCAGATCAAAACTCATCCTGATGCCTCCACGTGGGGACAGCTTGTGCGAAACTGGTTATACAAGTGGGAAGCCTTAATGGCTAAGGATTGAGGAAGCAAAGATCGATCACGCGGCGGCTACGAAGACCGAAAGACGCAGGCCGCAAGCAATGAGTCTAGGCAAGTAGTTTGGGGAGGACACCGGAAAATCTCTCTGCATGTCAATACTATGGGGTGTTCTGCTGAGGTGTCTCGGTTGAGTTTAGCTGACCCCCCGGATCGTGATCCTGTGCAAATTCAATCTAAATCGGCGGTTGTTGATAAGTGTGGAAAAGAGCTGACGCTTGACAGCATATAGCTGCCATGATCCGCGCGCGGGGGCGCAAATTCTTTTGATACCTCACGCAAACCGTTAATGACCGCCACCGGCGCTAAGGGCATAAGCTGATTAGGACGCTTGGGCTGCCCCCGGCGGAGTGGGGCTATTGCAGCACCGCCCTTTTCCATTGGGGGCTTTAGTCGAGTGGAGCAGGAGTCCCGCACCGGACCTGCGGCCGAACGGCATCTGGAGCTTGGGCATTTCCAGCAAGGCTTCAGCTAGAGAGGTTTTCAAAAAACATGATCAACGGCGAGCTGGATACGGAGGTCAGCTGGGTAACCGGCGGCTCGAATGGCGGATCGTCGGCAACACGACGGGGAAAATGGGTCGATAGCGGGCATGGCGATGTTGAGCAAATCTGGGCAGCTGAACCTCCAGAACCGGACTCTTCATCGAGGCACAATTTCCGCTAAGACAGGCAAGGGCCGTCCGGTTCAATTAGGTACATGCGAGGTCCGCCCCTGACCCGATGCTGCCATTTCGATGTCACGACAAAAATACGTCTCAGATTACTGCTTTCGCGAGCTACGGTTCGCGCTGGTTAACCTTACTCCTCGCTCGCACCGGTTTGCCATTTTATGTTTTCGAAGACACTGCGCAATTTCGCACCACGCTTTGGATTGACATTCTCGACCCACGTTATGCGGCCATCGAGATGAGCACGAAAGTCAGGCAGTTGCGCGCGGTTCTCACTTTGCGGGCTGTTTCGCCGGCAATTGTGCAGGATCGCTTTTAACTCTTCATAGTCCTTGCGCGGCACGTTGAGGTGGTCGTTGACCATCAGGCCCATGACGCGCTGGCTGCCCCCGCGTCGCATGATGCGTGTTTTTTTCCCGTTCAGCGCGAATCCTTCATCTACCACTATATCTTTCACACCAGAGAGGAACGCGTCGAGCCTTGCTGCAAAGGATTTATCGCCCGAGAAAGTAAGGTCGTCAGCATAACGTGTATAGTTAGCCTCGAAGGATCGCGCCAGTCCGCTAAGTCGGCGGTCCAGCTTCCAAGAGGTGAGGTTGGTGAGCGCGGGAGAAGTTGAGGCGCCTTGCGGAAGGTGAGGTGCTTCGAAAAGGTCATGCGTCTCCCGATCGTGCCGCTTATCCTCCGGCAGCGTCTCGAAAACCGATCGAGGCGTGCTTGTGACGCAAAGCCCCGTAAGGAGGAAAGCGACGGCGCTTGGATAGCCGAGATTTCTGAAAAGGCCATGCACGCGGGACACTTTTGTCCTCACGAAAAAATCCCGCAAATCGAGGGTCACGACAACACCTTCCTGCGCATGAATTTGCGCCGCGCTAAGGCACGATCGCTTCTTTACAAAACCGTGCGCGCTCGGATGGACGGGCGCTCGATCCAAAATCTCATGCAGAATTTGCCGTTGGATAGCCTTGAGGCGTGGCTTTGGCTGCTCGACCAGGCGAGGTGGTCCCACTCTCTTCGGAACAAAGTGGTAAGTGTAATTCTGAAGAGTTGGAACACAGGTCTTGTAATGGAGATGCCGCGTATCGGCGAACCAATCGACATGTTCGATGGAAACGCTCAACCATCTAGCGAGATCGCCCGGCGTCACAATTCGCGGAACGCCGAGGCCGGCAAACCGCACCGATGGTGCGAATTTCGGTGGTTGGAGGACGGGGAAGACGGTTTTGGGCTTTTGCGCGACCCGGGCGCTCGCAGTACCGAACCAAGCCGACTGCAATAAAAAAGAAGCGAGCCAGTCTGGAGAAGGCGGATAGGGACCGGTCGCCTTCGAAAACAACTCACGAACAAGCATGCGTTGAGCCGCTCTCGTCGCGGGGCCAAGGACCCCATGTGCTTCGGCCAAAAGTCTTGTCCGCGTCCACTCCGACGCCAGCCATGCGGCGGCAAGATTACGTGCAATCCATAACCTCGCATCCATAAATCACCAGCAAAGCGAAAATCATGGGATGAGCACTCCAACTTGCCGTGTATGGCATGATGGGACGTAGGCCCGGCCTACTATGCACCATGCAGCGCTCTGCCTAAGATAAAAAGCTACCCTGGGGTATCCCCAGGGATCCCTAGCGGCACGCGAAAGCATACGCACAAGGGACGTCTTGGCGCGCCCATCCCACGAGCAGGATGATATGGAGGAAATCTCAGGCGTCAATACGAACCAGCCGACGCTACCGCATAAGAACATCGAGCGGCAGCTCGATTTGCCGACCGGAGAGAGTGAGTTCTCCTGTGTAAGTACAGGGAGTATCTCAGCCTTTGTCCCTTTGCGAACGCAGGTGAAGCGTCAGCTTACGGGCCCGATCATCCAGTTCCCAACTGCTTCTGAATTTGCAGTCAGGATACAAAAGAGCAAATGCCACTCGGTAAACTTGAAAGAAACGGCTACGGCTTCATTGGCCCTGATGACGGCAGCAAACACAGTCTTTGTGCAGGTCACGGAAAAAGGGAACAGAACGCGATGCTGCATAAGCGCCCCAAGCACAGCAAAGGGACTACCTATCTGCCAATCAAGCCTCGATTTATATCTACTTTTGAGTTGTTCAAGGCATAGTTCTGAACCACTTTATTGCGATCAAAAAAGAAAACCAGCGACTTCTTCTCGCCTTCCGCACCGCTCTGGAGCAGATTGACATAGGGGACGTAGTTTTCGGGCTTCGCTTGCAAGTGGCTGAACTCGTACTCCCAAATCTCGTTTCCACCATCGGTGAACGAGGTTTTTATGGGGTCGCCATAAAGCTGACGGATCTGGGCCTGGGTCGTTCGACCTTTAAC
>JBAUNL010000116.1:0-5478 GCA_049579205.1 Rhodomicrobium sp. | reverse complement strand
TGCGATGCTATCGCCGTCATGATCTTGCCCCCGCAAACGAATCATGACCCTTCCATATAACTGCTTCGAATCCCGAGCGGAATCCCATGCGCGCGGCGACTCAATCAGTCGGATTCGGTATGACTGCGATTTGGCACGCCGAGACTAATAAGCCGCTTCGCTTTGCCGGCGGCGAATCCCGCTACGCCTATGGCATCAGTTTCTACAGTGCAGACCACCCATCAAGCTTCGTGGACCTTAGCTATGCGATTTCAGGCTGGGTGACCCCCGCCAAATTGAAGCATCATGGCCTGCTCATTGCCTGCGTTCACGAAGACAGGAACTGTCATGAGAAGGCATCAGGCCTGCTCTCCGGAAACTGGAAGCAAACCTCCATCAAGATCGGCCGCGCGATCGGGGAGCGTAAGGTGCCAGAAGTAGCTTTCGATGTGTTCGTTGTCCTACCTCAACCGGGGTAGCGCGGTCTCTCGGCAGCTCGCGAACGGCCACAGCGCACACCTCAAGAACGGCCAACCAGCCCAAGATGCGTATGCCCGAAGGCAGAGCCATATTTCAACCCATAGCCAAGCGCCCGGTCAAATCCAATATGCGCGAGCCAGATGAACGCATAGGGCTTCAACTCCGGATAGCCAAAAATGCCCGCGGCCAAAAGCGCGAGAGGCAGGATAAAGCTGTGCACCGCGTTATAAGCAATCGCCCCAGCATTTCGCCCAGCCAAATAGCCGAGGAAGGAAAGATCGGGCGCAAGAAACAGCGCGGCGAACAGGAGCCAGCCCGCGCCCGTTTGGGAGTAGGCGGCACACGCAATTGCGAATACGGCGAGCCCTTCGAGCCGGAGAACAGTACGGATATCGCCGCGAACAAACCCCAATCCGCGCAAGGCGCCGGCTTCGCGCGCCGCTTCCAAGGTTAATGGCATTCCATTCTCCATGTTTGAATCGCAGAGGCTGGCCATCCCCGCAGGCGCGGTCTTCCCGGCGCGAAAGCTCTATTCCCATGTGGTACATGGATTGAGGCCAAACGGGGAGGGAATTGAAAATCAGCCGCTGTTAACCATTTTCACAGCCAACGAAGCAGCGGCAGTACGCCGCACTAGGACGGGAAATGGGCATAATTCCAATCAGTTTTGGCATAGGCGGCAATGGCTCGCGGGCCAGTGCAAACGCTACACGAGAACAGGAAGCTCTCGACGCATATTCCAGCATTGTGACGAGTGTTGTTGAAGGCGTCGCCGCGGCGATGGTGGGCATCCAGCGGAAGGCGCGAGCCGGGGCGGCGCAGAGTGATCCGCGCCTGATGGGCGGGGCCGGCTCCGGGTTTGTGATAACGCCCGATGGCTATGTGCTGACGAATAACCATGTCATCCAGGGCGCGGGCGGGGTTGAGGTTTTGCTGGCTGACGGCAGCACTGCGCCTGCCGATGTTGTTGGCGGCGATGCCGACACCGACACGGCGCTCGTAAGGGTGCATGGCGGGCGCTTGAGCGCCGTCGAGCTTGGGGACTCCGACACTTTGTGAGTGGGCCAGCTCGTGGTCGCGATGGGTAACCCCTTCGGGCTGCAGGCCACGGTGACGACGGGCGTAGTAAGCGCCCTTCACCGCACCTTGCGGGCTACTACTGGCCGGCTGATCGAGGACATCATCCAGACCGACGCGGCGCTCAACCCCGGCAATTCCGGCGGAGCGCTTCTCGACAGCAGGGGACGCGTGATTGGCGTCAATACCGCGATCATTGCCGGTGCAAATGCGACCGGGTTTGCGGTGCCCATCAATACGGCAAAGCGCGTCATTCCAGACCTGATGCGCGAGGGGCGAGTGGTACGCGGTTTCCTGGGCCTCGCGGGCCAGACCGTTCCCTTCCCGAAGGCGCACGCTGCGCGCTACGGCATCAAGGTGCCGGCCGGCATACAGATCGTGCATATTGTTCCGGGGGGCCCGGCCGAAAAGGCCGGTCTGCTCGCCGGTGACGTCATCCTATCTGTCGACGGCAAGGACGCCCCATCGGTCGATGCCATTCACCGCATCCTCGATGGCAAGTCCATCGGACGCGAATCCAAGTTGCGCGTGCTTCGCCGGGGCGAGGTCATCTCCGCGCGCATTACGCCCAGCCGGCGTCCAAACGAGGAGCGCCACTGACCCGTCCCGCAACGAGGTTCCTCCGGTAATGAAATAACACGCGAGGCCTGTTCATCCCCGGATCTGACGGAAATGGACAGGCCCGCCGCGACGGCATATTCGGCAAATCTCAGGAGGTTGTCCCTTTCGACGACAATGGCGCGGTAATAGGGCGCCTCGGGACCACGAGGTTTGCTTAAAAATTCTTCTGCTTGCGGCGTGACTGGCACCAAAAGCGTTTCCGTTGTGCAGGTATGAAGCCGGAAGTCGCCTTGCTCTTCGAGTCTGCGATTGTCTGTTCGTGGCGGCTGAAGCGGGGGGATGGCATGCAAGGAAGGAAGAAGGACGTATAAAGCAAAACCCAGGAGGAGTGTGCCTGCAACCCCGGCAAATAGGAACAACAGTTCCATCGGCGTTCCTGCTAAAGCAATGCTTCAGAAGCAGAAATGGGAAAGATGGATAGTTGTTCCGCATCAGCATACCTGTTGCATCAGCTTTTTCTATCCCGAGCTTTCTGAGCCCTTGCGATATATTAAAATCGCGCAGAAAGAAGACCTTTTAGAAAAAAAGAACGAAAGTATCCAAATGCTGCGCAAACGCAGCTTTTCTGCCTTTCACTCCTAGCAAGCGGTGCTACATAAGGGCAAGGTTCGGGCCAGCGCTTAGCGCAAGTCCGGCGCGCCTTCGAAAACTACACTTAAATCCTTTGCTGCGACCAAGAAGGGAAGCAGCTTTGCAAATGATGCGGCATAACCGGAGTAACGCCCCATGGCAGCCAAAGACGTAAAATTCTCTCAAGACGCCCGCGATAAGATGTTAAGGGGTGTCGATATTCTCGCGAACGCCGTCAAGGTCACACTTGGCCCGAAAGGCCGGAACGCGGTGCTTGAAAAAAGCTTCGGCGCCCCTCGCATCACCAAGGATGGTGTCACCGTCGCCAAAGAGATCGAGCTTGAGGACAAGTTCGAAAATATGGGCGCGCAGATGGTGAAGGAGGTGGCGAGCAAGACCTCGGACGTAGCCGGCGACGGTACTACAACGGCAACGGTGCTGGCCCAGGCGATCGTGAAGGAAGGTGTAAGGTCGGTCGCGGCAGGCTCCAATCCCATGGATTTGAAGCGCGGAATTGATCTGGCCGTGCAATGCGTTGTGGATGAGCTCAAGTCCAAATCGAAGAAAATAAGAAACAACGCGGAGATTGCTCAAGTCGGCACGGTCTCGGCCAATGGCGATACCGAAGTCGGCAATATGATTGCCGAGGCGATGCAAAAAGTCGGCAATGAAGGAGTGATTACGGTCGAGGAAGCCAAGTCGCTCTCGACGGAGCTCGACGTCGTAGAGGGCATGCAATTCGATCGCGGCTATATTTCACCTTACTTCGTCACCAACGCGGAAAAGATGGTGGCCGAACTTGAAGACGTGAGCATCCTCATCAACGAGAAGAAGCTTTCCTCACTGCAAGGCTTGCTGCCTGTTTTGGAAGCGGTGGTGCAGGCCAGCAGGCCTCTTTTGATCATTGCAGAGGATGTTGAAGGCGAAGCTTTGGCAACGCTGGTTGTGAACAAGCTGCGCGGCGGCCTCAAGGTTGCAGCGGTCAAGGCTCCCGGCTTCGGCGACCGGCGCAAGGCAATGCTGGAAGATATTGCGATCGTTACGGGCGGCACGGTTATCTCCGAAGACCTTGGCATCAAGCTCGAAAACGTCACGCTGGACATGCTGGGCCGGGCGAAGCGCGTCTCTATCGACAAGGAAAACACCACCATCATCGACGGCGCCGGCAAGAAGAAGGACATCGAGGGCCGCATTGCCCAGATCAAGGCGCAGATCGAGGATACGACCTCCGATTATGACAAGGAAAAGCTGCAGGAACGGCTCGCAAAGCTCGCCGGCGGCGTTGCAGTCATCAAGGTGGGTGGCGCCACTGAGGTTGAAGTGAAGGAGCGGAAGGACCGCGTCGAAGACGCGCTGCACGCCACCAGGGCCGCGGTGGAAGAAGGCATCGTGCCGGGGGGCGGTGTCGCGCTTTTGCGAGCTCAGGCGGCGCTCGGGAAGCTGAAGCCTGAAAATGAAGACCAGAAAGCCGGGATCAACATCGTGCGCCGCGCGCTTTCCTGGCCTGCCCGCCTGATCGCAACCAACGCCGGTGAGGACGGCGCCGTCGTCACAAGCAAGATCCTGGAAAAGCCCGACTATGGATATGGCTATAATGCGCAGACGGGCGAGTATGGGGATCTGCCGAGCCAAGGTGTGATCGATCCAACCAAAGTCGTGCGCAACGCCTTACAGGGAGCCGCCTCGATCGGCGGGCTTCTGGTAACCACCGAGGCAATGGTCGCCGAAGTCCCGAAGAAGGAACACGCTCACGCGCCGATGCCCGGCGGGATGGGTGGAATGGGCGGCATGGGCGGCATGGATTATTAGCGTCCGCTCAGTGCGCATATCGGGGACTCGCGAGCACCGCTTGCGGGTCCCTTTTTCTTTGAGGTGCGGGCCGGCATTCCCGAGGGGTCGAGTAAAGAGCAGCCTTAACAGCCCCTGCATATTGATCAGGATCGCCGCCGCAGTCATGGAAGAGCATGACTTCAGTTCAGGCGATCCCGAGCTAGCCGCAACCGTCAAACACCGATGCGTGATAGCTGAATACGCTATTTTGATCGAGGCCGAATCGCTAAGGTTGTGGCGGCGGGCTTAAATCGGCAACTTGTGTGCCCTGAAAGTATGTTTTAATCGTCCGGTATGGATAACGAGCAATGGATTCGGCACATTGATCGCCTAAGGGCGTTTCGGGATGAGAAGGAATGGTTAGAGTTCAAATCTAACCACATCCCTCCCGACGCAATAGGTAAATACATTTCTGCCTTATCCAACGGTGCTCGGCTATCAAACGAGAACTTTGGTTATCTTATATTTGGAATAGATAATATTACTCATGAGGTTACCGGAACATCTTTTAAGATCAG
Source organism: Rhodomicrobium sp. (assembly GCA_049579205.1). Lineage (GTDB taxonomy): Bacteria > Pseudomonadota > Alphaproteobacteria > Rhizobiales > Rhodomicrobiaceae > Rhodomicrobium. The sequence continues at coordinate 403 of JBAUNL010000116.1, read as the reverse complement.
CAACAAGATAGAAAAGCAACCCCTACAATTATGGCTTTCTCAGCGACTAAATCCTCGCATTGCTTGGTCGTTTACATATGTAGATCACCCTGGCGGCAAACTCGCAGTCTTTGAGATCCCCGCGGCCTCTATAGCGCCGACCAAATGGAAACAACTCCCCTATACACGCTTAGGCGAGGCTACTCCTTGTCTGTCTGACTATCCGCACCTGGAAGCGAAATTATGGAAGTTGCTGAACTCTAGAGCGGTTCCCGTTTTAGTTTACGCATATCCGGTGTGACGAAAGAAGTTTAAGCACTCCACGGGCTCGAAGCCATCCAAGAGTTTGCCGATCCGGTCCCAAAGGCTTTCGACCGAACGCTCTTTGTATTTTCGCAAGTGAGCCTTGAGTTTGGAGAAGGCC
>JBAUNL010000115.1:0-4148 GCA_049579205.1 Rhodomicrobium sp. | reverse complement strand
GTTGCGCTGAGAAAGCGTGAGCAGGAAAATCGCCACACGCTCGATCGAATTCTGCTGGCCCAGCGTCAGAAGAAGGTCGCGTGTCGCGTCCAGCTCTAGGGAAACAGCGTGGTAAAGCCTCAGAGCGAAGCTCGGCTCCTTGGCCGCAAGCTCATACAGTTTGGACAAAGGCACGGGCTTGACCTGAACTGAACCGATGCTCTGCGCGTTGCAGAAATAGACATCGGACGCGCCAAGACCGATGATATCGCCGGGAAAGGCAAAGTCGAAAATTTGGCGCCTGCCATCGGCCATGCACTTGTAAAGGCAAACGGCGCCAGACTCGATCTGAAAGACGTTGCGCTTGGTGTCTCCTTCGCAAAAAATATCCTGCTTTGGCGTGTATGTTTTGCTGACTGCGTTAAAGAGGGTGTTTTCCTTGCTCAGCGCTACGGCAGGGCCAAACTTGGGCGTGCTGCTAATATCGAACGTCATCGCTGCCGGAAGGCTCATGGCGCTGCTCCGTTGGTCAAATTCGATAGCTTGACTTAAACAGCACTGTGTACCTTCCGTATGGGCGCTTTGTGCTATCGAGTGCGGAATTGCGAGTCGTCGGACGGGGATTGTGCAAATATGTTAAAGTTCGTGTAAGAGACCGGCCATGCCCCAGCCCGCTCAAATAGCGCGCATACTCATCGTCGACGACGATCCAGAGGTTCGTGCGACACTGCGCGCTGTCCTTGAGCCAGAGGGTTTTAGCGTGACGGAAGCGGGCACCGGGACTGAGATGTTCGCCGCGATCAATCAAGCGCTTCCCGATCTCATCACCTTGGACTTGAGCCTTGGCGGCGAAGACGGCCTGAAGCTCGCCCGGGAGGTAAGGTCGCGCTCCAATGTCCCGATTGTTATGATCACCGCCAAGGGTGACACAATTGACCGTGTCGTCGGCCTTGAGGTTGGAGCCGATGATTATATCGCCAAGCCGTTTCACCTGCGGGAGGTTCTCGCGCGGATTCGTGCTGTGCTTCGCCGCTACGCCCATGAGCCCCAACCTGCGCCGCAACCCGGCGAAGAGCCAGGTGAGCGCTATGAATTCGAAAGCTGGGTTCTGGATATCGCGCACCGGGAACTCACCGCGCCATCCGGCGAACTTTGCGACCTAACCACGGCTGAGTTCGAGCTTCTGGCCATCCTTGTAAAGCGGCCTGGGCGGGTACTCTCCCGCGACAACATCATGGATCTCTTAAAGGGGCAGGACTGGTCTCCCCTTGACCGGACCATCGATGGCCTAATCGCCCGGCTCCGGCGTAAGATCGAGCCCCATAATGAGCGTCCTAGGCTGATAAAGACGGTCCGCAGCGTGGGCTACGCCTTCGGGATCGAGGTCCGGCGCGTCTAGTTCTGGCCTGGTCCGTAGAGCGCGTCGCTGAAAGCTCTAGCAAGTTCCAGACGGCTGAAGGGCTTGCGCAGCACCTGAAATTCGCCCTCATGGCCAGCCTCTGCCAGCTCTGGGGCAAATCCGGAGGTAAGGAGCACCTTCACTTCCGGCTTGTTCTGCTGGACCCAGAGACCAAGGTCATATCCGGATATGCCGCCCGGCATAACAACGTCACTGAAGACGAGAGCAATGCCTGGTTTTGCCTTCAGAATCTCCACGGCCTCAGGTCCGTTCGCTGCTTCTTCAACAACATAGCCTAGACCTTCGACCCGTTGCAGGGTGGTTTCGCGAACTTCCGGGTTATCCTCGACCACGAGCACCGTTTCATTATTCTTGGAAAAGAGAATGGCGCCGCCCCGGGTTGGTGCAGCTGCACCTTCGGCCAGCGTTTTCGCCTTAGGCAAATAAAGGTGTACCGTCGTACCCTTCCCAATTTCGCTGTATATCGTTACCGAGCCTCCAGACTGAGTTGCAAAGCCGTAGATTGTGCTTAGCCCCAAGCCTGAACCGCGTCCTGTCCCTTTCGTGGTAAAGAACGGCTCAAAAACCTTTTGCAATAGCTCGGGCGCTATACCCGCCCCGGTGTCGCTAACGGAGAGCCGGATGTAATCCCCAGGTTTGAGTCCCCTGATCGCGGCAGCTTCGCTTTCGTCAACAGTGACATTAGCCGTCTCGATAATAAGGCGCCCGCCATGCGGCATGGCATCTCTGGCGTTGAGGGAGAGATTGAGTATCGCGTTCTCGGCCTCGCTCGCGTCCGCTATCGCTAGCCATGCACCGGGTGCCAAGGACGTCTTCAAAACGATCTGCTCTCCGATTGTTCGACGAAGCAGCTCAAGAAGGCCCCGCACTTGGTCGTTCAGATTAATAATCGCAGGTTCCAGGCGCCTGCGCCGGGCAAACGTCAAAAGGCGGGAAGTGAGCCTGGCTCCCATCTCAACGGCGTTGCTAGCCCTGTCGACGTGTTCTCTGCCAACGGCGCTTGTGACATCGGGTTCGAGGAGCTCAAGGCTTCCGCCGATGACAGCTAGGATATTGTTGAAGTCGTGCGCAATCCCGCCAGTGAGCTGACCAAATGCTTCCATCCTTTGCGATTGAATAAGTTGCTTCTGCGCCTCCTCCCTGCGCTGCATCGCAATTTCAAGCTCGTTTGTCCGCTCGGCGACCCGCTGCTCCAAAGTCCTGTTCATGTTTGCCAGCTGTTCGGCCGCCAGCTTGCGCTCAGTCACATCCTGAAGCGCCACAGTGAAAATCTTTTCACCCCCGATTTCGATCTTTGAGATCGAAGCCTCGGCAGGAAACTCGCTTCCATCTTTTCTGAGGCCCGCAACGTTCCGGCGTTCGCCCATGCGGCGCGTGCTTTCCGGGCTGGACCAGAACAAAGCCACGTTCCCTTCATGTGCCGGCCGGAACCGCTCCGGGATCAGCAGATCCAACGTCTGACCTACGATCTCGTCGCGTTTGTACCCGAACAGCTTTTCAGCTGCATCATTGAACAGCGTGATGCGTTGCTGCCCATCTATGGAAATGATGGCACTGGGCGCGATCGAGAGGATGGCGGCAAGGCGGGCCTCATTGTGCTTTAGCTCCTCCTCCTTGGCTTTCCAGCCCGTGATATCCACCACGCTCACGATGACCCGCGCCTGTCTGGCGTTCCCTGCTTTCAAACGCGATGCATTTAGGCGCATGCTGAGCCAGCGCACTGCCTCACATCGGACAATCCGGCACTCAATCGATGAAATCGTTTCCCTTGAGGCCTTTTTCGCCTTCGAAATTATGCCCGTAACGCTATCCCGATCTTCGGGATGAACGAGATCAAGGAAGGTGGGGAAGGAGGGATCGGCGGCTGAATCGACTCCTAGAATATTAAAAAGGGTTGGTGACCAGTAAGTCTCACCGGTCGAGGGATCGTCGTCGATGATCCCTATCTCGGCTGCCTTGAGCGCCAGGGCGCGCGGGTCGGTCATCCTTGCTACTGGTCCCTGTAAAGTGGCGGTGTCACCAAACATGTCAGAATTTGTAAGCGCATTTGATGGCGGCTGTCTTGATGCGTGTCAAAACATAAAGCTAGCGATCAGCTGCGGCCAGGATTTCGCGCGCAGGGGCAGTCTAACACCGGGAGGCCTTTGTTACCGCGGCACCCACTCTTCTCCGTTCTTTACATATGAGCGCTTCACGGCAGCCCAAGCGATACGGTGCGCAGCTTCCTCCTGGCGAGGGTCAAGGGCATGCTGACGGTACGCGTTGTTGAAGGCCTCACGGTATATATCCTGAGCGTGACGCGGGAGGTGATTCAGGACCGAGGGCGGAAGATCTTCGTTGAACTCGTAAGGCATCTTAAAAAGCGGACTCCCGAAAGCCGGTTGGCGTGGCGCCGCCCCAATTGCGATCCCCCTTTGGGGGACCACCCGCGCGAAAACGGGTAACGCCTCGGTTCATGCCGTAGTTGCATATGGGCGATATTATAGGGGCGAACGACGAGAGCGTTGACTTTGAGCAAAAGGCGGGCATTCGTGCCGCCCGGATAAAGCCTTCAGGTCTCGAAATCGAAGACCGCTGGTTTTTTCCAGCGGTCCTCCTGCGCGGGCAGAGCGCAGAGCTACAGCCTAGATGTTTAGTCCCAGCATGTGGTGAATGGGGTCGAGCCTGAACTGATCCGGGTTTTCTGTCCAGCATTTGCAGATGCATTCGTGAGGCGTCAGCCCTCGAAGGGTTTTCAGCCGCTTCGCGA
>JBAUNL010000114.1:0-9276 GCA_049579205.1 Rhodomicrobium sp. | reverse complement strand
GTCTCCCAGAATCCGGCGCGCCCTGCTAACGGTCTCAAGGCCGATCGGCGTAAGCACAACGCTTCGCTTCGTGCGGTCTACCAGCCCTGCCTCGAGCAAAGACTCGAGCTCCTTGATGCTCGCGCTCAAAGTCGACTGCGTCACGTGGCAGGCTTCAGCGGCGCGGCCGAAATGCGTGTGATCGGCAAGAGCTACCAAATGCCGGAGATGGCGCACCGAAGGCAGGATGACCATCGCTTTTTCCGATCAGTGTTTGCGGAATATCTCGTTGGATCGGCGGGAATTGCAACCCCATCATAGAGGCCAGATGACAGAAGCGAGCTGAAAATGGCTCGGTTTCAAGAAGATAGGAGTCCTGCTGTGTCCACTACGACTTCGGAAAGACTAAATGAATTGGTTCGTCTTTTAAGAGATGTTACGGGGTCCGAAGTGCACAAGTCCCCACTCTTTCCTGAGGAGAAGTCCATGACACGGACCGTAGCAGCGCTAGCTGCTTGCTCTCCTTCCTTTAACCGGCGCGGATTAGGGTTCGATATACCCGGAACGGGAGATTGGCCGAACGTTATACTTGTCGGGATCGGTGGCAGGCGCGCCGGCGAGGAAGCAATTAAGGACTTTTTCGGTCTGAATAATGACCTCGCTCGCAGAATAGTAGACGAGTTGCCGTCGCCAGGATTGCTAAATGACCTGTCCAGATATTTGGCCGCTCAGGGCCCCTCCAATACAGAATGGATGGCAGTTGTTCGGTCTGAGCAATGGCCATGGGCGGCAGCTTGAACGCCGCTAGTAAGTGAATTGGCGGAGGACGCGGCGCGTCCCTGGGGGCCCCAAACGCTCCGTCCCGTCGAAGGCTTTGTGCCTTCCACTACTAATCTACCGCTGAGGCGAAAAAAGCAAAGATAGTGCTTCGTCGTTGGAAAAATGCCCCGAAGCGCGCCGTGGGCTCCAACATCTTGAGGAAGAGCAATGACCATACTTGTTCCATCAGTCCGGATGCAAGCTGGACACGAACACAGCCGGTGCTCGAGCCTAGTTCTCCGCTTGATCCGGGCGCAAGACGATCCTGTGAAGCGCCGGCTTCGGGATTATCTGCTTGCGCAGCCTGACGATCGACTGAAGCAGAGCCTCGGCTTCTCCGCCAACGACATACACCTCCTGCGCGAGTCAACATCGCGAAGGGGTATGGAATTGTCGGCAAATTTCTACGCAGAAGTGGCAGAGCGCATTAAAGCAAAAGGCCAAAGCACCGAGCCAGAGAACGGCTTAAGCCGGATCGAGGACATCAACGCGCGGCTTGCGAGGCTCGAACGTCAGTACGCCAGGCTCCGTGGACAAGGACGAAAGTGAGCGGATTAGCACCGGACCCGGTCCCCGGAAAGGGTCGGGCCGAAGACAAGCCTATAGGAAAAGAGAGAATGACTGATCCCAGACCCGACACCACCACTGACGGCGCTCAGCCGGCCTGCCGTCTCGTTCGCGCAGGCAAGGAATTTTACGGCAAGCAGGGGCACCTCTGTGCGCCAGGCATCTCCGCGCAATCTGTTGGCGCGCGGCGAATTCATTTGCAGATAGTGAGACTCCCACCCGGGAACTGCTCGAAAGCGCATAAGCATGAGGACCACGAAACGGCCATCTATATTCTGAGTGGCGAATCCGGCTGTTGGTATGGAGAGAGACTCCAACACCATCTCATCGCCCGCGCCGGGGACTTTCTATACATCCCCGCCAATATGCCTCACCTGCCTTACAATCTAAGCGATACGGAAAGCTGCGCCGCTGTCATCGCGCGTACCGATCCCAACGAGCAGGAAAGTGTCCTTTTGCTGCCGGAACTCGAAAACCGGCCGGATTGGCGCGCTCGCGATGCGTCACTCGTCTCCGGAGGGATAAGCCAATGACCCATACCATCCAGCTAAGGCCCCACTCGTCCCTATCAGCCGAATTACATGACGATTGCCACGACAATGCTCGCAGGGGCGGCTTGCCGCGCACAATCCGGCAACTCGGCTCGGTTGAGCACCTCTTCTGGTTGCTCGACCAGCATCGCCCAACGCATTTTGCGGTGACGGCGCACGTCTCGGGCCGAACCGGCGTTGCCGCTTGGCAGAACGCGCTCGATCAATTGCAGCGCCGGCACTCCTTGATGTCGGTTGCCATCGTGGGGGAGCCGGGTCGCGTTCCGCATTTTCAGCAAAGAAGAGGGGCACGGATTCCGCTGCGAGTCATTCACGATGACCGCACCGCGCGTTGGGAGGAGGAGGTTGCCGCCGAACTCGCAAATCCATTTGGAGCCGCTGACGCTCCCCTGATCCGTGCCGTCCTGATCCACGCAGATGAAGACGCAGCGCTGATACTCGTCGCGCACCACGCCATCGCAGATGGCATGTCGCTCGCCTATGCGATCCGCGATATCCTCAGCGTTCTCTCTGGTGACACCCTGGCGGCGCTACCGTCAACACCGTCTGCGGATGATCTTCTACTCGCCGCCAGCTCCTCGACTGCGCGGGCGATAACCAATGAAAAGCCGCAAAGCCAGGCATCGGGCGTGCCGGAAAGATGGCGCACTCTAGATGGCGCCAAACCTTCCGTGCACAGCCTGCAATTGCCGCGGGCGCTGACTGCACGGCTGAGAGATCGCGCGCGAGTCGAGTCGACGACTGTCCATTGTGCGCTTGCGGCAGCGCTTGTGATCGCTGGGCGTAAACTAGCACCCAACTGGCGGGACATTCCCGTTCGCGTTATGTCGCCCGTCAATGTCAGGCGGATGCTCGGCGCCGGAGAACACTGCGGCGATTATGTCAGTTCCGCGTCAAGTGTTTTCACTACGGAAGGTGATGACTTCTGGTGTGTGGCGCGCAAAGTAAAAGCAGACATCGAGCTTGCGAGAACACCAGAAGGTGTTGAGTCTGTCTTTTCAGCCATTCAGGCATTCTTGGGGGACGCACCCGACGTGAAGGCGGCGGCGGATTTCGCAGCTGTTGCTTTTGCGAACGAGGCACTTTTGACGAATCTGGGTTCCCTCCCCTTCGGTGACACGTATGGGCACCTGAAACTGAATTCTCTGTGGGGGCCCTGCGTATTGCTCGATTTCGAGAACGTGCAGACGATCGGCGTGGCGACGGTCAACGGCTCCATCTGCCTGGCGCATACGAGCTACGCCCCGATCGTGGGACTACTCGAGGAAATGCAAGCGCTGCTGGCCGTGTCTACGTCTTGAGACCGGTTTGTGGCTCGTTGATTTAGCCCCCGGCTCGCACTGGTGGGAACCATCGAACTATGCGTTCGCGTATCGCAGGAGATGTTTATGACACCGATCCAGACATTGTATGATCGAGCCGCAAGGGATCAAAACGACACAGCCTTTATCGCTGCTGACGGCAAATGGACCTTTGTACGTTTTGCGGCAGAAGTGCATCGCGTGGCACACGGACTGGCCGCGCGCGGCATTCGAAAAGGTGACCGCATTGCACTCCATCTGCCGAATTGTCCCGAACTGGCTGTGGCAGTTTTTGCCTGCTTTCACATTGGAGCTATCGCGGTCCCGGTGAACAACAGATTCAAGGGTCCCGAGCTCAAGGTCATGTTGCGGCGTTTACAGCCGGCACTCTACGTCGGGACCGAGGAACTCTATGGCCAGGTTCGAGCTTTCAGCTCATCAATAGTCTCGCCGGAGCGGTGTTATATCACCGGCAGCAAGGGTGACGACGGCCCTGTGCAGCGATGGACGGATCTGCTGAAGGAGCCGTCATGGGATGTTCTGAAGTCACTTCCGGTGTCGTCCGACATTCATGCGCCCGCCTTGCTGCTTACAACTTCGGAGACGACCGGCACCCCCAAATTCGTCATTCACACGCTCTCGACAATGGCAGCAACGGCCGAGAACCTCAAATATTTCGAGCTTGACGGCACTCAGACTGCAATCGTTGCCTGTCCGATGGTGCACGCCATTGGACTTTTCACCTTCATCGGCTGCATCCGTCACGGCGCTCGGATGGTACTGTTCGAGCGTTTCGATGCTGACGCTGTGTTGGATGCCATCGAGCAGCACGGATGCAGCTGGCAGCTTGGCCTGCCGTTCATGTTCGCCGCCATGTTGGAAGCTCAGCGGCTGCGCAGACGGAACGTCGAGACCTTGCGTTTCTGTGTGTCGGCCGGCGACGTCTGTCCGCCGAACTTGCAGCGGGAATTCGGTATCGAGTTCGGCGTGCCGCTTTACTCAGGTTGGGGCACGACTGAGGCGACTGGCTGTCTTACCTACGGGTTTCAGCCGGGGCCAGTTAGCCGCATTGCTCCTGGCGCTGAAGTGCGGCTGGTCGATGATGCCGGGGCAACGGTGTCCCGCGGCGAAGCCGGTGAGCTTCTGCTGCGCGGACCCAATGTCAGCATCGGCTATTGGGGTGGTCCGGGCGTGATGGAGGGTGCACCGAAGGATGGCTGGTAGCAGACCGGCGATCTGATGCGTCAGGACGACCGAGGCAATCTGTGGTTCATGGGTCGAAAGAAAGACATCATCATCCGCGGCGGTTCGAACATCTCGCCCACCGAGGTCGAGCGGGCTCTGCTCGTTCATCCCGCCGTCGAAGATGCAGGTGTGGTTGGAGTGCCGGACGCGATACTCGGCGAACGGGTCGCTGGCTTTGTGGAGCTAACGAAAAACGCCCCCAGCGTCAGCGCCAGTCAAATCATCGCCGGCATGAGAGGACAGCTTGCGGATTACAAAGTGCCAGAGCGCCTGGACATCGTCGCTGCGCTTCCCCGCAACACCCTCGGCAAAATCGATCGGAAGGCGCTGCTGGCTCTGACGGCTAATGCAGGCGCGGTTAGCGAGGATGAGGGCCGACGCAGTCTCGTGGGCGCGTGAAACTGAAATCCCTGACCACGAAGAAGACATCGCAGAGCGCACGCAGTAGCTCCCGATTGCTCCAATGCGAAATCAGGCTCGAGCTTCGGGCAAACGTCAGCGGCGGCCAAGCAGCAGCTTCGCGCCACTCCGATTGAGGGAGCACAGCAACGGGAGACTAGCTATGACATTCCACGCACACAAGACCTTTCCCGCAATTTCGCACCACGATGATGGTGCCGTGGCAACCGCCGCAACGCCACCGCCCAACAATATGGCGCCACTTACGACCGCAAGACGCGTCCAATGGAACGGCGCCAAACATCAGGATGCCGTGGATCTTCTGCGCGAAAAGGGAAAGATGATCGTAACCCCGACCAAGGTCGGATACATCATTATGGTGTCGGATTTCACTGGATTGCAGCGAAAATTCAAAGCAAAGCAACGGGCCGCCAACAAACCAAGTGTCGTTCTCTGTAGCTCCATTGGCCAACTGCATGAGTTGGCCGAACTCAATGATGAAATTCAAGCCTTGTATCAGGCAGCCTGGGACAATGACATTCTGCTTGGCTGCATCCTTCCATGGAAGAAGCTGGCAAGGCATCACATCCCGGATGACGGTTCCCAGTCGATGATGATGGATCGCCGCGGTACAAGCTGCTTCGTCATTAAGTACGGCGCGCCTTCAGAGCTGATCACCCGCGAGTTGTGGAATGAGCATGGCAAGATAGTAGCATCCAACCCCAGGAGCCAAAGATGAGGCTTGCCCTCACGAAGACGCTTTTAATCTGCCTCGTCTTGCTTCGGCCGGGCGGCCCAGGGAGTGCGGATGACGGCGTCAGGAAACATGCGATCCCCTGGCCGGACACCTTTGTCAGCCGTCTTGAAGCGCTCGCTCTGCTGCAGACCCTGAACGCGGACCTGCTGAGTCATGATAGCGCGACTCTCACTCTCGAACGATGGTACGGTACACACCATATGGCGTCGCCTGCGCGCATCGTCGCCGAGCGGCTAAAGGGCGTTGACAAACAGGCGACGGCGGAGCAACTGCAACTGCTCGGCGTGAGCACTTCCGATGTCGTCCGCTATCGCCGGGTGCGGCTGCACTGCGGCGCTTATATCCTGTCGGAGGCGAACACCTGGTATGTACCGGCTCGACTGACCAGCGACATGAACCGGGTGCTCGACACGACCGAGACCTCTTTCGGCCGAGCGGTGCAGGCTTTGAATTTCCGACGCCGGACCCTGTCGTCCAGACTGCTCTGGCTGCCGCTACCTGAAGGATGGGAGACTGGTGCACTCACGCCGGACAGAAGCTCGGCAATGCTGCGGGTTCCCGATGCGGTGCTCGAACATCGTGCCGTCTTGACGCTGCCAGATGGCACACCGTTCAGTGAGGTGGTCGAGACGTATACGGGCAATTTCCTGGCATTTCCACCACCGGCAGGACCTTAGGTTTACACTCGAAATGAGATCGCGTCACGTAGTTCAATCGTCGCCGTCAGTCTGCTCGCCCGAAAAATTTGCGCCTGCTCAGCTGCGCAGCAGGCTGCTCCAGCGGGCGAACGGAATTTATCTGCCGCGGCAGCCGCCGAAGCCAGGGGCGAGCGCATTCCAATCATGTCCGGCTACGCCAGCACGGAAACTGCGCCGGCCATATGCCTCTATTATCGTCCGTGCGAAGGTCCCAGTGAGATCGGTCTGCCGGCGCCGGGTGTCGAACTTAAACTGGTTCCGGCGTTGAACGCCTTTGAGGTTCGTGTGCGCGGCCCGAACGTCATGCCCGGCTATCTTGGAATGCCGGAACTCTCTGCAGCAGCATTCGGCCAGGAGAGATTCTAACGGGCGGGCCATACCGTCACTTTCATCGATCCCGCCGATCCATCCCGCGGCCTGAGATTTTCAGGCCGGCTGTCCGAGAATTTCAAGATGGCGAACGGCAAGTTTGTACTCGCGGACAAACTTCGCGCAGCCATCATGAACCAGATGGCGGCGCTCTGCAGGACTTGGTCATTGCCGGTGAGAACCGCGATAGGCTCGTCGCCCTGGTTTGGCTCAATCCGGACCGTGCGAAGGTGCACGCAGCCAGTTCGACAGCTGGCGCGAGTGTCGAAAGCCTCGCCGCGGACTCCGGCGTTGCAGACTACATCTGTCACGTCTTGAACGAGCATAACCGTGCCGCGGGAGCCAGCGAGCCGATAGCGGCCGTCGCCATCCAGACCGAGCCACCGTCCTTGGCGGCGGGTGAAATCACTGACAAGGCATACATTAATCAACGCGCGGTTCTGGAGAACCGCGCGACGGTCGTAGCTGCGCCTTAAGGCGAAGGATATTCGCCGCACATCATTCGCCTTCAACCCCGTCCACGAGCGCCCGATAACAGCGAGTTCCGGGGCTAGTTGACAATGGATGTCGGCATTCGGCAACTATATAACAAATACCGAATAGGATGGATTAGAGAGCTTAGTGTGTGACGGCTTCAAAGCACAAAAACGCAGGCCAAGCCGGCGCTGGCGATCTTGCGAACCAAAATGCGCCAGCGCAATCTTACGGAGGCACGCCCCTCAAAGGCAGGAATCGGCGAAAAAAAGTGCCTAACGGAGGAGTGGAATGAACCCTAAAGTTGAGTTTCTTTTCGACTTCGGCAGCCCGAACGCCTATCTGGCCGCAAAGGTCATCCCGCAGATTGAGCAGCGCACTGGCGTGAAGTTTGACTACGTTCCGGTGCTGCTTGGTGGCATCTTCAAGCTTACTGGCAACAACTCGCCCGCCGAGGCGCTCAAGGGCATCAAAAACAAGCCCGAGTTCATGGCGCTTGAAACGGAGCGTTTCATCCGCCGCTACCACATTACGACCTTCAAGCCGAATCCCTTTTTCCCCGTTGTCACGCTCATGCTTATGCGAGGCGCGGTTGCGGCTCAATTCGAGGGCGTGTTTGAGCCCTATGTCAGAGCTGCGTTCCATCATATGTGGGAAGAACCAAAGAAGATGGACGATCCGAAAATAGTCCATGAAGCGCTGATGTCTTCTGGGCTCGACGCCGATCGGTTGATGGCGCGGGCTCAAGATCAGGATGCAAAGGATCGATTGAAGGAATTGACCCAGAACGCGGTCGATGGTGGCGCGTTCGGCTGCCCGACATTCTTCGTGGGCAAGGAAATGTTCTTTGGCAAGGACCAGCTTCGCGATGTCGAGGAGGAGATCAAGGCTCAACAGGCCGCTGGGGTCTAACCGGCAATATCTAGGAGCCGCAGCACATCGCCTAAGAGAGTCCGATCCATAACCGGGAACGTGAATGAGAAGGGTCTTGCAGAAGAGAAACGCTACCGCCGCCGTCATTGGTGCAGGTGATTTCATCGGTTCTGAAATTGCAAAAAAGTTCGCCGCAGAAGGCTTCGCGATTTTCGCCGGCCGGCGAAAAGGCGACAAGCTAGCGCCGCTTGCCGAAGCCATAGAGAAAGCTGGAGGGACGATTGTTCCACGTTCTCTCGACGCCAGGAAGGAAGAGGAAGTCACAGCCTTCCTGCAAGACGCGGATGCGTACGCTCCTTTGGAAGTATGCATTTTCAACATCGGGGCCAATGTCAACTACCCTTTGCTTGATACGACCGAGCGCGTATTCCGCAAGGTCTGGGAAATGGCGTGCTATTCCGGCTTTTTGGCCGGCCGCGAGGCAGCGCGTCTGATGCTGCCCCGTGGGTGCGGCAATATATTTTTCACGGGTGCCACAGCCAGCTTGCGCGGCGGCAGCGGCTATGCCGCCTTTGCCAGCGCAAAATTCGGCTTGCGCGCGGTGGCCCAGGCGGCCGCTCGGGAACTCGGTCCCCAAAACATCCATGTCGCCCATCTCGTCATCGACTCCGGCGTCAATACCCAATGGGTCCGCGAACGCATCCGCGAGCGCGAAGGCCAGGAAGCGCTCGATAATCTCGACCCCAATCGATTGATGAGGCCGGCAGCAGTCGCCGAGGCCTATTGGCAGCTGTACCAGCAGCCGCGCGACGCCTGGACTTTCGAGCTGGAAATACGCCCGTTCGGCGAGAAGTGGTGATCCGAAAGTTGCAGGCATGCCGTTTGCCGCGCGCAGCGAAGATGGACCAAGGATGGCCGGAAAGTTGTTTCCCTGCGCTTTTACCGCTCGGGCCCCATCAGCTTAAGCGAGATGGGATTCCTGATCGTAGATAAAATCGACTTAATAACAATTACTTATTAATAGGTGCCCAGGGGCGGAATCGCACTATTTTGATTTTATATTGAAAACATTCGCTTTTTTTCTCATTTTTCCCAAACCTTCCAAGAGGTTTGGGAATCCTTGTTCGCGTCTTGTTTCCTCTGTAGATGTAATCGCTAAAAGCTTAACCGTTAAAGAGGTCTGAGTTTCGCACGCGTCGTACGACCAACACCGCTCAGATCAGAGCAGGCCAAAGCGCCTCAAT
>JBAUNL010000113.1:0-22002 GCA_049579205.1 Rhodomicrobium sp. | reverse complement strand
AAAGAGCGTTCGGTCGAAAGCCTTTGGGACCGGATCGGCAAACTCTTGGATGGCTTCGCGCCCGTGGAGTGCTTAAACTTCTTTCGTCACGCCAGATATGCGTAAACTAAAACGGGAACCGCTCTAGCCACCGCTCGAATCCCTCCTTGGCCAGCATCAGCGGCATGCGATTATGCAGATCGCGGATGCCATCGCAGGGCTCGGTCGTAAGGATGGTGCAGGTGAGAAGGTTCTCCGGTCCCCAGCGCTCCCACAGGCCTGCAAACGTCAGCGGCAGCCCATCCTTGCGGCTGACATAGAAAGGCTGCTTCGCAGGCTTGGATTTGCCCGGTACTTCAATCTCGCGCCACTCATAGAAACCGCTCGCCGGGATAAGGCAGCGCCGCGATTTCCATGCGGAGCGGAAGACGGGCTTCGTGGCCGCGGTCTCGACCCGCGCATTGATCGCCTGGTTTCCGATCTTTAGGTCTTTCGCCCATACGGGCACGAGACCCCAGCGCATTGTCTTATAAATCCGGCCTCCCTCCTCGGGCACGATCACGCCGACGTCCTGCGTTGGCGCGATATTCCAGGAAGGCCGGATATTCGGGGCTAACGGGTTTGTGAGATTGTAGAGTTCATAAAGCTCTCGCCAGGTGAAGAGTTGAGTAAAACGGCCGCACATGTTGTAGTCCCTAACGTGAGTGCGTGATGGCAGCCCAGAAAGCCATCCTTGGGGGCTCTCATGAGGATACTGAAGTTATTTAACGGGCTCTGCCCGGCAAGGTTGATCATTGTCTGCGTCTTTAGCTGGACGGCAGCTGAAGCGGCCGAAATTAGCATTCTTCCAACGCAGAACCCCGAATTTCGGCTGATCGGTATCGTTGGGGAATTTCAACCGGGCGATGAGGAAAAATTCGCCAATGTAGCCATTCAAGCGAAGTCCGCGATCGTAATTCTGAGCAGTAACGGGGGTGCAATGTATCCCGCCATAGAAATAGGCAAGGCAATACGGATCAAGGGATTTGCGACCTACGTAGGCGATGAGGGGATTTGTGCTTCGGCGTGCGCTTTGACGTGGCTTGGCGGTCGAAAGCGCGCAATGAGCGCCAAAGCTCAGATTGGGTTTCACGCGGTCTACACAATTTCGGACGGCCTAGCTTCGGTGGATGGCGCTGGAAACTCTCCCCCGCGCGCAGGGAAGCCCCTCTTTCCCGATCGCGGCAAATCAGGCTAGCTCGCTCTCGCAATGAAGGTTCACCCATAGCCCTATTCTGCGACCCTCGGTAAGGCGGAAGCGGATGAAGGTAGTGCGAGCACAACGCTGCGGCGTATTAGGCGGCGAGTTATGTTGTGCCTTTAGCGGGGCGGGAGGATTCATCAAAGGAAATCAAGGACCGCTTCGGCAGTTTTGCCGTTCAGACAGGAATTTAGGGCAGTGGCGTAGGGCTCTATGCTGAATGCGCCTCGTCGAAGGCATGCTCATCCTCGGTCCAGCGCAGCGTGCCGTCATAACGGGTGCCCATTTCGATGCCGATGCCTTGATGAAAGATATCGCCTTCAACCTTGGCCGAGGATTGCAGCATCACGCGCCGTCCGCGAATCGTGCCTGTGACCTGGCCTTGCACCGTAACTTCCTGATTGGCGATGATGCCGCCATTTACCCGGCCGTTCGCCGTCACGATCACAGACGTGCAATAAATATTGCCCTCGATTGTGCCGTCGAGGGTGACGCTGCCGGTTGATGAAACATTGCCGATAATCGTCAGTTCGGAGTTGATATTGGAATCGCCTTTCGAATGGACACTTGTGCGGCCTGAGACGGGCATCATGAGATTGGGCGGACTAAGCGGAGACGGCGTTGCCATCGTCTGACCTTTACGCTCACTATAGGATGTTGATCAAGAGCGGTATGCCGGCAGCGCAATCCACGCAGCCGTCTCACTGATCTAGCCGGTAATTACAGCTGCTTGCAAGACAAAGCTTAAGCAGATGCTCGGGGCTAGATTTTGGGCGTAAACTGATCTTTGAGATGCTTTCGGAGTGCGCTTGCGGCGGTCATTCGGTTTCGTCACTCGTGGTCAGCCAACTCCTTCGGAGCCGAAACCGGAGCTGCTCGCTCTTCAAGTTCCTGCAACCTCTTTGTGAATTCAAGAATGTGACTGCGGAACATTTTCTCCATACTGCCGAGGCTGAATTTCAGTGCTATCAGGTCCGATTGCCCCTCAACGTCCGAAGGAGCAAGCCTCAGCGCGATGGATTTGACCTTTTCGGCCTGTTCACGAAGGAAGTCCTCGAAATGGGGTGGTAACTGAACTGCTTCCGCATCGAGCCTGTACATAAGGCTGCGTACTGCGGCATCTTCCGAAGGATAGGAAGAACTGTCTTCCCCCTCAACGCTCCATCCTCTCTTGCTTTGCTTCACATCGAAGTCAACGCCGCGATAACTGCCTTTGTAGTGGCCGGGCTTAACGCACTTTAGATCTGGAAGGCTCATCTCATTCTCCGCTCTTCTTCGGCGGCACGATCCCGCCATCCTCTGCAGATCGTTCCACGGTTACGTCTTCCAGCATATGAATTGTATATCTGGATTTATGCTTGTTCTTGCTTTTGGCCTCTCTGGCGACCTCTCGCTCCATGGCCTCGGCGCATTCCTCCGCAGTCCCTATGAAGACGAACTCGCCGGTCCATCCGTACGGACCTCTCTCGGCCTGTTCCGGTTCTGCCATAGGCTCGTTGAGCGTCGTGACGATGAATTCATCCCGCTGAAATAAGGCCTTCGGCTTAGAAGTCTGTCTTTGCTTTGCCCAGTAAGCTTCCGCTCTCGCCTCAGCTGCGTCACTCCAATCTTCAAACACGGCATATGCCTGCACTCGTTCGCTCATTTCTTACCCCGCTTTCGCAACCGCACCCCTGGCGCGTTGCCATTGGTGAATTCCACGCCGGCAGCCTCAAGAGCTGCTTTCATCTTCGCCTTGGCCTCATCGGAGACCGGTGTATCGCCTTCGGTCTCGGCTCGCTTGACCGTTGGGCGAGACAGTCCTGCCCTTGCCGCCAAGTCAGATTGAGACCATCCCAGCAGAGCGCGCGCCGCTCTTAGTTGTTCGATTTCCACTCTGCCCGCTTGATTCAATTTGATTCATCATCTATGATTCAAATTGTAGCATAAAGATCGTAACCGCGAGCCCTCTTCCACGCCGCAATCCACAGGGATTCGGCGAACGGGCAAGCTTTGCCGAAAGGAGCCACGCATGAATCTATCCTCGCAACTGCTCAAAGCGAGCCTGAGCTTCCTGAGCCAAGCGCATATCCTGATCAGCGCCGTCTCCGGCCTCTTCTGGGGCGCGGGCGATCCTGATGCCTCCGCGCGCCTCAACGACATCTCCAACCGCATCGCGGATGAGCGCGATTTGATCGAACGCCAGATCGCGAAGAACGGCGGCACTTCCTGAAAAATCCGCAGTGTGGCCTGCGCGTCATAGCTTCGCTGAAGCTTGAGGGCGCACATTAAAAGCTTTCAACTTGGAGTATGCAAATGTCTTTGAATCCAGATTTTGACGCAGAAGTTGAAGCCGAGAGGGCCGGAGTTGAGGCTGCGCGGCTATCGGAGCGGCGGGATAGATAAGGCCTTCCTGGGTGTGGCAATAATTCAGTAACGCTGATCGCCAGAATTTGTGACGCGGCGCCCAAATTATCTTAGTCTTAGCCGGCATCATCCACTTCCTTTCCAGAAAGCCCTGGGGCACCTCACCCCCAGGGTTTTTTGTTGCGCCGGTCCAAACAAAAAAGCCCCGGTCCGGTTTCCCGGCCGAGGCTCTTAACGTTCGCCGCGAACTTTAAAGCGGTCCATCTGAGGATCAATCGCTAGATACTTAAGCTGGCTGCGCTGGCGATTGTACCTGATGCGGCACTTGGCCGAACAGAAAGAAGCATCGCCTCGCTGTCCTGCTAGTGGAGTATTGCAAACTGTGCATAGCCTTTTGTCCGTAGCGCTGCGCTTCTGCCGTTGGCGTGCGCGATACTCCCTGGAGCGGGCTGCTTCCATGACTCGGACACGCTCCTGTTCTTCTATGATCCTCTGCCGCCATTCACCAACAAGATTGGCTTTACCAGGCTGTCTCTGTAGAAGCTCGTCCATTTCACATAAAGCTCGCTCAAAAGCGCCAATCTCAATGCTCCGTGCGATCTTATCCCCGAGCCCGGCTGATTTAGCGAAGAAGGCGAGATTCGCAGGCATAATGCATCCTCTTTGTTACGGATAGACATCATGCCACAATTCCACGGTGACGGCAAGCCGTAACATACCAGTGTTACGCTTAATCGTCACGGCGCGGAGGCTCGTAAATCTATGTTCAAGTATTAGCAAGTAACGATGCGTCGTTGCTGCCCGTTACGTGTCCGTTACTAGGTGCGTTACGGTAGTAACCACGTGCCAGAAACAAAAAAGCCCAGGTCACCTTGCGATGCCTGGGCTCAAATCATTTAGTCATTTAACGATCTTCAGCCGTGGGGCAGCCTGAGCCGCCTTTTTCTTGGCGCGATGGAGCCGCTGACGCTCCGCTCCCGACAAAGGCTTTTTCTTCTTCGCCTTTGCCGATTGCTTCGGCCGCGCCTTGAGAGCGCTTCCGATAAGATTAGCCGCATGGCCACCCATGAGGGCGACAAGCTGCGTTACTGCGATACCTAAGCCTGTAAGGGCCAAGGCGATGTAACGCGCTACACTGGCCGCGTCGCCGCCCGTTTGGCGGGCGATGACCGTCGCTATCATCGAGGCCTCGGCGTTGCCCGCCTTGGCTTCGTGCTTCGCTTCAGCAAGGGTGGCTTGCGCCTTGTCCCTAGCCTTGGCATCGCCCAGGCGCGCGGTGATCGACCTGTAATTGGTCTCCGCCAGCTTGCAGTCTTCCGCTTTGGGATGCTTGCAGGCCGTCGCCTTCGTGGTTTTGATCGACGCTTGGAGCTTGGAAAGCTCTTCGGCGTCGCCAGTCTCAGAAATGCGGGCCAATGTCCCGCGCGCTGCTTTCTCGTCAAGCATCGCCGTTTCATAGGCCTTTCGGCTAGTCTCCGCCGCCAAGATCGCCGCGCCCTGCTTCGCTGAATACGCATTGATAGCGCTCCAGACGGTAAGCAGGACACAGATCGTTGTTGTCCACCTTAAGTGCCGCGACCATCCGAGTATGGCCGCAGCGGTGGGAAGGGCCA
This sequence comes from Rhodomicrobium sp., assembly GCA_049579205.1. Classification (GTDB taxonomy): domain Bacteria; phylum Pseudomonadota; class Alphaproteobacteria; order Rhizobiales; family Rhodomicrobiaceae; genus Rhodomicrobium. The sequence goes on along the minus strand of JBAUNL010000113.1, from coordinate 16,824 downwards.
CGACACAAAGTGCGGCGAGCACCAGGATCATGGCCAGCTCCATGTTTACGGTCATGCCGTAACTGTAATTATTGACCACGTCGACCCTGACAGCCATAAGAGCCATCACCGCCAGGGCGGCGCCGGTTGCGAGTTGCAACCTCCAACCGATGGGTATAGATTTGGACTGCGCCATGGGATTCCTTTCTCCACTTGGCGTTGCGGGCCCGGCGCGGTGTTTCCGCACCGCCCGGGCGACTCTCCGACGTTGCGTCAGGCCCAGGACGTCATCCCTGGACGACCGTGTTCACGGTTTCGCTTTTGAAGAGAAGAGACAAACAAAGCCCGGCGTCTAACCGGGCACTTCTGCAATCTGAATTAACTGGCATGAGCGAGCGCGGCGCTGCTGCGACTGCGTGGCCTGTCTGGCAACCCGTGGCATCCGGGTGCGAGCGTTAGGCGGCTTGTCTGCCCAGCAGAGGGGCGGCGCTCGAGGTCATGCTATTTGGATTCTCAGCCCGGCGCCTGGAATAGCTTCGCCATACCCTCGCTTGGGGCTGATCTCGGAAGAGTGGAAGTCCTTCTGCTAGCCTTAGGCTCCGCTTCCCTTGTCCCCGGTCCCTTTCCGGTTCCCCTCCTCGGGTTCAGCCTGTAGGCGGCGGCTGATCTAGGTATCGTCATTCTGGGCCATCTCTTCGTCATGACCCCAATATATAAGCGTACTTAGTTCGTTGTAAACAGTTATTATGCCAGACAATCATTTATTTTTTCGAATATCCACAAGTAAACGAGCTAATTTTGCAACAGTCATAGAAATATTTCTATCGCCGCTCTCAAGGAATTGATAGCCACGCCGTGTAATTCCAAGCTCTTCAGCCATTTTTACTTGAGAATAGCCAAGCCACTCTCGAAGTCTAGCTAGCTCAGTGTGCGTCATAGGAAGCTCCTTCTTCATGTGGCAACTGTGAACTAGGTTCGCCTATCCGTCAAGGAGCTAACCGGCGACGGCGATTTCGATGCCAATAAGATGCGAGTGGAATTGGCACGGGCTCAGGCTTGTGTTGCAAATCCTAATGGAGGCAGGCCATCTATATCAGAAACTCCGCACAATGTGCGGAGTTTAGGAAAGCAGGGAGGTAACGATCCTGAGAGAATTCTTCGGGAGCTTGCCCGCAATCATACCGATATCTTGAATCGCTACGAAGCCGGAGAATTCAAGAGCGCACGCGCTGCGGCGATCGCGGCCGGTATCCGTAAAGAGCCAACGCCTTTCGACCAGATTGCCAAGCTCATCAGGAGGCATGCCGAGAAACTCACCCCCGAAGAGCGCCACCAACTAAAGGAAATGCTATGACGCACGTGCCCCTGGAACAGACCTAACCGCGCTGTTTTCGCTTATCGCGCCTAAATGCCCGCTGACCACGAGGATGATCAGCGGGTTTTATTTTGCGAACAATCATCGAACATCCGGGCGCCTGCGTGTTGCATCCGTGTTGCATGGAATAATTGGTAATGGATGGTAATGTTTGAAAAATAAGGGAAATTCTTTGGAAGCCGGTGCAACACGATTCGGCCCCCGGATTTTCGCTAAGTCATTGAAAACGATGGTGCCCCAGGCCGGACTCGAACCAGCACGCCCTTGCAGGCAACAGATTTTGAGTCTGCCGCGTCTACCGTTCCGCCACTGGGGCACTTCCATCGGGAGCACGGATCATACCGAGGTTCGGAATGGCGTCAACCTGTCTGCCATTCGCATAGGAGAAAGTAGCGGCTTGGGAGGGAAGCGCTGCATTCGGCGATGCCGGCAAATTCCTAGGGCTGTCAGGAGGCCGTGTAGCAATTCGCGAAGCTAAGCAATTCCCAATACTCGAACATCATACCGAAAGATTGGAACTTAAGCCAAAAGTTGGCGTTTCTGTCAGCAAACCCGCACCTTACGTATAAAAAAACTTATAAGAACATGAGGAACGCCATGCGGCTCCTGCTTCTTATCCCTTTTATAGGGTTACTTTGGGTCCCGTTCTACAACAGAGCCACGCCTGAGCTTTTCGGCTTTCCATTTTTTTACTGGTATCAACTGGCTTGGGTACCGGTCACTTCGTTTCTGACCTGGCTCGTCTATCGAAACATGGGCGAAGAGGAGGACCGGGAATGACGCCGCAACCCGTCGCGGACTCGATCGATTGGGTCGCGCTCGGTGTCTGCGTCTTCTTTTTTGCTCTCATCACCATAATGGGCTTTTGGGCGGCGCGCTGGAAACGGGCTGAAAATCACGCCCACCTCGATGAATGGGGGCTGGGCGGAAGGCAGTTCGGAACCTGGATAACCTGGTTCCTTTTGGGAGGCGATTTCTACACGGCCTACACGGTCATTGCGGTCCCTGCCCTGGTCTTCGCGGTAGGCGGGTTCGGATTTTTTGCGCTGCCCTATACGATCATCGTCTATCCGATCGTTTTTCTCATCATGCCAAAGCTCTGGGTTGCCGCTCACAGGCGCGGTCACGTCACATCGGCTGATTTCGTGCATGAACGTTATGGAAGCCGGTCACTTGAGCTGGCGGTGGCCATAACGGGCGTCATCGCGACCATGCCTTATATCGCCTTGCAGCTCGTGGGCATGGCGGCCGTTATCAAGACGATCGGACTGAGCGGGGACATTCCTATCGTTGTCGCTTTCCTGATTCTGGCGCTCTACACTTATTCGTCCGGTTTGCGTGCTCCGGCATTGATCGCCTTCGTCAAGGACATCATGATCTATATTGTCGTGCTGGTGGCGGTGATTTACATCCCCTGGATGCTCGGCGGATATGGGGCCGTGTTCGAGGCCGCCGGTAAGGCAATGGAAGCGCGAGGAGGCTTGTCGAGCCTGCTGCTGCCGCCGGGACGCGAGCTTCCTTATGCCACGCTCGCCCTCGGTTCAGCCTTGGCGGCTTTCATGTATCCTCACACTCTCACCGGCGTATTCGCCGCCCGCGATGCCAACACCATCCGGAAGAACGCCGTCCTGCTCCCAGCCTATACCCTATTGCTTGGGCTTATCGCGCTTCTGGGTTACATGGCCTATGGCGCTGGCGTAAAACCAGCCAATGCGAACGATGTGGTTCCTGCGCTGTTCAAGACGATTTTTCCGAGCTGGTTCGCAGGCTTCGCGTTCGCGGGAATTGCCATCGGGGCGCTTGTGCCCGCAGCTGTCATGTCGATTGGTGCAGCGAACCTCTTCACGCGAAATTTCTGGAAGGCCTATATCAACCCAGATGTGACGCATGCCGGTGAGGCCGCGGTAGCCAAGATCACTTCGCTCGCGGTAAAGCTGGGCGCACTTCTTTGGATCCTCTATCTCCCGACGAAGTTTGCACTCGACCTGCAGCTTCTCGGCGGCATTTGCATCTTGCAGACCTTTCCGAGCGTTGTTTTTGGGCTTTACACCGGATGGTTTCGGGCGCCTGCACTTCTTCTTGGCTGGGCTGTGGGATTGGTTGGCGGCTCCTACCTCGCGTGGATCGACGGGCTTGTCCCTCTACATAGCCTGTCGATAGGGGGGCAGAACTATTCGGTCTATATCGGGTTGTTGGCTCTCATTGCGAACGTACTCGTCGCGACGATTGCGAACCTGATTCTGATGGCCCTTGCACCGGCAGCAAACACTGGGCATGCTGAACCGGCGAGATAGAGTTCGCGTCAATCGCCTTCCTTTGTCTGCGAGGGGCCGGGTGTCTCATCCTCTTCTTCCTCGGCCTTGCCGGGAATGGCATACACGCCGCCGAGCCACCGATGAAGGTCGATATCAGCGCAGCGTTTTGAACAGAATGGCCGGTACTTTTCGCTCTGCGGACGCAAATGGCAAATCACGCAGATTGCCACATCTTCACCGTTGCCACCCCGCCTCTGCTTTTCGTCCGTCATCTCAAGAGGATTCTACTTCAGCGCGATTGAGCCAGTTGAAGTAAACGGGAAACCCCTCGCCAGTCAAAAGTTGCACAACCTCGATAAGCGGCAACCCGACTACATTCGTATAGGACCCGACAATCTTTTGCACGAAGGCGCCAGCAATGCCCTGGATAGCGTACCCGCCAGCCTTGCCGCGCCACTCACCGCTGGCGAGGTAGCTGTCTATTTCCTCCCGTGATAGTCGCTTGAACCGGACCCGTGTTTCAACCGTTCGCGAGCGGATGGAGCCGTTATTGGTGATAAGGCACACCGAGGTGAACACCCGGTGGGAGCGCCCCGAGAGCGTCTGCAGCGCCGACGCAGCCTCATTGAGATATTCCGGCTTGCCTATGATCCTGCGATTAACCGAGACAACTGTGTCGGCAGCGAGCACATAGGCTCCCGCGAGCTCTGGATCGCGCTCAAGCCTTTCCTTCGAAGTGGTCGCCTTGGATCGCGCCAGCCTTTGAGCATAGCTGCGGGGAGGCTCCCCCTTTTTCGGAGTCTCGTCGATAGAAGCAGGCCTAAGGGCGTCCGGTTCGATGCCGACCTGCTCCAAAAGCGCAAGGCGGCGCGAAGACGCGCTCGCGAGCACGAGAAGCTGCCGCGTTCCAGTCTTCTTCGGATCGATGCGGGGGCCTGCCCTTTCGCCCTTCAGGGAGCGAACAAGGGCTGCTTTACTTGAAACGATAAGTGATGCGTCCTTTGGTAAGATCATAAGGCGTCATCTCAACCAAGACTTTGTCACCGGCCAGAACGCGGATACGATTTTTCCGCATGCGGCCCGCGGTATGCGCAATGATCTCATGGCCATTCTCAAGCTTTACACGAAATGTCGCATTCGGGAGAAGCTCCGTAATGAGGCCGGGGAATTCCAGAAGTTCTTCTTTCGACATGTATCCTGCCAGTTAAACGCTGCAGCGCTCTTAAAACACCATTGAAATCCGCCATAAGGGTCATGGGATGTGAAAGCGCACGCAGCCGTAATCGGGTACGGGGACAATGACGCCTGAAAACACTAAAATCAAGCCGGCTTGGCGGACTGGCGCCTGATAACCGTCCCGGGAAGTGATATCCTCACGTTTTCAAGCGGTAACCGGTGGCAAATATTCTCCAGACAAGAACGGCGCAAATGGCCAAAAAAACCGCCGTCATGCCGAGGCTTACGCCGACGCTGACATCGGCGATGTTATAAAAGCTCCAGCGGAAGCCGCTGATCAGATAAACGACGGGGTTGAAAAGGGTCACCTTCTGCCAGATCGGCGGCAGAACGTGGATCGAGTAAAAGCTGCCGCCAAGAAATGTCAGTGGCGTGACCACGAGCAAGGGTATCACCTGAAGCTTCTCGAAATTATCCGCCCAAATACCTATGAGGAACCCGAACAGGCTGAAGGTTACCGCGGTCAGCACGAGGAACAAAAGCATCCAGAGCGGGTGCTGAATGTCTAATGGCACGAACAAGTCTGCCGTCGCGAGAATGATCAGTCCGAGGATTATGGATTTCGAGGCAGCAGCGCCGACATAGCCCAGTACGATCTCGAACGATGAGATGGGTGCAGAAAGAATCTCGTAAATGGTGCCGACGAATTTCGGGAAGTAAATGCCGAAAGACGCATTGGCGATGCTATTCGTAAGCAGCGTGAGCATGATAAGGCCGGGGACGATGAAGGCGCCGTAGCTTACGCCTTCGATGCTCGTAATGCGTGACCCGATCGCCGAACCGAACACCACGAAGTAGAGGGATGTCGAGATGACCGGCGAGACGATGCTTTGCATAAGCGTCCTGCGCGTGCGCGCCATCTCGAATGTGTAAATTGCCCAAACGCCGCGCCAGTTCATTTTTGGCTCACCAAACCGACAAAGATGTCTTCGAGGGAAGTTTGCTGCGTGCTCAAATCCTTGAAACGGATCCCTGCAGCATTCAGGTCGTTCAAAAGCGAGGTTATGCCCGTGCGCTCGCCTTGAGTGTCATAGGTATAGATAAGCTGCATCCCGCCCGGCGCGAGCGTTAATCTATGGCCGTTTAATTCCAGTGGAAGTGAATCCAGCCGCTTCTGCAGGTCAAGAATGAGCTGCTTTTGTCCAAGTTTGCGGATGAGTTCAGCCTTTTCTTCAACAAGAATGATCTCGCCGTTACTGATCACTCCTATTCTGTCAGCCATCTCCTCGGCTTCATCGATGTAATGGGTGGTTAGGATGATGGTAACGCCTCGCGCCCGCAGTTCGCGGATGACCTGCCACATGCCCTTGCGTAACTCGACATCGACGCCCGCGGTAGGCTCGTCAAGAAAAAGTATTTGCGGCTCATGCGCAAGCGCCTTGGCGATCATGACGCGGCGCTTCATGCCCCCGGAAAGGGTGAGAATTTTGCTATTCCGGCGGTCCCAAAGTGAAAGGTCGCGCAGCACCTTTTCGATGTGCGCGGGGCTGGGCTTGAGCCCGAACAACCCTCTGCTGAACGAGGTGGTGTTCCAAACCGTCTCGAAAGTGTCTGTTGTCAGCTCCTGGGGAACAAGGCCGATCAGCGATCTGGCGGCGCGGTAGTCCTTATTGATGTCATGTCCGCCGACAGTAATTGTACCGCTGGTGGCATTGACGGTGCCGCAGATGATGCCAATCAGCGTCGTCTTTCCGGCACCGTTCGGACCAAGGAGCGCGAAAATTTCGCCATGCCTTATGTCCAGGCTAACGCCTTTCAGCGCCTGGAGCCCTGATGCATATTTCTTTGTAACATTTGAGACGCAAATAATTGGCTGCATGAGATTTTAGAGGATGCTTTGATGACTGGTCCGAAGGCGGGCGTCCTAGAAAGCAGAAAATGTCTGCGCTGTCATCTTGCAAGACCTCCAGGCAGTGTTAGGCAGACAAGATACGCGGCCGCAATCCTTCCTTGCCGCATCTTTGCGGCTGGCCGAAAGGGTAATGGCGTCACCACAAAAAATCCCATCTTCCGGATGCGTAGCCGTGCTGCAGCCATTATATATTTTCATGAATATAAGTCTGGAGGGAACGCCGAATGGCGACCATGAGCGACAAGAAAGGCGGTTTGCCGTCAAAGCCGTTGCCGGGTCTTCAATCTCCCGAGCAATTCGCAACTAATATCCTGCGTGCTTTCGAGTTGAGCGGTCAGATCGTCGCGAAAATAGTGCAGGATGCGGACAAACGCGATGGTGTTTTTACAGTTGCCGGCGGTCTTGCTGACTCAGGAAAACTGTTCGCGCCCATTGCACAGTACTGGATGACCGATCCTCAGGGCTGGACGGCAGCTCAGATCAAGCTGACCCAGGATCTGGTGGATCTGTGGGGCCGTACCTACCAGCGCTTCTTGGGCCAGGATGTGCCGCCCGTGATCAAGCAAGCCCCGGGCGATACAAGATTCCAAGACCGTGAATGGACGGAGAATGCCTTCTTCGACTTTCTCCGGCAGGCCTATTTGATTACAGGCCGCTGGGCCGAAGAGATGGTCGAGAAAGCATCCACGGTCGATGAGCGCACCAAGCACCGCGCTGAATTCTACCTAAACCAGATTGTGAGCGCGCTCTCGCCCTCGAATTTCCCTTTTACGAATCCAGAGGTGATCCGCACGACGGTCTCGACAGGGGCCTATAATCTCGCAAAGGGAATGACGCAGCTTCTGGAAGATCTCCAGCAATCAGGGGAACTTCTCCGCATCCGGCAAACCGATATGTCGGCATTCGATGTCGGCAAGAACCTGGCGATCACACCCGGCAAGGTCGTTTATCAGAACGCCATTATGCAGCTGATTCAATACGCTCCCACGACGGAGAGCGTGTACGAGGTTCCGCTGCTGATTGCGCCTCCATGGATCAACAAGTTCTATATTCTCGACCTGACGCCGCCCAAGTCCTTCATAAAATGGCTTGTCGATCAGGGATTCACGGTTTTTGTTATTTCCTGGGTGAATCCGGATGAGCGGCTCGCCTCCAAAACTTTCGAAGATTACATGCGAGAGGGCATTTTCGAGGCTACGGATGTAACGCTGCGGATCACGGGGCAGCCGCAGATCAATGCGCTGGGCTATTGTGTCGGCGGCACGCTGCTCGCCAGCGCCCTCGCCTACATGGCTGCAACCGGCGATAAGCGGGTGGCGTCGGCGACGTTTCTTGCGGCGCAGAGCGATTTCAGCAAAGCAGGTGACTTGCTTGTGTTCATCGATGACGAGCAGCTAAAAGCGCTGGATAAGCTCATGGCAGAAAGGGGCTTCCTTGACGGCGCGCGAATGTCCTCGGTGTTCAACATGCTGCGGCCGAAGGATCTGATCTGGCCGTACATCGTTAATAATTACCTTCTGGGCAAGCAGCCTTTCCCCTTCGACCTCCTATATTGGAACTCGGACTCCACGCGGATGCCGCCTGCCAATCACAGCTTCTATCTTCGCGAGTTCTATCAGAACAACGCGCTCGCGAAGGGCGTTCTCAAGCTTGGTGGTGTGCCGCTTGACTTGAGCCGCGTGACGATCCCGATTTACGAGCTTGCCACGCGCGAAGACCATATCGCGCCCGCGCAGTCGGTGCTGATCGGGCTGAAGCTATTCGGAGGGCCGGTCCGTTTCGTGCTTGCCGGCTCCGGACATATTGCAGGGGTCATTAATCCGCCCGGGAAGCCAAAATACATGCACTGGATTTTGAATGAAGTCGATGTGAAGGCGCTGCCCTCCGTCGAAGCCTTCATTTCCAAGGCGCAGGAATATCCGGGTTCCTGGTGGCCAGATTATGCAAACTGGCTCGGCAACCTTTCCGGCGAAAAGGTGCCCGCTCCAGAGCCGGGGGGTGGCGTTTTGAACGCCATTGAGGATGCGCCCGGCTCGTACGTGAAAGCCTAACCGCTCATAAGGTGCTAACCCACCTTATGAGCGATGAACTCCTTGATCTTTTTTGCGAGTTCGTCGGCGGCAAGATCCCGGAAATCCTGATCCGCGCCTGGAACGACTGAAAGAGCTACATTCTTCAGCGCCGCAAATTCACGCTCCGCAGCTTTGACCTCAGCCAAATTTGGATCGGCATCGCCAACGGCTATAAGGACAGGAAGCCGAATGCTTTGCAGCAGGTTCGTCGTCTTGAACTTAGCATTGGCGCCGTAATAATCAGCGAATGCGCCAGCAGTCACCTTAGCATGCTCACAGTTTAAGAAGCCCGGAACATTGACAAGATGATTACCTTCTTCACTGGCAACAAGTTCCTCTGCTTTTGCCAGTTCTGGGCGAAGAGGCTTTCCAAAACGTGCACGGTACTCGGCCTCCGCCTTCTCATCTGTTTGCATGAGAGGCGCCATTAACACCACACGCTTAACAACTTTGTCCAAGCGGTTGATCGCATAAAGCGCCACTTGATTAGCGCCCCTCCCGTGCCCGGCGACAACAACCGAGGTTGCGCCTTTCTCCTTCAACCACTGCACCCAGGATGCAATTTCATCAACGGCATCTCCGTGCCTATGATCCTGCTCAAGCGAGCAGTTGAACATGCCATGGCGTTTGTCCAAGCCGAGGCCAAGTGTGATTGACAGGGAATTAAGACCGAGGTCACGAAAATCATCCTGAAGCGCTGCCATCAGCTCCATGCGTCCATGGCCGAGAGTGTCATGGACAAGGAGAACCACTCCCTCGCTCTTCAAGGACTTGCCCGGCACCGTTTCGAGGTTGGCCGAGAGTTCAAGGCCCAGATAATCCCGAAAAACCTCTTCTGCCTGGCATTTCCCAGATGAAAGCGCGGCAAAAAGCCCAGCCAAGGCCAATATGAAAAGGCCGCGCATGAGGATCCTTCCGTCAGTAACTGTTGCAGCTCTGCATCGCTAAAGGCGCTTATGGACGAAATCAGGGCCAAATCCAACCAATTGCGGCACAGATCTTTGGGCTACGAGGTGCCAATTGTGGCACGCCGGCTTTTTATGACGCGTTACCTGGAGGCCGCCGAGGAAGCAGCCGCTGGGCGGCCGGTCCAATGCAGAAAGCGATGAAATAGGCTGCAGCGATTACATAGATAATGCGCTCGGGGAGGTCTCCGGGGAAACCATGGTAGAGAACTAAGGCGGATGCTACGGCCCAGGCAGCGACAATCACAATTGTTACAAGTCTCAGGAGACGGACGCGCAGCGGATGAAGCCAGCGAAGGGGAACGAAGGTGAGGACTGCACAGACCGAAAGCAGAACCGCAGCCGGTACGGGGGGGATATCAAGAACGAAGAGATAGAGGACTGCTACATTCCAAATGGCCGGGAACCCGACAAAATAGCCCTCGTCCGTCTTGCTGTTTGTATCAGAGAAATGGTACAGCGAGACCATCATGATGACAGCCGCGAGCGGCAACCCCAGTTCTGCCGGGACAATGGCGGAGCGTGCTACAATGAAAGCAGGCACGGTTACATAAGTTAAATAATCTATAACATGGTCGAGGTCCTCACCGGAAAAGCGGGGAAGCACCTTTTTGACTTCGAAGAATCGGGCGAGAGGACCATCGGCGCCGTCGACGATCAAGGCAGCGCCGAGCCATGCAAACGTGGCTGTCCAATTACTCTGGGCTGCGGCCAATAACGCAAAAAGACCCAACACGCCGCCAGCCGCGGTAAAACAATGAACACCTGCGGCCGCAAGCAAGCTGGTAGAAGGAATCTTCAGGCACATGAAGAGAGAACGCCGCGCTTAGAATTTGTGCGTCAGGGTTCCCTTGATCTGGACGTCGTTGCTGTCCGGCCCATGCTGCGGCAGCTGCTGATCGAGCTGAAGCGCATCGTCAGGCGTGCTTTTGGGTCCGTAGAGCAGTTCAAGGCCAAAGTCGAGCTTTGGGAGGGTACCTACCGAGCCGATTCCCGGGATCGTGATCTCAGTCCCCGGCTGCTTTGCGAATGCAGTCAGAGGATCGGTGGGGTTGGCCGGAGGCATTTGCCCCGGCAGGGAGAGCTGCTGCCCGAATGGCGACAACGGTGCCGGTTGCTTGCTATCCTGCTGAGGTGCCGTAGGTTCTGTCGAAAACGCCATGGCCCCTGATACTTGCTGGGCAAGCGAGAAGGCGATACCAAGCGCCAGCGCCGCCTCCTTCATCCTAACCTGCCGACCCATGAGTCTCTCCCGCTGCTTCGACTAAGATGATTGCGAACCCCGGTGAATGCAAGTTTATTGATTCCTCACTTAAGTCCTTATGAAATATTGGAAATCTTAGACAATATCGTAATCTCGTTGCTAAAAGGCATCATTTTCCATCGGATCCCGCCTTAATTTGGACCAAAAGTGCCTAGCGTTCGGGCCCGGTTTGATTGCAGAGCCATTCGAAATAGGGCGCCCCAACATCATGGGGCACGAAGGCGAAAAGAGCGGGGATGGCGTAGGGATGTTTGGCTGAAATGGCTTCAAATACTTCATTCTGCAGGTCTTTCCGCGTCTTCACCAGCATGACGGTTTCGTTTGCGGTTTCGATTTCACCCTGCCACCTGTAAATGGAGAACATGCCTGGAAAGACGTTCACGCAGGCCGCGAGCTTTTTTTCCACAAGTTCTCCTCCTATTTCCTTTGCGTCCGTCTCGGAAGGGAGCGTGGTGTAAACGATGATCATTTCTCTGCCTTCTTCCATAGCTCTTTTTCATTCCTCTGATTCGCGCGTTCACTTTTGGCGCCCGAAAAGCCTTGCGGGCCGGGAGCTCTTCCGGTGGAGGTAGGAGCGCCAGCAGCCCAAACAACCATCTTGGCAGATAAGATCAGGCCCGCATTTGTGGCCAGCCCGGCGCCCGAGGCACAGGCTGCGCTTGAAAGGCTGACTAAGCGCTATGAGGCGTTTCCCCCAGCCGAAGCCAATGTCATCGTCGCGCTTGGCGGCGATGGTCTTATGCTGCAAACCCTGCATTGCTTCATGAGGGCCAATCTCCCTATCTATGGAATGCACCGGGGGTCGGTTGGCTTTCTCATGAACGAATACCGGGAAGAGGGTTTGCCGGGGCGCATAGCGGCCGCGAGGCCGAATGTGATTTATCCGCTGAAGATGCAGGTAAGAAATCTGGCAGGGAACATAGACTACGCCCTTGCCATCAATGAGGTTCACCTGTTCCGCCGCACAGCGCAAAGTGCAAGGCTCGCTATCACGGTGGATGACAAGGAACAGCTGAGCGAGCTTATTTGCGATGGCGTTTTGGTCGCAACACCGGCCGGAAGCACCGCCTATAATTTATCCGTAGGAGGCCCAATTCTGCCGCTCAACGCCCAACTGCTTGCGCTCACGCCGATCAGCCCATTCCGCCCGAGGCGGTGGCGAGGTGCGCTCCTGCCCAACAAGGCGCGCGTTCGGATTGACGTTCTGGAGCCTGACAAACGCCCAATGAGCGCCGTTGCGGACCACACCGAATTCCGGGACGCCGTTTGTGTCAGCGTCTGCGAAGAGCGCGGCATTGGCCTTCGGCTTCTTTTCGATCCCGGCCATGCCCTTGAGGAACGCATTTTGGCCGAGCAGTTCAGGTTTTAAGTGGCCGCTGCTTGGATTGACGATTCCGGCGACGCAAATTTGGAGCGTTGCCGCTTTTTGATTGCAATCAAAAGCGTGCTCCAAGCCATTGTTTAAGCATGATCTTAACGCAAAATCTGTACACTCTTTCGTGGATCATGCCTTAAATGCGGGCGTTGCCTTAAAGGTGAAAGGAACCGGCGTTGCGTATAATTTCCTCCCTGGCATTCGCATTGCTTGCTCTTTGTAGCTTCGGCCAAGCCTGCTCCGCCGGTGACACCCCTACCATCATCATTCTCGACGCCACCGCTCAAATGAGCGCCAAGCTCGGCAACGAGCGCAAGATCGACGCTGTGAAAAAGGCGATCAGTGCAGTGCCGTCTTATATGCCTTCAGAGTCGCCTGTTGCGCTCTGGGCTTTCGGCACGAACCCCGAAAAAAAATGCGAGGGCAGGCGCGAACTAGTCGCACTTAAATCCGCAAGCAGCGCTGCGACTGCCTTTGGCAAGGCGCTTCACCCGATTGAGCCAAAAGCTGCACGCGCTCCTGCATTCGGGACGCTGACAACGGCATTGGAGTCCATCGAGAATGTCAAAAACTCGCCGGTTTCCGCTGTCCTCATAGCTGGTACCGGCGATGACTGCATTCCCGATATCTGCACCGACGCAAAGCGCCTTCACGATCTCTACCCGTTGGCGAAACTCACTGTCCTGGGCATAGGTATGAGCGAGCCCGGCGTGACAGGCTTTACCTGTGCAGCAAAGGCAATGGGAGGCTCGTTTGTTGCAATCAAATCCGGAAAAGAACTCGATCACGCTCTGCGGCAGGCGCTGGATACAGACCCGCAAACGCCGAAGCAAAATAGCGGTGCTGCCCAGCCCGCAGCTACTTCTTCTTCTAACAAAAAAGCGACGGCTGACACGAGTACTCAGACTGCGACCGCAAATCCTTCATCATCGAAGCCTGCTGATCAGGATAGGAAGACGCAGGCTGAGGAGAAGCCCCCCGCGCCGCAGCCAGAACCGAATGCCATAATTTCCGCAGTTCTGGCTAAGGACACGCCCCCGCTAGAGGCCGGAGTGACCTGGGAGGTGTTCAAGGTGACAACAACACCCACGGGACAAAAGCGCGTGGCGGAGGCGCCGTCGTGGACCTTGGGAGGCGGACAAGCTAGGATTAGGCTGCCTGATGGACAATATATAGCCCGGGCGAGCTATGGGTCTGCTACAGCATCGAACGAGTTTTCAGTTGGACCGACGAAGGCCGAACCGGTCATTATTGTGAATGCCGGCACGGTCGCAGCAGAAGCACTCCAGACTCCCGGCGGCATGCCGGCGGATGATGCATTCTTCATCCTATACCGGCGAAACGCTCAAGGCGGGACGGAGGAGGTTGCCCGCTCAAGCGAATTCCCGGCGACTTTTCACGTAAGCGCTGGTGAATATGTGCTTTCGGCTTATTCAGGCCTTGCGAAGCTTGACACAAACGTGAAGGTGGAGGCGGGCAAGGTTTCGGCTGTTCGTATCGCTCTTAATGTCGGAACGTTGGAGCTTAAGACCTTAGCCGCCGAGGGCTCACTGAAACTTGTCCCTGCCCGGCAAGAGATTTACGCAGGCGCTCCCGAGCCGGGGAAATCGTCTCCTGCGTTTTTGAGACTCGAAGGCTCTTCCCACCGCATTCAGCTCCCGGCTGGAACGTACCGTGTAGTGACGAACTTGGGAGACGCCCGCGAAGAAAGCACCGTCTCGGTCACCGCCGGACAAACAACCGAGAAAAGCATCATTCTGAACCCGGGCGAAGCAATGATCACTTTGCCGCCTAAAAAGCCTGACCAGGTTTGCGCGGTCTATGAGGCAGGAGCAAATCGCGCCTCCGGTCCCGCGGGCCGGGGCGCTGGTGCAGCCATTAGCTTCACTCTGAAGTCAGGCCTCTACGACGTCGAATGCCACGGGAAGGGAACCACTGCTTCGGTCAAGCCAAGCCAGATCCGGGTAATCGCAGGCGAAGCCCAAACACTCGCGATAGACGAATAAGCCGCTTTCGCCCAATTTAAATCCAATCTCTTATTTAGCTCCTCCGGTGTGCTGATCAATCTTTGATGCGAGCAAATGCCGAAGACACGACTTTTCCTTCCTCTGGCCGCTCTCGGTTTTTCTGTCTTCGCGGTGGTAGTGAGCGGCGGGAATATGTTCTGGAGCAATGCGTACGCAGCTCCCAAGTCCTTGAAGGCTCCGCCAAATGTTGCCGATGGCGAAGACATACCTGTTGAGGGCGACGCTCCGAAAGGCCCTATTGAGGATAGCGGCGATAGCGCCGAACCCCAGGCAAGGCCAGTACCTCCCACATCGGGGTCCCCGGCCCCCGTGACGCTAACAGCATATCTGAGTGAAGGCACAGCCCCGATGACGGCGGACATCGTTTGGCGCGTGTTTGAGGGTCATCCCGGGAAAGACGGGAAATATCACCTTCTAACAACGGTCAGAGAGCCGCAGCCGACTCTAGAGTTGAACCCGGGAGAGTATCTGATCAACATCGCCTATGGCCGGGCAAACTTGACGCGGAAGGTCGGTGTCTGGCCTCAAAATCCAGCAAAAGAGGACTTCATCGTCAATGCAGGCGGTTTGCGTATCAATGCGACGCTGGCGCATGGTCCAATGACCGCGGAGCATCTTCTCAAGTTTGAAATTTTCTCTGATACGCAGGATCAATTTGGCAATCGCCAGAAACTGTTCAGCGATCTTCGGCCCGGTATCGTGATGCGGTTAAACAGCGGCATCTATCATGTCGTCAGCACTTACGGCGACGCAAACTCCGTAATCTCCGCAGATGTGGTTGTCGAACCGGGCAAGATAACGGACGCTAGCATCGATCATGATGCTGGCAAGATTACTCTGAAGCTTGTTCAAAGGTCTGGCGGCGAGGCGACCGCAGACACGCGCTGGATTATCTACAACGCTGCGGGCGAGGTCATCAAGGAGAGCGCAGGCGCTTTTCCGACGCACATCCTGGCTGCAGGCGAGTATCGTGTGGCCGCCCAGCATGGCGATCGCCAATATGCGGGGGCCTTCACGGTGGTAGCGGGAGACGCGAAGCTCATCGAGGTGCTGATGCAGTAAGAACAGGGGCATCGAAGCCCAAGCGGCTCTACCTTAGTCCAGCCTCATCCAAGGCGTCCATCAGCAAGCTTTTCGGTATCGCGAAGCCATCCGAGCCGCCTTCCACCTGCCCAGCGACGTAGCAGCTATGGCTTAGATTACGCTGCAACGCGACGAACCAAAAATCCGAGTTGGCGAGCGGCCGTGTTTTCCGGCGGCCGCGCTCCGGGCTTGGCAGAAATTCAATGACTTTGGTTCCAGGCCGGCACCAGGCAACATGCGCGAATGCGGCGCCATGCGGCCCCACCACCGCCTCCGCATTCAGAAACAGCGTAACCTGTTGCGAGAGCGGCATCCCTGCAAGCGTAAGCCGCTCGAAACCTCTCGCCGTCAGTTCCGGAATTAATTCCTCCTCATTTTGGACCCGGCGGAGCTTGGCGTCGTGCCGGCTTATGTAGATTCTCTTTGGGCCCTCGCCGGACGAGACTTCACCGGCAATGAATCGACCAAGCTCCTCAATAACCGCAAGTCCAAGCGGAGATTGTAGGCCGCGAGGACAATTGTAGGTGGGTATCGCGGCCTGCAGATGGGGCACTTGAACAGCTTCTCTTTCGCTGATCGCCTCAATGGCGGTGATCCAGTAGCGATGTTTGAGAAAGCCAATGGTGAGTTTTTGAATCTCGCTTTGCGCGGCGTTGACGAGAAGTCCAGGTTTGCCAGGGGACTCGCCGCTTTCGAGAAACGAGATAAATGGAAGAATGGAATCGAAAAGCCAATGGAAAATGTGGCCTCTCGCCGGGATCGGCACCATGAGGTTAAAGTAAGGCTGGCTTGCGGATAGTTTGCGAATGCGATGGGGGCGCGCGCGAAGTCCGCTGACCCAATTGTGCTGAGGGCGTGTTGTCAGCAGCAGGTCATTCTTGATCATCGCGCCCGCCCAGCCGGTAACGGTCACGTCCTCGATGAAGTAAACGTTGTGCGTCTGTTGAACGGGCCTTGGGTGAACGATTCCAAGTTTGGCGAAGCAAGCGGGAGTCGGTGTGTCAATAACGATGGAGGGGAAGGGAATATCTGCCGACGCTGCTTCCGCGATAGGCTGCGACTCGACCGGAAGAAGCCAGCGGCGTCGCAAGGCGGGGAAAAGGCGGGCCGCCTGATCCGTCAAAATATAGCGGATGCTCCGCGCCGTGAACTTTCCTCTATGAATGCGGCCCTTATAACCAAGGAATACCATAACTAGTCCGAAGTTCTTCCGGCTGCGCGCCATTTGTCCGGTTCGTGATCAAAAGTCAAGCGATCGCAGCCGCGAGGGCGTGGGTTGACAAAGGGCCTCGGATCGCTGGGGACATCTGAAATGCCTTGTACTACACGCCCTATGTGGTA
>JBAUNL010000112.1:0-3421 GCA_049579205.1 Rhodomicrobium sp. | reverse complement strand
CAATAGAAGCGTATTTCGCTAGGAAAGCCGCTCCATTTGATCTTTAGGTTGTCATAAACCTGCTGCTCACGTTGGATGCAATCATCGATTTCGCTTGGTGATGGCTCCGGCGTCCTACCACGGAGGGAGCAATCTTCTTCGACCGGATATCGGGGCAGTTCCTGCGCGGAAACGGCACTTGTTGCGATCATCAACGCAATTATCGCGAACCTTTGTTTCATGTCCCGTTCATTCGTAGTAGCTCCAGCTGGGCAACTACGCCGATCTCTCCTCAAACGCGAAAGTTACTTCAACTCGGCTTCCCCTCAAAAGGGAATCTGAAGGGTCACGCCGCCTTCTTCTTGTAAGGTCCGCGCTTTTTCGGAGCCGCTCGACCGGCGCGATCCGGGTCTCCCGCTTTTACGGCGGGGAAAACAGGCCGGCGGCGATCTCGAAAAGGTCAATGACGGGTCCATCCCCGCGCTGGCGGGGAAAACACGCTTCAGCGCTCCGATGGTGATCCGATGCCGCGCTGGAGGAGCCCTCAGCAGTCCATGATCCTGATTCGCTGCCCAAGCCTGAAAAGGTGGTGTAGACCACGGGTGGTTGCTTCAGCGAGCGCGGTTCAGCGCAGCATGTCTTTAGGAAAGCCGCATAGTGCAGCCTGACAAACTCGCTCAACTGATCGAAGCTGAGTCACGCACCAGGCAGGGTGGCCACGGTGACACAAGTTTGCATGTTATCGACACATAACTCCGGTGTTTCGGCCTTGTTTTCACAAGCTTGAGTTTGTGCGACGACAATGGGTTAGAGGTTGAAAGAGCCGGCATCGTAAGGCCAATTTGAGAAGTGTCTAAATCAGTTTGAAATTTCGGCCGCTTGACTCCCGCTCGAAACATGCTCCGACCTCCTATATGCTAAGCAATAGGAGACCGAGCATGTACTGGCTTGAACTTTCCGGGCATAACTTCCAAGGCGAACTTGGCGTCGAAAGAATTTCGACGCCATTTCCGACCATAGACGAAGCTGTCTCAAAAGCAAAAATGTTGGCCGAAAACAATACCTTCTATTGGGGAAAGGCAACGAGATTCAATATTACGGATGCGCGTAGAATTTTAGTTCGCGAAGGGTCATTTCATGCCGAAAGCAATTCAAAGATGAAAAGCGCCCCACTGAAGTGATTGATCGACGAGGAAGTCCGGATTTCGCAGTCTTTGCCGTTGAGGCGGTGCGCAGTATCGGTTTCGGTGCAAGGATTGTGTCTGGTGATCTCTACGACCCGGGTTAGGACATTGTTGGGTCCGGAGGAGCGGGATCGACGCATGCGTGGGCGGAAGTCTATGTGCCCGGCGCAGGCTGGATAAACTTTGACCCGGCGAACCGAAGTGTTGGCGGGTTCAATCTGATCCTTGTCACCGTCGCTCGCGACATCCGGCAGGCAATGCCTGTGGCTGGCAGTTTCGCGGGGATGTCCGATGCATTCATGGGGATGAATGTAGAAGTTAGCGCTGATGCATAGCACAGCCGAGTTGGAGTGCGGCAGATCGCCCCAAAAGTGCAAGGCCGCGCGACAGTTCATTAAGCGGGAGGTATCTAGAATGAAAGAAGAAGCGCTTGATCGCGATGCCATAGCGCGTTTGGCAAAAGCGTTGGTGTTCATCTGTGGCTCGGATCATCCGGCAACTATGGCCCTTCAGGCGGCGGCCAGCACTGGGTCCGAGAATGACATCAAGAAAGCCCGCTCGATGTTCTTGAAATTGAGACCAGGAGACCGCAAGGCCGCGCTAACCATGCTATCCGAGTGATAACGCAGCTCATGGCCGGGCGCGTTTCAACACTGCTCCGGACGGGACGGCCGCTTGGGCAGACGCGGATATTTTTCCAATGAGCATTTTCCGGCCCTGTCGCCGCAGGCGCACGCCCCCATATGCACGTAATCTCAGGAGGCTTAATCACGACGAAGCCGTCACGGGTGCATGCCGGGTCAACTTGCCAACGAACCTTTGACCTGCAACGTCAACAGCCAGCACGCCGGCGCCGCACGCAGGCACGCAGGCACGCAGGCACGCAAGCAGCGAAGGTCCGATGTTCACGCGTTCGCACAACAAAACTGTCGCCTTCAGTCACCCCTTCGAACTCAAAGGGGTCGATCGAGTCTTGCCGCCTGGAAACTATCGAGTTGTGACCGACGAAGAGCTCATAGAGGAACTATCCTTTCCGGTCTACCGCCGTGTCTCGACCATAATCTACGTGCCGGGGGAAACTTATAATCCTTCGGTCGAAATGGTGACCATTGATCCTCTTGACCTTCAGGCGGCGCTGGATCGAGACGGTGCATTACCATCAGATCCCGGCCTGAGCGCTGAAACCGGGTGACTCCTCACGGAGTCAGCCTTGCCTCGCTTGGAAATGAGCGATTTGAGGAAGCCCAGTCAGCAAGAAGCCCCGGGCGCGGCCGCCAGCCAACGTGCGTACGCCAAGTTCGCGATTTCTTCCGTGGAAGCGGCTCATCAGAATGCCCTGCCTCGCTACCGCCTTTGAGCCCTTCACCAAGCGATGAGCCGCAGCCCAATCAGCATCAAAATCGTAGCTAGGATAGGCAGCAAGATACGATCAGCGATTTGTACCGCGAGGTGGCTACCAATACCAACGAAAATACCTGGCAGCGAACCTAACAGCAGGGAGCCAACAATGCCCCCAATCCACGCCGCCGATGAGCCAATGGCCAAGCCCTGCTACGAGTGTAAGAGGTACAGCGTGGGCAAGGTCAGAGCCGACGAGTCGAGCAGGCGGAAATCTCGGATAGAGAAAGAAAAGAACTGCCACAACCAAGTGCGCCAGCACCGACCGAGCAGAATGTCACAAGAGTGCCGAGTAATGCACCAAGAACAATTGTGATTGGGCCTGAATGGCGGGTTCGGGCGGGATCATCTGCGCGGGCCAGGGCGTAGTTCCGTATGCGGCGGCGAAAGAAGATCGCCCACGCCGCGATGATCAGCGCCACGCCCGTTGAACTCGAAATAATGCTCGCTGTGCCTGGGGCGTCGGTTGGCATCAAGGACAGTCCCCATATGGTCTCCACCGTTGCGGGTATCGAGCCGGCAGCTAGTAGCGCCGCGACGTTCCAATCAACAATGCGCCGGGCAGGAATTCACCCTTAGCCAAGCTGGGCACAGGTCAAAATCGTCGCTGCCCACAATGGTAATCGTTACCTAGAGCGGGTTGATTTTAGACGAATCCATAGCCGCGATTTTTGAGGTAGTTGCAGCACTCTTCCGGAGAGAAAGCGCTGAGGTGTTTGCGGATGGCCTTGAGTACCTCACGATAAGACCAAGCCTGCGCCTTGCGCAGTAGATGTTTGAGTTTGGAAAAGACTTGTTCGATGGGGTTCAGATCGGGGGAGTACTTCGGCAGGAACAGAAGCTTCGCCCGAGCCTTGCGG
>JBAUNL010000111.1:0-7573 GCA_049579205.1 Rhodomicrobium sp. | reverse complement strand
GGGTAGGCATAGGAATAGAAAGCGGCGTAATCGATGCCGCTGCCGCCTGGCCAGAAACCGGCGCTGCTCACTTCATGCGAATAGGCCTCGCGCATCACCGCATCCGAAAGACCCGGCGCGCCGCCTGGATGCGGCGGTGCCCGCCTCCCTGAGAACCTTGTCACGGCGAGATCGAAGCTGCCCCAAAAGAAATGAACCGGGCTGGCCTTGCCGATGAAGCCGGTGCGGAAGTGCTTAAAGATCCGGTCAACCTGAACCAGGGCACGCCAGAAGCGGTTCGCATAGGCGGGGTCGTAAGCGCTGTGGACGCGGTCCTGGCTGAAGGGGATCGCATTCGGAATCTCCGAAGGCAGCTCGGTGATTTTGACCCGGATTTGCAGGTGGTTCAGGTCCCACATGACAAGCTCATAGAACTCGGCAACGCTGCGCGGCTGAAGCAGGATGCGTCTCTCGCGGCCGTCGCCTGTCATGATCCTGAGGAGATGTGAGTTGAAGTCGAATTCGATTTCGAAGGTGCCCTCGGCGTATGGAATGGGCGACGTGCTCAGCCCGCGCGCTGTGACATACAGCGGCACGTGCCACGAGTGATTGAGCCAGGGCGTAAGGGCAAGCCGTACCTTGCCCACGATCTGCGTCCAGAGATGAAGCGTGTCGCGGGTATCCTTCCAGGCTTCGTAGGGCAGCTCGGGCCATGCTTCATTGATTGGATTGGGCATTCTAAAGCGCTCCCTTGGGCGCCGCATACCCTTATTATAGCAGCCTTCGGTGACCCGCACAGTACCCCATCCCTATCGTTATTTCTTAGCCAATGCTTCCGTGATGGGTCGAAGCACGAAATCGCTACGCGATAGTTCGCTGCGGCCGCCGCCTGCGGCTAAAACGCGGGCGCGGTAACCAGTTTATAGGGCATCGGTAACGGGCCGGAGGCCCGTCTTGGCAGATGGAGGTTGTCTTCAACCTCAACCAGGACGGCTTCCAATGACCACAGGTACGATAAGCCCGCTGCGCCAGCGCATGATCGAGGACATGAACTGCTCTCTATGGCTTTCGCGATCTCGCCGCCGCCCGCCAAATTGCGGCCCTGCTCGCTTCCAGGGTCACGCTCTCGACTATCACGCGAAGTCTCGCTGACATCCGCAAATAGCTTCCCGACGCGGGCCTGGCCAATTTACGTCGTTACCCCGAGGCGGCCGATAGACTGCTGATCGAACATCAAGATGGCCGGATCGACAGAAAGGGCCAGTTCGTGCTGCCCATTCAGCCGGAGAAGGCAGACGCTGACGCATTTTTCGAGCAAGCGCAAGCCGCGGAAGAAGCCGAAGATTGGGCCACAGCCGAGCGCCTTTACACCCGCGTCGTGAAGATGGATCTCACCGATGCTACATCGGCATTCAATCTCGCCAATGCGCTGCGAACCCAAAACAGGACGATCGACGCCGAAGCGGCTTACCGAATTGCGGTCGAGCGCGAGTCCGGCTTTGCGGAAGCCTGGTTCAATCTCGCCGACCTGCTTGATGAGCAGCGGCGCGGACCCGAAGCCGTTCAATGCCTGGAACGGGCGCTAAAAGCCGATCCCGATTATGCTGACGCGATTTTCAATCTAGCGCTGCTGCTACAGAGGCTGGAACGGCTGGAGGAAGCGGCCGCGAACTGGAAGCGCTACCTTGACAAAGATCGCACTTCCAAATGGGCGGATCGCGCCAAACGCGTGCTGAAGCTCTGCGAAATGCAAATGGCAGTATCGTGAGTCTGACATGGTCGCAATTATCGCGAATTCCGCCTCCGCTCGATGACCGCCAAAAATTTATATCGCTACTTCAAGCACGTAGCGGTTCGCAGTTTTGTACCGACTTGGTGAGCCATCGTGAATAAAACCGCGAACCAGTCTCGGCGCGCCGGTTTCGACGGACCGCTATCCCCGTATTCGCAAGCAGCCGGTATCAGAGTCAAAGCCGACGGCTAACGCTCACAATGAGCCTACGCGAACCGGTCAGCTCACTTGGGCCGCAGAACGCGTTCCTTCAAATGGCGGTGTTGGACAACCTCATCCACCTGTAAAGGCGAGGACCGCCTCCTTCACCGTCGCCATCGCATAGTTTTCGGCCTGCCTAGGTCAAAATGCGGGATGTTCGGAATTTCATTCGCAACGACTACCGCGTCGACGATCGCTGGGCCGTCCGTTCTCAAAGCCTCCTGGATGGCGGGCTGCAGTTCCTCCGGTTTCGCGGCTTTAAAGCCATGTCCGCCGCAAGCCTGGGCCAGTCGGGCCCGGTGTTGGAGTTATTAAATTCAGTTCAGCGGCCAACGATTTTGACTTGTGCCTGGGGCCGTTCCGTCAGTGGACCTTCGACCCGTCAACCGCTAGAGCCCATTTCTCAGCTTTTCAATTTGTCGAATAGATCTATAGGGATAGGAAACACGATCGTGGAAGCCCGTTCGCCGGCGATATCGTGGAGCGCCGCAAAATAGCGCAATTGCATCGCGCTCGGCACGGGTGCTAGCATTCTTCCGGCCTCGACTAGCTTCTCCGCAGCTTGCTGCTCGCCTTCGGCATTGATGATCTTAGCACGGCGAAGACGCTCCGCCTCGGCTTGCTTTGCAATCGCGCGCACCATGCTCTCGTTGAGATCGACATCCTTGATTTCGACATTCGATACCTTGATGCCCCAAGGGTCGGTGTTTTTGTCCAGGATCGCCTGGATATCAGTGTTAAGCTTGTCCCGCTCGGCGAGCAATTCGTCCAGCTCGTGCTTACCAAGCACCGAGCGCAGCGTCGTCTGTGCGAGCTGGCTCGTCGCCGCCATGAAATTCGCGACGTTGATCACCGCGCGCTGAGGATCGACCATGCGGTAATAGATGACCGCATTCACCTTCACCGAGACGTTGTCCCGCGTGATGACATCTTGAGGCGGGACGACATCGACGACGGTGCGCAAGTCCGTGCGCACCACTTGCTGGATCACCGGGACGACAAGGACAAGGCCGGGCCCCGCCACCCTGCTGAACCGCCCGAGCGTGAACACGACGCCGCGCTCATACTCCCGAAAGATGCGGACCGCCATGAAAAACAGCCCCAGCGCCAGGAGCGCGAGGACGATGAAAACAAAAGCATTAGGGTTCATAGCCGTCTCCATCCTTGTGCTTCTTGCAATCGCGCCGTTTCACTTCGCACAGACTGTGAGCGTCAAGCCATCCAACCTCAGGACTGTTACCTTCTCTCGAGGGACGAAGGTTTTGTCCGCGCGTGCGTGCCAGCGCTCGCCTTGCGCCCAGACATAGCCTTCGCAATTTTCCCACTCTAGAACAACCGCCTCGCTGCCGATGAGCTGCTCGACGCCGCTCACGACCTGGCGTCTTTGCTCGCGCCAAACATAGCCCATAAGGATAATCAGAAATGCGGCGCTGACCGCGGCCGTGCCTGCAATAACGCTATAGGATACGCGATAATCGGGGATATCGGTGTTTACGAGCATGGCCGCCCCAATGACGAAGGCAGCAATTCCTCCGAAACCAAGGATACCAAAGGTAGGCATGAATGCCTCGGCAATCATGAAGGCGATGCCAAGCACGACGAGCGCGAGTCCTGCATAATCGAGCGGAAGCTCCGAGAGGGCGTAGAGCCCGAGAATCAGCGAGATGGCGCCCACGACACCTGGTAGAACGGCGCCCGGGCTCATCAGTTCGAAGATCAGGCCGTACATGCCGATCAACATTAAGATCAGCGCAACATTGGGGTTGGCGATGACGCCAAGCGCTTTGGTCATGAAATCGGGCTCGACGCGATCTATCTCGATACCAGCCGTCGCTAGGGTGCGCTCGTGCTGGCCAACAGCAACCTTACGCCCATTGATGGCCCGGAGCAGGTCATCGGTATCCGTAGCAATCAAATCGATGACGTGCTGCTCCAGCGCTTCCCTCGCGTTGAGCGTCGCAGCTTCGCGGACCGCCTTCTCGGCCCAGTCGGCATTGCGGCCACGAAGCTCCGCAAGCCCTCGGATCAAGGCAACCGCATCATTCATCGCCTTGGTTTCCATCGTGGTCATGGGGGCATGCGGCGGCTTTACGGCCTCTCCATCCTTGCCTTTCTCCTCAGACTGACGGTTCGGGCGCGGCTCCTCGGGCGAGGGCAGCCCAGGCAGCCCGCCTCCGCCGATTTGCACCGGCGTTGCCGCGCCGATATTCGTTCCAGGCGCCATGGCCGCGATGGAAGTTGCATAAAGAATGTAGGTTCCAGCACTCGCGGCGTGAGCGCCAGGGGGGGCAACGTAGCCGGCGACCGGTACGGGCGAGGCAAGAATGGCCTGGATGATCTCCCGGGTGCTCGTAAGAAGGCCACCGGGCGTATCGAGCCGGAGGATCAGTACCTCCGCCTGGCGTGAGCGCGCTTTGTCTATCGCTTTCTGAACATAGAGAGCCGAAGCCGGGCCGATCACACCGGTGATCTCAGCCAACAGAGCCGCAGGACGGGGCTTTGCACTAGCGCCGTCTTGCCCTAACGCTCCGGTTGGAGCGGCAAGAAAAAGAAGAGCAATAAGCAAGCAATGAATTGGAAAACATCTGCACACGGGCATCTCCTCAGCGCCGCGTGGTGATTTATAACGGCCGCTAGGCCTGCATTCCTTCAGCACATGGTAGACAATTGGAAGGATTGCTGCAACGTTCAGGGCGCGATAGCGGAACAGCACTCCATCGCGGAGCCCTTATTTTTTATCTGCGATAATAAGACCGGAGCCAAATTTTGGCAGACGCGAATGCGATGGTGGGCACCGATAGTATCACGTTTGATATAACCGCTAATTCTGCGGTGTGCTTCGCCGCCATTATCGCCGTTCAGCAGTTATCTGTAATCGTAGGTGACAGCAAGCCTCTTCTGAGTATATGTCCGGCCCCAGAGTCGAATGACACTCAGTTTGTCCGGATCTTCCATTCCTATGCCAGGCTTCATCCAGAAGAACTGCATCAGTCGTTCATGTACGTCGCCCTGAGATCTTTGCAGCAGGCCTTTTTCGTGCAATTGAGGAGGGTCGAAGAAGTCGCGTAAAACGTGCATCGGAAACGGCGGGGTTGCTTAGAGTGAGCGGCCTACAATCTTAATAGTGATCGACCGAAAACGTGTAGTCGCCCTTGTCGGTTGAGACATCCATCTCGATCGGAATGGCGGCCTTTCCGGTTTTTCCATGATCGTTTCGGAGCTTGACGGGACGGCGGCATGAAAGGGCGATCAGCTGCCGCTTTCCATTTGCACTTGCGCGAACGCCAGGTTCTTCGCGATCTGGTGCAGCATGCGGACGTGCCAGGCTTTGATACCTGAGGCGTGCTCCTCATCCTGAGCACCAGCGTCGGCCTGGATGTTGCTGTAGAGCGAAGAAAGCTTGTCGATGGCATCGCTCGCCGCCTGGTGAAGCTCCGAGAGCCTTTCTTCTGCCTTTGCCAGTTGCTCTCTCAATAATGCGTCTTCGTCGCTCTGAAGCGCTGACACCAAGCCTTCTGTCAATTCTTTCATGGAACGACGCGGCGCGAGGCCAGGCGGCGCACAGCTTTTTCCAGCAGGTATTCCGAGAATGCCACTGAACCTCGCCTTGCTCAAAGGCTGCGGCGTCGAAGGCGTCTTCTGGGGAGATTTTGCGCGGCGTAGTCCGGAGGCTAATGCTGAGAACGTCGCGGCGCTCTTCAAGCTTTACGAAAGCGGTGCAATCAGGCCACGCATCTCAAAGTGCTTTCCGCTGGCCCAATCCGGCGATGCGATCGCGTGGCTTTCCAGCCGGAAGGCGCTCGGAAAAGTCGTCGTGACTGTGGAGTGAAGTTCGTCTGCGCCGCACGACTTCGCAAAGGCGACCTTCTCTTCGCTCGACGCCGCCGCAATAACGCGCGCGCCCATCGCCTTGCCTATTTCGATCGCCGCGGATCCGACGCCCCCCGCAGCACCAAGGACGAGGAGAAGCTCGCCCGGCTTGAGATGGCCGCGGTCCTTAAGCGCATAGTGGGACGTGCCATACGTCATGAGGAACGATGCAGCTTCCTCGAAGGGCATGGCATCCGGAATGACAAAGCACCGTTCTGCCGGCACGGTCAGCTTTTCCGCCATCCCTCCCCAGCCGGCCGAGGCAAGGATCCGCATACCCGGCTGCAAATTGGCGGCATCGGGACCAGCAGACTCGATGGTGCCGGCAATCTCGCTGCCCGGTGAAAAGGGGCGGGAGGGTTTGAATTGATATTTGTCCTCGATGATCAGCGCATCCGGATAGTTCACGCCGCAGGCCGCCACCTTTACAAGGACCTCACCAGCTTTCGGTGAGGGCACTTCGACTTCCGCGAACTCCAAGGTTTGAGGCCCGCCAATAGCACGGCTTATCACCGCTTTCATGCAGAATTCTCCCTGTGCCGTTGTCTCCTGAGAACGCTGCCCCATCAACGCGCTTACAAAGCCTGCCCGGACAAGGTTCGCAATGAAGAGCACTGAGCAGCTCTTGGTCTCTGACACCGCTATGAATAACGCTTGGTGCCGCGTAACGCTACCAATATAGCGGTTGAAGGATGCTCGGGCCTGCGGCGTGACGAAGTCGGTCAAAAGAGTGTTGGTTCTGGAATAGAACAGGAAGCCGCGACCGCCGGAGCAAGGAGCTCACCCTCACTGATGCGGGGGGCGGGTCGGGTGCGGGCTGCGATCAAGGCCTGGGCAACGGCTCAGGACCATTTCGAAGCCGTTTTCGGCAGCGGGCGGTCATGCAGCTGCTGAGACTGCTCCGTGCGCACGTCGCCGTCCTCCGGTTGGAACATGTGCTCCCAGCGCGTCTTTCTCTTGAAAGGATCGCATTCGAGGGCGCCATCACGCATGATTGATAATTTACAGCGCTGGCAAAACCGGGCTGCTGACACTTTGGCCCGGCTAGAGGATACGAAGGACCCAACAGTACGGGCTATGCCCTCAGCCATTATCGGGATTCAATTGGATGTAAGGCTTTACAGCATTACGGACGCAGGTCAGGCTCACCTGGAGGCAAACCGCGCCACCCGCTGAGGCGATCCCGATCCTTGTCGCTCTTTCGCGCATTGGCGGCCGAATGGAAGAGGATACCTTTCAAAGTCCAATCCCGGACCCTCATATCAATGCCGTGATTGAGCGGCTGGACGCTTCGCGGCGCTCTCCGCCCGATGGAGGCCCCGCACCAACCCAGAGCACGATCCGGCGAAATATGCAGACTGAGGTGGAAAGCTGAGCGCGACTTTAGCCCCAAGGCTCATCGCGGACAACGCGGATGCCGCCGTCCAGAACCTCATCGGCCGCGCATCTGAGCGGCTGCGTTTAGGAAGGCGGCGATGGAATGGGCGCAGGCTTGGCAAGACAAAGGTCCTGCGGGCAGGGACTCCGTGCGAGCACCTGATGCTGCCGGTAAAGTGAGGCGATCCGGTTCCGGAGAGCATCCTCAATTGCGTGGCGGTTAGAATCGCGCGGGCGCCTGAAGGTGGCCGTCAGGGGACGCCCTGATGAAGGAAGTCGCAAGTAATTGCGAAGCGCGCCCTTGACCGCGCCACGCCCGCGCGCATATCCGGCCAGCGCAATGAGGGGTTTTTT
>JBAUNL010000110.1:0-2789 GCA_049579205.1 Rhodomicrobium sp. | reverse complement strand
GCTTGCAGTCGTGCGCGCGCAAAACCGGCTCGCGACGTAAGGCACGCACTATTGCACTTTGTCATGGCCGGGCTCGACCCAGCCATCCAAGGAAAAAGCAAACCATTTAATTGCCGTCGCATTCGCTGCCGTGACGGCCGCGTGTCAGAGCGCGGCCATGACAGTTGACGGAGTTCCACATGAGCAATTCGAAAGTTCGCTGCGCGACCCGCGAAGATGTCCAACGCTTCGTGGAGCTCGGCTTGCGTTTCTATGAAGACGAAGGAAAGCGCGATGCCGATCCGCAGCAACTTGTCCGGTTCGCAATTACCCATCTCGGCGGCGGCGACCGGATCTTTCTCGTCGCAGGCGAGCCTGTCTCCGCCTTCATCTGCGGCATGATCGCACCTCATTACTTCACCGGCGAGCGCACCGCGTTCAAGACCGCCTGGTATGCACTCCCGGGCGCGCGAGGCTATGGCGCACACCTCGTCCGCGCCTTGGAATCATGGGCCAAAGCAAGAGGCGCGCGCCGCATCATGGTGGCCGCCCGCTATGAGCGCACCGAAGGGCTGCTCGGCCGCCTTCACTACCACCCTCTCGAAACCGTCTTCACAAAGGATCTCCCATGGCAGAAGCAGCCCTCCCCATCCTTATAGGCGGAGCCGCCTCGGCGCTCGGAAACTATTTCGGGGCGCAAACGGCAGCCAATGCCGCGAGCAAGCCGCAGCCCTGCAACAGCAGCGGTTCAACCAGGCCGTCGGCTATGAGCAGCCGTTCATGCAAGGCGGCCAGAATGCCTTGAACCTTTATAATAACGCGACCGGCGTCAACGGAGCCGGCGCGCAGCAATCCTATTACACTAACTTTCAGAACGATCCCGGCTTCCAGTCCGGCGTCAATTATGGCCTGCAACAGATCCAGGCGCAGAATGCGGCGCAAGGCATGGGCCTGTCAGGCAATACACTCGCCGCGCTTCAAAACTACTCCCAGAATTCGCTTTCACAAGAATATGAGACGCGGCTCGGTGATCTGTTCCGCAGCGCCCAGCTTGGTGCAAATTCCGCGAACGCGCTGAGTTCGGCCAGCACATCCAGCGCCACCGCGCAAGGAAACTTCAATACCGCCGCCGGTCAATATCAAGGCTCCGGCCTGTCCGGTATCGGAACAGGCCTATCCGGCGCGACAAACAACTACGCGAATTACTATTACGGCGCCCAAAGGAGCTCGTGAAATGACAGTGAACATTGCTGCCACTGCAATTCCCCCGCGCAATGCGCTCATTGCCTCTGCAGCACAAATCGCGCCAGCGCCGCAAGCCGCAGCAAATGGGCGCCCCAGCCTTCCAGCACTGCTCGCAACCACGATCGGCCACGCTGCTGTGCTGTCGGACACGCCCGAGAAGTGGGCGGGTACCATCGCGATGCTGAGGCAGAACGGCGTCAACCCGGCGGGTTACGAGGACTTCGAAAAGGGACGCACCACGGCCATCCAGCATTCGGGGATCACGCTGCCGCAAAGCGAGGAGGATCTGGAATAGCGCCAGCCCGGCCTATTCCCCGCCCTCCAAGACGTACGGATCCGTTGGTCATTCTGGTATATTGCATACGCCTTCCATGCCCCCTATGCTCCCCCGAAAAGCTAAAACGAACGCATTGAAGGCAGCGCTTGTGCGTCGCATGAGGGGCAAGGGGAGGTAACGAGATATGGCGAAAAGAATCGGCGCCCCAGCAACGGTTCTGTTTTTATTATGCCTAATGTATTTTATTACATATGTAGACCGGGTCAATATCGGCACCGCAGCTCCGCTTATTAAAAAAGAATTTGGTTTAAGCAACACCGAGCTTGGTCTTGCTTTTTCGGCGTTTGCCTATCCTTATGCTCTATTTCAGGTCATCGGCGGACTACTCGGAGACAAATTCGGCGCAAGGCGGATGCTGTTCGCTTGCGGCCTGATCTGGGCGGCGGCCACCATCCTTACCGGGCTTGTGGGCGGGCTGTTTACGCTTTTCCTGGCGAGGCTCCTGCTTGGCTTTGGCGAAGGCGCGACATTTCCGGTGGCGACGCGTGCCATGCAGAACTGGACGCCGGCTGACAAGCGCGGGTTCGCACAAGGAATTACCCACTCCTTCGCGCGCTTGGGCAATGCAGTCACGCCGCCGGCTGTGGCCTTTTTGATCGCGCTCACCTCGTGGCGGGGGGCTTTCGTTGTCCTAGGCTCGGTAAGCGTGATCTGGGTCATCGCGTGGGTTTTGTACTTTCGCGACAATCCAAAAGACCACCGCGCAGTCACCGCGGATGATCTTGAAAGACTTCCGGCCTATGGAGGCGTTGGCGACGGAGCGAAGCGCAAAATTCCTTGGAAGCGCCTGATTTTGCGAATGCTGCCGGTGTCCATCACCTATTTCTGCTATGCCTGGAT
Organism: Rhodomicrobium sp.; assembly: GCA_049579205.1. Taxonomy (GTDB): domain Bacteria; phylum Pseudomonadota; class Alphaproteobacteria; order Rhizobiales; family Rhodomicrobiaceae; genus Rhodomicrobium. Next base: position 388 of record JBAUNL010000110.1, on the reverse strand, counting down.
GCTCTGGCTGCTTTTGAACTGGCTTCCGTCCTTTTTCAAAGAGGGCTACCAGCTGGATCTGAAAAATTCCGCCTTTTTTGCCTCGGGCGTCTTCTTCGCGGGTGTCGTGGGCGACACTACGGGCGGCGTCATCAGCGATTGGATTTTGCGCCGGACCGGAAATGTAACTCTTGCGAGGCTAAGCATTATCAATATCGGCTTTCTTGGAGCTGCCGGCTGTCTCTTAGGTGTTGTGCTCGGGCCGAAGGATGCGACTACAATCGCGCTATTCTTAAGCGGCGGCTTCTTTTTCCTTGAGCTGGTGATCGGCCCGATCTGGTCAATTCCGATGGACGTGGCTCCGGAATTCGCAGGGACCGCCAGCGGGCTCATGAACACCGGTTCGGCC
>JBAUNL010000109.1:0-2004 GCA_049579205.1 Rhodomicrobium sp. | reverse complement strand
ATCATATGTAATGAGTATAGCGATGACGACGGTCTATGAGGTGTTAGGCGTTGATTTCAGCGCCGATGACGCAGCGATCAAAGCAGCCTTTCGCAAGGCAGCCAAGGAATGTCACCCCGATCTCAACAAGGGTGAGCGTAACGGAGAACGGCTAAGACGCCTTTTAGCAGCACGAGCCGCCGCTCTGACCAGCTTGAGGCAGTTGGAAAGCATAAGCCGCGATCTGGCGGCAAAAGCTGCGGGGAAGGAACGCAGCGGCCTATTGGCTGGCACCCTTGCGGCCGCCATCGGCCTTCTCTTCCTCCATGTCATGTCTCAACGGCCGGAGCCTGCGCGGGTAATCACCCCGATGACGGGAACGCTTCATATCAGCACGCAGGCTCCGGCTTTGCGGCACAATGTCCCTGACGCTCCCTCAGTCCGCCTGCCTGACAAACCGGCCCGAACATCGGAAATACCCCCAAGCTTCGATGTGGCCGATGCTGACGAAACGGGAAAGCTCGTAGCTGCCGGGCGCGGCAAGGCAGGCTGGATCATCCGGCTTACAAGCGGCACACAAGCGCTTGGCGAGACCATAGCTGATGAGCGCAACGAATGGGTGTTGATACCGGAAGCGCCGCTTGCACCCGGCAATCATGCCTTATCGCTCTTTGAAATTGATCCCTTTAGCAAGCGCGGCATTGCCGGGCAAAGGAGCATCACATTATCCATCGCCCCACGGCGGAGAAGGGGATCAGAACCAGCCGCAAAGTGACCAGCAACAAAAACTAGCCGTTCAGCCAGCATGCCAAACCGGTAAGGGGATTCCGGTTTCGCTTCCCCGGCTGCAGCTAATTCGCCTCGCTTTCGAACTTGCGGCAGTGCCATAACCCTCACCTTGGGTATTTGCCTTGCTTCGTCTATGATAGCGCCACTGCGGCAATGTTCCGCCGTGAGTAACGTCTATTGGCGAGACGGGGCTGCCCTGCCTTCGATCACTTTCGAGTGCGGGCGCATTGCTTGATGTGCGAGTAAATCAGCATCTTAGCACATTACTTAAAATGCAAAAACAGAACAAAGCTGAATATTTACGATGATATGCTAGGTAAATGAAGTGTGGCCGCCAATTCTTCTCAATACTAGAGGAAAATCCGCCATGCCCAGGAAGTATATCGTAATTGCATTGTCCGCCCTCGCGTTGGGTTCAGGTGTCGCCTATTGGCGTGCCACCAACGAAACCGATCTCCGGATACAGGCTACAACTCATTTGGCAGCACTTGCGCAATTGGCCGCCGAAGAGGAAGCAAAAGACTTAAGCCAAAAGCTCGGCGATGAAACAAGGGCTCGTGAAACGGCGGAGCGTGCGCGGAAGGAGGTGCAAGCCGAGCTTTACGATGCAAAGGCTCGCATACAGGCTTTAAGTGCAAGGCTTCAGGGGGAAACCAGCGATAAGGAAGCCGCCGAGAATGCTAGAATGAAGGCTGAGGCTGAAGCTCAAGGCGCCGAGAATGCTAAACTGAAGGCGGAGGCCGAAGCTCAGGCGGCAACCGAAAGGCTCGCCCTCGTAATCAAGGCCCAAGAAGCCGCCGCAAAAAGATCGCAGGCGGCAACACGAGCATCGCTTGACCATCGCCGCAGGATAGCGATGCGCAGAGCGGCGCTGCTAAAGAAGAAGCAGCCTGTATCCTGGCAGCCCGTCCCTCCGGTCCGGAGAGGAAATCAAGAAGCCATTGCCGCGACCGTACGTCCCTAACACTTCGGGAAATTGCCCGTCGGGACCGAAATTTACAAACTTGTGGAGAAGCAAGCGCGGCGTTCTGCAACATCGACTGATACCGGGCAGGAATGCCGCTCATCCCCCAAAAGCAGTCACTCTCTGGAATCGGCTGGACTTCCGGTTTCGGCCGAGGCCGTGTGAAAAGTCCTTTTCGGAATGCTGATTCTGCTTGAGAATCTACCTGCCAAGATGCGGGGGATCGTATGAGCGGCTTCATAAGCGGAGCAGATCGCAGCCAAGGAACGATG
>JBAUNL010000108.1:0-6624 GCA_049579205.1 Rhodomicrobium sp. | reverse complement strand
AAGCGGAAGCTGGCGTCGTCCCGCCAGTCCGGCGATTTGAACATGAGCGCCGAGCGCGAGGAGGACGGGGAGGAGGCAGCCATTACGTCCCCCAACATTTCCGCCCATCGTGGCGAGGGTACGGATCGCGGGCGCTGCGACGGTGCGGATGGCGCTGGCAAGAAGCGGCAGTTTCGTTGCAATGCCGGGGTGCCGTTCCAGAGCCGCAAGCGTCAGGAGCGCTCCAATCTGGATCTGATCCTCACCGCAAACGATGGACTTGAGGCCAGCCACACCGCCGAGATTGACAAGCCTTTCGGGTTGCGGAAGCCCAGCCGCCCATTCCAGCTGAAGGGCGGTTCCGCCCGCAACAAACCGGCAGTCACCTCGCGAATAGAACTCCAATGCCTCCAGGACGGTGCGGGGGTGTACCACATCGAATCCTTCGGCAGGCATCCTCATGCAGCCCCGCCCGTCGTGCCGAACCTTATCCCCTTCTCTTTGAGCCAGCGGCGATACGCGACCGAAGAGCTGTCGGCGCGAGTTGGAATTTCCCGGCGCGGTTCGAGGGGGAGAAGCAACGGCCGCTGGTTCTCAAGGATAATGCGGTCCTGCAGAAAGATGACCTGTTCAAAATTGAGGAGCCCCGTATGAGTGGAACGTTCGTCGATGAGGTACATGATGGGCTGCGCCCGGCAGAAATCTTCCTCCATCGGCTGAATGAAAAGGGCGATGGCATCGAGCCGCTCCGGAGAGGAGGAGCAGACCCGGTACAGCATCACAGCAAACGGACTGGGCACGCGATAGGTAAGCTGGACGAAGTCGCCGCCGGCTTTCGAGGCAGTCATTCGCGGCTGGAAGAAGGTGCAGTTGCTGGCCCAAACCTCGTCTACGTCCCGGCGGATCTCGCTCGCGTAATGCGGCACCTCCGTATGCGGCTCGTCGCCGAGAATGCCAGTGTGAACATACGGGAAATGCGCCATGTCCAGGAAATTCTCGACGACGCGCAAACCCGAAGCTCGCATCCTGACCCATCCGCACGGCACGACGCGGCGGTCTGATTCCTCCGCTTCTTTTATCGTGAAAATTTCACGGACGGGCTTTCCGAGCGTTGTCCATACGCAGCAATAGCGCTCCCGTACCGGCAGCGGCGCGCTCCGGCCGCCGCCATCAAGGATTTCGCAGATGACGGGTTGGCCAGCGCTATCGCGGAACATCTCGATGTCCTGTCCGAGCAGCCGTGTAAAGACAGGATCGGCCCCAAGATCGGCGCTGGTTTCGAGAGCATACCATTGGTCGAGGGCGACCTTGTCTCGGGTCTTGACCATCGGTTAGGCCGCCGGCTCAAACATTATGCGTTCTCAGTCCATTGCACGTTGCCGCCCGCACTCCCGGCGAGAAATGCCGCGCGGCGGGCAAAAAGTCCGGGGGCAAGGCTTTGGGCTTCCGCAATTACATCCTGCATTCTCGTGGTCTTAAGCTCGCCGTCCTCGGCGAGGATCACGCCGCCGATCATGGTGAGACAGACGTCGCTGCCGCGAACGGCATGCACGACATTATGATGCAGGTTGAAGTATGAGCCCTCGGAGAAAAAAGGTGTCATCCGCGGAGTGTCCGTTCTCACAGCAATGATGTCGGCGCATTTGCCCGGCTCAATCGACCCGATCTCGCGATCAAGGCCAATCGCCCTTGCTCCCGTGATCGTCGCCATGCGAAGCACGTGCCAACTATCCATGGCGGCGGCATCGAGGTCTTTTAATTTTCCGAGTAGGGACGCAACCTTCATCTCCTCGAACATATCGAAGTTGTTGTTCTCCTTTTCTCCGTCGGTACCAAGGCCAACAGGAACGCCTGCTTCCAGCATTTCGCCCGCCCGCGCGATACCGCTGGCGAGCTTCATGTTGCTGACGGGATTGTGAGCGATCGAGGCGCGGCGGCTGGAGATCAGTTCGATTTCCGAGGAGTCGAGCCAGACCCCGTGGGCGATCATCGTTAGTGGGGTTTCGAAAAAGCCAAGATCGTCGAGCGCAAACATGGGCCGTTTGCCATACCGCTTCTGGAATTCTGCCAGTTCGATCTGCGCTTCGCTGCAATGTATGTGAAAGCCAGTTCCGTGCTTCTTCGCAAGATCTATAGCTCGCCTCTGCCCGGCTTCATCGGCGTAGAAGAGATGCTCGAGTCCTACCCATACGGTAATACGTCCGCCGGCCTTTCCCTGACAGTTTTCAATCAACGCCTCGTTCATATCGAGCGTGTCGAAATAATTGTAGTCAGGATGCTCACCCACGTATGGCACAGCTACAAGCCGGTTACCGATCGTCTCGGCAGCACGCACGCTACCCTCCATGAAGCGCCACATGTCCACAATCGTGGTTGTGCCGCCAAGGACAGACTCGGCGTAGCAAAGGCGTGATGCCGCTTCCGCTTCATGCGGCTGCAGGACACGGTGCATGGGGTTGATGTGCAGCGTCAGCCAGTCCCAAACCGGGAGGTGTTCGGCGGTGCCGCGCAGCAAACCGGAATGTGCGTGCGCGTTGATGAGGCCGGGCATAAGGATGCTGTTTGGGATCTTCTTAACAGGTAGCGATGGATGCGAGGCCCGCAGTTCCGGCAGGGTCCCCGTTTCTGCGATGCGGCCGTCCTTTACGAGGATCGCACCGTCCTTAATGACGGAATTCTGCTGGTCCATTGTCAGAACGCAATCGCCGGCCAGGATCAAAGCATCCGCGGTCATGATGTTGTTTGCCTTTTACTCAATCGGGACTGGAGCAGGAAATCGGCGGCACGCTCGCCGATCATCGTAACGGGTGCATGCGTGTTGCAGCTCGGAATGACTGGGATCACCGAAGCGTCGGCGATGCGAAGGCCTTCGACGCCATGGACGGCCAGCTCGTTATCCACAACCGCCATCTCGTCCTTGCCCATCTTGCAGGTTCCGCAGATGTGAAAGAATGTCGAGCACGCGACGCGAATGAAGGCGGCCGTTTCTGTTCGGGAAAGCCGTCCTTCGGGCGCAAGAAAGCCTCCGAACCATTTCGAGAAGGCTTTTGCCTGTCCAAGCTCCATTGCGAACGCCGCGGCATCGGTAAGGTCCGCGAGGTCTTCGGGATCGCTAAGGAAATTCGGCTGGATTTCCATCGGGGAACCAGGCTCGGCTCCCAGTAGTTTGAGATGACCGCGGCTGCGCGAGCGCATTAGCCCGGTTCCGATGGCAAAGATATCTCCGGAGAGGTCATACGCAGCGGCAAGCGCGGGTGTGGCGCTTGCTCCCTGCACCGGAAAGGCGTGGGCATTCGCTTGAGATAAACCTGCGCTGGTCTTCCAATTCACCATCGATCCCCCGCCGTTGTCGCGGGTGGTTCCCAAGGCTTTTTTGGAGCGGAAGTTTATTGCTCGGACCAAAGGATGATCTTGCAGATTCTGACCAACTCCTGGGAGAGCTGCGCGAACTTGGATGCCAAGGCGCTTTAGTTCAACCGGGTCGCCGATCCCGGACATCATCAGTAGGCGCGGCGTATCGACCGCTCCAAGGGCCAACACAATTTCACCGTTTGCGCGGGTCTCTGCGTACTCGCCATTTCGGGCATGCCGCACCAAAACGCAGCGGTTGCCTTCAAATCCAAGGCTGACCGCAAGGCAATCGGTTAGGATCGTGAGATTTGGGTTGTCCAAGATAGGCCAGAGATAGCCTCGCGCCGAGTTCCAGCGCTTTCCCGCGGAGATGTTGAAATTAGAGAGCGAGGCACCCTCGTTATTGGGGCCGTTTGGGTCTTCGATAGTGGGAACACCAAGTTCGCGGGCGGCCTCCATAAAGGCCAAAGCGATTAGGTGCGGGCTAGGGCTTCTCTCAATCCTGAGCGGTCCGCCTGCGCCGCGACACGAGTTTTCACCGCCGGTCCAATCTTCGCAGCGCTTGAAGTAAGGTAAGACGTCCTTGAATGCCCAGCCCTCGGCGCCGCTCATTTCCCACGCGTCGTAATCGATGGGGTTTCCGCGATACCACATCATCGCGTTAATCGCAGATGAGCCGCCAAGCACGCGGCCGCGCGGAATTCCGATGGTCCGGCCGTTAACGTGATGCGTGGGCGTGTAGTCGTAGCCCCAATCATAACGGCTTCTGCCAAGCGGCACCCACTGAGCAGGATCGTCAATTTCCGGAATGCCGATACCGGGCGGGCCGGCCTCGATCAAGAGCACGCTTGCTCCCGCATCCACGAGCCGCCGCGCAACGGGTGCGCCACCCGAACCAGAACCCACAACGATGTAATCATGGGCTGCCTTCAGAGGCCGCTGCGGGATGGTGGACGCTGCCGTGGCGGTCATTATGCGCGGCCTCAATTGTGCTCGCTGGGTCCCATGATCACAATGCCTTCAGTGGCTTCGACGTGGCGCACGAAGATGTATTTGTCTTCGCGTCCATCGCTGTGCTTGCGTTTGATGCCCGGCTGAACCTCCCGTGAGACCTTTGCGATGACAAGATAAGGTCCATCTCTCTTCAGCCCTTGTTCGCAATGGGCCTTGAAATCTTCGAGGGAGGTGGCCGTGAAAGCGTTCTCGATCCCTGCCCCGCGCGCAATAGCTGCCAAGTCTACCCGTCCCGATGCGGTGTGGGTCGGCGGTCCGCCAATCGATTGGTAGCACTCGTTGTCCCACACGACGATGAAAAGGTTCTTTGGCCGTTCGTTTCCGAGCGTCGCCAGAATCCCGAGATTGAAGAGCATCCCGCCATCGGTATCGAGCGAGATGATGCGCCGGTGAGGCAGGCCAACCGCAAGCCCGAACGCCTGCGCGGTCACGCAACCCAATTGCTGTTGAAACAGGCTTGCCTCGCGCATGTGCGGTGCAGCATTGTACCATTCGTCGACGCTGCGACCGAGCGATAGAATTACCAGTTCGCGGTCGAGATATTTTGCGAGCGCCGTCATGCAATCGAAGCGCTTCATCTGACCACCGTGCCGCCGAGCGCCACGGCAGAGTGATAGTAGGATGTATAGGACCAGGTATACGCAGCCACGATTGCGCGTTCGATTTGGTCTTCCTCGCGCACAATTTCGTATGGGATGCGCAAGGCATTCAGAACTGGCTCCATCGTGATGCCATGCGGGATCGCCCACCAATTGTTTTCACCGAGCTCGCCCCGATAACTCATGACCATGATGACGGGAATGCCGGCGCCCAACCCCATGCGAGCGAGCGGTTCGACCGAGGCCCGTAGCCCGGAGTTCTCCATGATGAGGGCGGCTCTTTTGCCCGACAAAAAGACGCCGCCGCAGATGGCAGCGCCTTCACCCTCGTTGGTGACCCGAATGGTTCGGATATCTGGATCGGCGTCGAGCGCTGGATAGAGTTCTTTGAACAGAGAGTCGGGGAGGTAGCAAACGATGCCGACGCCCGCCTTTTTAAGGCCCCGGATAACGGCGTCGACCGCACTTTGCTTCATGGTAACCCCTTTGCTGGAGATGATTGCAGCCGGACAATGTGCAGGATAGGCGATAGTTTTCGACGGATCTGATGCGCCGAGCGCAACACCTAAATTTTGAGTTTTTCGATGGCCTGCGCGAGCAAGGTCAGGAATGCGGCGCCCGCGCCGGACAGTTCTTTCTCGGGCCTGGACAGAAGCATGAGGCGTCTTTGACCGATCTTAGGATCGCGTAATGGTACGAACAGTAGCTCGCCACGCGCGATTTCCTTCTCAATTCCGACCCGCGTTTGCAGCACTGTGCCAAGGTCCATCTTCGCCATTTCGACCATCAGGCCGATCGAATTTGTACGGGAGCGCGGGAAGACATCGATGAGCGAACGGCTGAATGCTTCCTCGACCGAGAGCCCTAGCATGAGACTGCTATCGGAAAGGATAAGCCTTTCCCCGGAAAGGTCGGATAGTTTGAGTTCTTTCTTACGGGCAAAAGAGCTACCGGGCCGGGCAAGGACGCCCAGCGGGAAAAGAGCCGTAGCGACCCTTCGCAAATTGCGGGCAGGCCGTACGTCGAACGCAACGCCCAGCTCGCAATCGCCTGCGGTCACGGCATCGCAAACCTCTTGCGATCCCGCCACCCTGAAATCGGCCGTGATATCAGGATGGCGCAACCAGAACGCCTCCAGCACAGAGGGTATAAGACTGCGCGAGGCGCTTTCGATCGTGGCGACCGACACCGACCCGCGGTGAAGTCCGTGCAGATCGTCGATGCTGGAGCAAGCGCGGCGCAACTCCGTCACGCTGAGCCGCGCATGATAGAGCATCAACTCGCCCGCGCTTGTAAGCTTTAAACGCTGGCGGACACGCTCGAAGAGGAGAGTTCCAAGCTCCTGCTCCATGTTCTTGATCACGCGGCTGATCGAGGATGGCGCGACATTCAGGGCCTCAGCCGCGCGCCGGATCGAACCCAGCCGCGCGACGAGGGCGAAGTAATGAACACTTGGTGAAACAAGACCGAGGCGATAAGGATCCACAATTGAGGCCGCTTGAGGCGGCTCCATTCCAGGTTGACTGAGTAGGCGCGGCGCTCAACAATAATGCGGGATTCCCGGCATTGTTATGAAACCGGGCAGCTTCCGGAAGCGCCGCGACCAGCGGCGAAGCGCGGGAAACTCGCCATGATCGATCCCGAAGTCGCGGCTTAGGGCAAAGGCTGGGAAAAGCGCAAT
>JBAUNL010000107.1:0-3508 GCA_049579205.1 Rhodomicrobium sp. | reverse complement strand
GCGATTGCCAGCGGTCAGCGTTGGATAGCGGGCCGAAACACGTCCGGCCCGCTGGTCCCCCGCTGTAACTGTGACCGCGCGGTTCTTGAGCGCAAAGAAAAACGCTCCGACGCCAACGCGGGGGCAGGAGGCATCGGAGCCTTGTGCACACAGTGGATCGACGCTAACGGATTTCCGGCCGATGGATTAGAATCGGAAACTACCTACTATGGAGAACCGGTGGACATAGGGCTCAGCCGCTTAACCCCAAACAGCGGACCCACCGAAACGAAGTTTTGCGAGATTGGAGGCGCGCACCACGCCGATTGCGGCGACGATAAATTTTGACCCAAAACGGTACTGCTATTTCTCTCAGGTAGACATATTCCTGCAGAACGTCATCCACCCGTAAAAGCCAGCACCGCCTCCTTCACCTTAGCAATCGCATAGTTTCCGGCCTGCTCCAATTCGAGATGCGGTATGTTCGGAATTTCATTCGCAGCGACCACGGCATCGACGATCGCAGGTCCGTCCGTTCTCAGCGCCTCGCGGATGGCCGGCTGCAGTTCCTCCGGCTTCTCGGCCTTGAATCCATTCCCGCCGCAAGCCTGGGCCAGCCTGACAAAGTCGGGGTTCGGGAAATCGATCCCTTTATAGTAGGCGGGCAGGCCCATCTGCTCCGCCTCCAATGTTATCAGGCCAAATGCGCTGTTATCGTAGACGATGACTTTGACGGGCAGCTTGTGATGAGCGGCGGTCAGAAATTCGCTCATCAGCATGTTGAAGCCGCCATCGCCGCAAAGCGCGATCACCTGCCGCGAGTTGTCCAGCGCTTGGATGCCATTCGCCTGCCCCAGCGCCGTGCCGATGGCGGCATTGTTGAATGAACCGATGATGCGCTGCGAACCGCTTTGCCTGATGTAGTTAGCGGACCACAAAGTGTTCAGGCCCGTATCGAGCACAAAGGTGGCGTCTTTGGCCGCAAGATCGCTCACCGCGCGGGCCACAGCCTGAGGATGGATGCGGTCCGCGCTTCGGCCGGGATCGGCTTGGCGATCGAGCTTTTCGTCCCATTCGCGGCGCTCCTCGCTCACTCGTTCAAAAAAGCTGTTGTCCTGCTTTTCCGCGACCTTGTTCAGCAATAGCTTGACCGACGGCTTGACGGAGCCGGCGGCGGCAAAGGCGGTGGGAGCGCGCCGCCCCAGCACCTCTGAACGTTCGTCGATCTGGATTACCTTTTCTTTGCCAGGCAAGTAGTCCGGATAGGGGTAGTCGGTGCCGAGCATGAGGAGCAGATCACATCGCTGGATGGCCTGATAATTGGGACGGGTTCCAATCATGCCAATACCGCCCATCCAGCGCGGGTGATCGTACGGGAGGATGTCCTTTCCCTTCACCGTATGGACCAATGGAGCCTTCAGGCGCGCTGAAAGCGCCACGAGCTCGTCCGCCGCCCCGTGACACCCATTACCGCACATGATCACCACCGTCCCGGCTGCATCGATACGGCGAGCGATTTCGGCGATGTCTTGCTCGCTCGCCGGAAACTCCTCTTTCGGCCGAAGGGTGGCGAGGCTCGGAACCTTAGAGCTGGCCTTTGAGGCCAACACATCCTGCGGCAGCGTCAAATGCGCGACCCCGCGCCCAGCATAAGCGGCTGCGATCGCCTGATGAATAACGGTGGGCGCCTGGTCCGGCGCGAGAATCGTCTCGGTGAAAAGCGAGACGTCGCGGAAAAGCAAATCGGGTTCGGTAGTCTGAATGTAGTCTGTGCCGTGAAACTTGCGCGGCATGTCGCCCGAAAGCGCCAGCACTGGAGCGTGATCGCGGCATGCCTCATAAAGCCCGGCGACGAGATGGTTGCTCCCAGGTCCAGTTGTTCCTGCGCACACCCCTAAGCGGCCCGTGAGCTTCGCCTGTCCCGCGGCGGCAAGCGCCCCGCCTTCCTCATGCCGGACACCCACCCATTCGATCTTGCTGTGCCTCACAGCGTCAGCGATAGGGTTCAAAGAGTCGCCAATCAGCGCAAAGATGTGAGTTACGCCGATCTGCTCCAGCGTCTCGACCAGGATGCCTGCAACCGTTTTAGCCATTCACTCTCTCCTTGGTCGAGCCACCCCAGCTAGATTGCTCTCCAACAACCCAGCCCAATCCTTGAGCCCTAGCGGCAAAAAAAAGCCGCGACGCTTGGGCGTCCATTTCAGCGCCACAGGGGGCTTGATGACTCGCTAGCGGAAAAAAGTCTGGATCTCGCGACTCCGGCTAAGCCTCTGATACTGTCAATTCTGTTGCTCCCCCGATTGCGGACGAGGTCGTTTTAGCCGGGAATGTCCGCAGTCGGCCGAGGCCGTGGAAAAACGCGCTGATGTAATCGGTAGGAGCGGCCTGGCATTCGAACACTCAGCAAGAAAGCTAGGCAGCGATTGCCGCCATTAGCGGTTTCACTCCGAACATCTTGATCATCCGCTTCATGTTGTAGGCCAGCACCACCGAAAATCATGCGTCTCGCCGGATCATGGCTAAACTTGGAATGCGCGAGGAAGGGGTCATGCGGGACAACATGTTCGTGCGGGGAGAATGGTGGTCCACTGTTCAGGGGGCAATTCTTTCGAGTGACCCGCAAATGCGCCCGTCTCGTACCCAGGAGCCGCCGCAGAAAACGAAATAATTGGTGCCTAAGGTTTTCTGCTGCGGCCCGAATTCAGCTTAGCGCTGGGCAGGTGTCTTTGCCTTTGGGCGGTTTTCCTTATCTGTTACGCAGTCACACAGCTATGGATGGTTGCCGGTGCCAGCTGCTTGCTGCGTTGCCCGATATTTGGATGCAGCGCCATGGACCTCGCTACTTCTTTCCGCCCGCGACCGGTTTTGCGGATGGTCTCGTTGACTCAACCCTCCTTGACAGCTTTCGAGCGCTTCTTTCTGAGGCTCTCGCCGGTCAGATCGATGCGATGGGCATTGTGAACAAGGCGGTCCAGGATCGCATCGGCGTAAGTCGGATCGCCAATTACGTCGTGCCAGCGGTCGACCGGGAGCTGGCTTGTGACGATGGTGGAGCCGCAGCGCAACGGATAGAGCTGGTCGATTGCAAGACCCATTACAAACGCAAGCGCCAATGCAATTGGCGGGCGGATGATGACTCCTGAGTTGTCTGCTTCTGCCTGCATGTGATCCCGATGATGGATACCCACGAGTCGCCACATTGACGGCTTGCGTCTAGCGAAAACAGTGAGGCTGAGCGTTATCTGGTACGAAATCGCTTGGCCGGTCACACGCCAGCGCAGCCTATGCCCTGCCCAGGAAAGCTTCTGCCTCACTTAAGCTTGGCGCGGGGTTATCGCGCATCGCCGCTCAGCTTAGCGGGCTGCGGCCGCGTATTGGAACCGGAGCAGTTTCTCCGCGACATCTTCGTAGCGCTCCGTCAAATGGAGTTCATCATAGCCGGCGCCGTCATTCACGCGGAGGATTGCGCTTTCGCCGTCCTCAGATGGACGGACATCGACAATGTGCAGGAGTCCAACGTCACGCGTAG
>JBAUNL010000106.1:0-4809 GCA_049579205.1 Rhodomicrobium sp. | reverse complement strand
GGATTCCCGGCATTGTTATGAAACCGGGCAGCTTCCGGAAGCGCCGCGACCAGCGGCGAAGCGCGGGAAACTCGCCATGATCGATCCCGAAGTCGCGGCTTAGGGCAAAGGCTGGGAAAAGCGCAATCAGAGTGCTCGCGTCATGCGCGAAGTTTTCTGGCGGCTTGCCTGTGTGAAGCGCGAAAAGCTTCAGGCGCTCGATCGCGCCATTGACGCCCTCGCCCGCGAAAGGGCCTGCCTTATCGATCCACTCGCTACGCTCAAGGTCCCGTGGGCTGAGCGCTTGCCCGAGCCGGTGCGCATAGCATGAAGGAGGGGCCCGCCGATGATCTCTCCAACGACCGAGGAACGCCTTCAGAAGGCTTGGGCCGCGTCCATTCCAAAACGCTATCAGCCAGGGACAAGCAGCCATAGTGGCGAGCATCTGAACGGCGCCATCATCCTTCCGCCGCCGCCGCCCGCCATGCTGGAAGCCTTTTTCGCATCGATCAAGCAGCACCTTACGAAAGACCAAATCAATGCCGATTTCTCTCGAAGACGGTAGGCCCTCAAACGCAGCAAGTCGAGGCCGGGCGAGCCGCGAGCTGGCCTCGCCCCGGCACCGTGAGCCTCGATGAAATCTTATGCCATGTGAGGGGCCAGCGCGCGCAGCGCCCCTTCCGGGTCGAGCGGAATGTGCAAATCGCGCGCTAAACGATTCACCGTGCCGAGCGGGAGTATGCCATGGGTCAGGGTTGACCCCATATTTTGTTCCCTCTGCCCGTAGCACCGATTAGCCGCGCCGCGCGGGGGAGCGAAACTGGTTACCGCGCTCAGGGCCGACCGCCGCAGCTAACTGTTGCGCAGCGATCTGTGCAATGGCCCCGAGTACCACTGGGCCACGCCTGCGGGATGAAGGGCGTGACATGACGTGCCTGGATATTGAAGCGCGCGGGACAATCGCTCGCGCAAATGGCGGCGCGCGGCGCAGGCGGTGATCCGGGACTTGCCTTGACAGCAGCGATAATTCGGTCCGGGTCTTTGGTCCAGAGGAAGGGTTTGGGTTCTCGATTGTGCTCGGCGAGGAAGCGGTTGATGGCGGCCTGCAGATCGGTGAGGGAGCGAAAGACGCCGCGCTTGAGCCTCCTTGGTGAGTTTTGCGAAGAACCCCTCCACGGCATTGAGCCAAGAGCATGAGGTTCGGGTGTAGTGGAAAACCCAGTGGGGATGACGCTCAAGCCAGGCCAGCACATTGGCATGTTTGTGGGCGGCATAATTGTCGATAACGGCATGGATGATTTTGCCAGCCGGGCGCCGGCCGGCCCCTCGAAATCGCCAGGGGTTCTCTCATCCACATTTGGCGCCTTTTTCCGTGACACATTTATGGGCGGGGACGCCCACCCCATAACAAACCACCCGCGGCGTATGGCTCCGTTCCTTGGCCCGCGCATTCAGGTCGCGATAGGCAACATCGCCGCGCTTGGGGCAGAGACATAGGTAAAGACTGCCGTCTTTGCGGCATGATAGGTTACCAGAGCAATCTTTCGAGCCATGGCAGAATTCTAAATATTTTTTATCCCCGGCGAGGACGGCACCCGAATAGAGGAAGCAGGATGCCACGAATACCAAGGTCAGAGACAAGGCGCGGCTTGAGGAAATTTTCATCTGCTTTCTCTGTTCAGGTCACCTAGTTTGAATGCCTACTCGGTCCAGTTTATATTGTGGTCCGATATCCATGCAAGACATGTCCGCTTCGAACCTGTGGCGCTTAGCTTCGCACACCATCAACAGCCACGAACGCAAGCAGAGCGTCAGACGTGCGCGTATCGTTCGCTGTCGAGGCGCGAACAAGCATGGAGACTTACTTGAAGGGTGAGTTCTTGAAATCCCGCAATTGCATTCGGTGAGCCCGGCAAGCGGCGAAGTTGCGAATCGGTACTTAGAGCGGCATCGTGGTTTCATTCGAGAGGTCCACTATAGCAGTTGCGTGAACGCCGAGGCATCTTGGTGACCATTGTCGGCACACGTGCTTGCCCGAGCCGATAAAACGGCCGAGACGGCGATCCTGGCCGTGTCACCGGAATGGCTGATAAATTTAACTACAAAATTCTAGAGACTGCCTGGTGAGCCACTTCGCCGCGATAGAGATGCGCAAGCGCCCCCATTTCTGCTGCGCCGCGCTCGCCGCTATGGCCATGCCTCTGGGACGTCTTCCGAACCGTTCTCTCGCAGATCTCGAACCGGTCTCCAGCGCCACCAAAACGGAAATTGAAAAATGGCGAGCAGAGACAGCCGCTATAAAGCCGGCGGCCCGCGAGCCTGAATCTGAAGATTGCGGCCCTGAGACTGCCTTTTAAAAGCCTAATAGGCTGAAACATCAAAGCTTCGTACAGGCAGGGGAACCGAGCCGCAGAGATCGGACTGGGTGGCCGGCGCAGTCGGCTGCAAACCTGTCTCAGGCAGCAAATTCCCTGCTAACAGAGAAAATTACAGGGACTTCTTCAATTTTGATTCATCTTCATGCCAATGCGCGGGAACAACACCCGCTTATTCAATAACTTGCCGGATGAATTCCCTAAAAATCAGAACAGGGAATTAAATTGCGCCAACAGCGAATAGATTGGGGCGTCGGGCTCAATCAGGGATCAAGGCGAGGGCGATTTATCCGAAAACCAGATGCCCCATTCCGCATTGGTTTTTGCGTGAAGCTATCCGCGTTCTTAAATGAATTGACCGAGGGCATCGAAGTGAACGCAGTAGGTAGATAGAATGGGGACCCAGTTGATTGGGATCAGTTTTCAGAACCGCCAGGTTTACGAATGTGGAGCGATGCTCCTCGCGGTCCTCGCATACCCCGTCGAGGACAAGGACGATACCCGCCGGGGGGATATCCACGCGTCGCTTTGCCGGTACGCGATCGATTACCAATACAATCCGGATGATTGGAGCCCCAAGCCGGTTAAGCTCCAGTATGTTTTCCGCGACGCCAAGGTTGCCGAGCGCGAAACCAGATTTGCGGCCAGGCGCCTCGGCGAACAACTCGTGGCGGCCCGAATGGCCATCCCCTTTCTGCAAAGATCGGAATTGGGCCAGTCGCCCACACTGCCCAACGCCATCAAACGATTATCGCTCAATGAAATGGCGGCATTTGTGCTCGACGATGCTGGTCAAAGCGATGCCGGCAATGTGAAGCGGCGCTATTGGGCGCCAAGCCGTCCCGTGATTCACCTCGCAGCCTCTGCACTGTCCATCGGACAGGAGCTTAACAAAGCCGGCGTCCATCTTGGTTTAGAGCTCCTGCTATTTTGGCGCGAACTCGTTGAGGGGATTGTGCAACGGGCGCAGCTCTATGAGGAGCTTATCGCCGGCGATCAGACCTTCCCGGTCAAGGCCGATGATCTGATCAAGGTTCGCATTCTTTAACTGGGGTCATTTTTTCGTTCGCTTCCTGAACTCGATCGCCGCGGCGCGCCCTGCCACCTTCAGCGCACCGCCTGGGCCGAGACCATCCTCTCCTCGCCGGGCGGTCTGCAGGAGGCAACATGCAAGAAACGATCGCCAGGAATGCAAAGCATTCCGCCAACCAAACCCTTTTGTCCGTTTGCTATCTCCCGATCGGGCAACTCAAGCCCGATCCCCGCAACGCCCGCATTCACAGCAAGAAGCAGGTCCGGAAAATCGCCAGCAGCATCGAGAGTTTCGGGTTCAATGTGCCCATTCTCATCGACGGCGAGAACAATGTCGTCGCCGGCCACGGGCGCATCCTCGCCGCGAAACTTCTTGGGCTTGCTGAAGTCCCCACTGTCAGGCTCGACCATCTTACCGAGGCTCAGCGACGGGCCTTTGCGATCGCCGATAATCGCCTGACCGAAATCGCCTCCTGGGACGATCGGCTGCTCGGCGAAACCTTGAAGGAGTTGGCAAGCCTCGATCTCGATTTTGCTCTCGAGGCCACCGGTTTCGACGTGGGTGAAATCGATTTGCGCATCGAAGCGCTGTCGCAAAACCAACGTGAAGCTGCCGAGCCGCCTATTCCCGCCGTGCCGGGGCCCGCTGTCACCCGAACTGGCGATCTCTGGCTGCTGGAACGTCACAAAGTTTTATGCGGCGACGCGCTCGACGCTGAGGCCTATCGCACGCTTCTTGGCCCGGAGACTGCGGGCGCCGCCTTCACCGATCCCCCTTATAATTTGCCGATCGATGGCAATGTCAGCGGACATGGAGAAGCCCACCATCGCGAATTTACGATGGCGGCGGGCGAGATGGATTCTGCCGCCTTTACGAAATTTCTCGAAACATCCCTGCACCACATGGCGGCCTTCAGCCGCTCCGGCGCCGTCAACTATGTCTGCATGGATTGGCGGCACACGGCCGAGATGCTGAGCGCCTCGCGTGCGGCGGGCTTCGACATGCTGAACCTCTGCGTTTGGAGCAAGCCCAACGCCGGGCTGGGCAGCTTCTACCGTTCCCAGCATGAGCTCGTCTTCGTCCTCAAGGCCGGTTCGGCAAGCCACCAGAATAATGTGCAACTCGGCCGCCAGGGACGTAATCGGACGAATGTCTGGGCTTATGCCCCCGGGCCGGCATTTGGACGCGCGGGCGAGGAAGGCCCTTTCGCCGCGCTGCACCCGACAGTCAAACCGGTGGCGATGGTCGCTGACGCCCTCCTCGACAGTTCGCGGCGCGGCGATATCGTTCTCGACCCCTTCCTCGGTAGCGGCACAACGCTGATGGCCGCAGAACGCACCGGCCGGCAGTGCCGTGGGCTCGAACTTGATCCGCTTTACGTGGACGTGATCGTGCGCCGCTGGCAAGCCCACACTGGCGCGG
>JBAUNL010000105.1:0-3555 GCA_049579205.1 Rhodomicrobium sp. | reverse complement strand
CGCGATAATCGTAGAGGGCGTCAAGCACGGCGAGATAGCTCTCGCCAGGAACGCCAAAAATCATGTCCGCGCCATGCAGCCGGAGCTGATCGGCAAGGAGCTTCCCGCCAGTTCTTGCAGATGCTTTGCCCATGTTCCCTCCGATATACATTGCGCTCTTATAGTGGATGGGCCAAGCGAAGACTCCAAGCATCTTTTATGTTCGTCTGCCCCTTCTTACTAGTTGCGGGAGAGGCCCGGCAGGCGTATCGCTGGGGGTTCTTGTTCGTTTTTCTAAATGCCTTTTGGAACCGTCTATGATTCTTTCAGCCCGGGTCTTGTCGGTGGAGGAATTTTTTCAGCTTGGCATATTCGTTCCAGCCAGCGTGCAGCGCGATTACGTCTGGGACGCCCAACAAGCCGAAGACTTGCTCAACGACATCGATAGAGCGTGTTTGCGGCAAGGTGATGAGGCCGATGAAGATGGAGAAATCCACGTTGCCGTTTTAGATGAGGATGATGCGGACGAAGCGGGGGAAACGGAGATTGCTTCTACGCCTGATGGCGATGAGGAGGAAGTAACTCCCGGATACCATCTTGGTGAGGTCGTTCTCCGCAATTTGGACGAGAGCCGCTTCGAGATCTTCGATGGGCTGCAGCGTGTAACGACACTTACAATTCTGCTGGCTGTCATACGTGACTTGGCTCGCTCTGAAAGTCTGCGTGCGCGCATCCATGAAGCCCTGGCGGCCGGGGAAACCCACAGGATTAGCATGCCGGGCCCAGACCGCACGCTTCTTACAGAAGTTCTGACCAGCGGCGCCACGGCGAAAACATTCCGCCGCGCTGTTACGGACCGCGGACTGCGGATCAGACGCTCACGCACCACGTTCCAGGGCTATTTGAAGCCATGGAATCAGGTGAGGCTGTCGCGGTTTGGCAGCTTCCTCCTGGATTGCACTTACCTGGTGGTTGCGGAGACTGATTCTCAAACGCTGGCACGGCAAGTGTTTATCACGTCAAATCACCGTGGAATGGTTCTAAGGGCCGTTGACATCTTTAAGGGCCAGATGATGGACATCGCGGGAGCCGGTGAGGCTGCCGAAAGCTTCACCAAAAGCTGGGATGCGATGCTGGAGATTGTAGGCGATGGCCTCGAGGAACTCATGCGGGCCTACGACTTCATTTGCCGCCGCAGTCCTCAAGGCCCGGATCATCTCACGAAACTTGCCGATCATATCGAAAAGAACCACGGCCTTGTTGGAATCCCCAATGTCATGCGGGACGTCAACGCCTATGCAAGTTCGTGGCTAGAATTTAAGGCTAAGCTGCGGGAGCCTCCCGCCGCCGTAACGGATGCGGATGTATGGCGGCTTGGCTTTTTCAAATGGTTCGAGTGGAAGCCTCTCGCTCTCGCCTGGTACAGATAATACCGGGACAACAGGGCGAAAACGGCAGGCGGGGCTGGAGCAATAGCCACCAAGACGTTCCGATAGCGGTTCGCAGGATTGCACCGGGCTTGCATGGTCATAACGCTCGCGAAGTTCTCGGCGGTGGACCGTGCTAAAATCTTCGGAAATGCCCTTTCACAATGGCGGGCGCGCCAGGACCCGCTATCCGCTCGCGGGCAAAAGCCTGGAGCCTTGACGTTCAGACCGCAGCACTTGGCCCGCGCTGCCGAAACGCTCAGTACACCTCTCTACGATGACGAGATCCGGCTTCCCCTGATACGGTGGCTTGAATCAATGGCTGGGCCAGCCATTGTTGCCGATACCTCCTTCGCCTCGGTTGAACATGTCCTTCCGCAGAGGCCGGCCCCTGGCTCGCAGTGGTTTTTGGACTTTCCCGAGGAGGAGGAACGCTTCTCCGCCTGCCATTCGATTGGCAACCTGGCGCTCATGGACTATGCCGAAAACGTAAAGATTACGAATCTGGACTTTCGCTTGAAACGTCCGGTGATCAAGGAGCAGGCGAAAAAGTACAAAACGCTCGCAGCGGTCGCCGATAAAAAGGCCTGGACCGCCGCTGAAATTCGCGAACGCGCCGCGGCTATGATTGCTTTTGCTTGCGAACAGTTGAATATTCCACGTCCGCCCCGAGCGTGACGCGTTGCGAATGGCCGGTTCCGGCCCGGTTAACGTAAGCTAAACGAAAAGCCAGTAATTTGCGCACTGTCTGACTGCGCCTCAAGAAAGGGAGGCCTTCGATGAAATTTTTTGCCGACACCGCTGACATAAACGAGATCCGGGTGCTGGCCGCAACCGGGTTGCTCGACGGGGTGACCACGAATCCGTCGCTGATCGCCAAAACCGGGCGACATTTCCTCGGCACCATCAACGAAATCTGCGCTCTTGTTGAAGGTCCTGTCAGCGCGGAGGTCGCGGCCACGGATATGGAAACGATGATATCGGAGGACAGGAAGCTCGCCGCAATCGCAGACAATGTAGCGGTGAAAGTTCCCCTGACCTGGGATGGCCTCAAGGCCTGCCGCGCTCTGTCCCGCGACGGGATCATGGTTAACGTTACGCTCTGTTTCTCGGCGAATCAGGCACTGCTTGCGGCGAAGGCAGGGGCGGCTTTCGTCTCCCCTTTTGTCGGCCGTCTCGACGATGTGGGCGAAGACGGGATGAGCCTGATCAGCGACATCCGCGCCATTTACGATAACTACCCTGACCTCGGCACCGAAATCCTCGCCGCGTCGATCCGCCATCCGCGCCATGTTACCGAAGCGGCGCTGGCAGGCGCCGATGTCGCCACCGTTCCGCCCGCAGTCCTGAAGCAAATCGTCAACCACCCGCTTACCGATAAGGGCCTTGCTCAATTCGTGGCCGATTGGAAGAAGACGGGGCAAAGCATCTTGTGAGGCAATGCTAGACGCGAAGCCAGATGAGCCGGGCGGATCTGCCTTGAACGCTTCCTTCAATCCTAGGGAAGAGGACGGCAGTGGAACGGATTTTAACAGCCTCCATCCTCAAGAGAACGCAACCTGGGCTGACAGGAATGCGGTTTCGGAGGATCTGGCAAACGCGGTCAAAGGCTGGCTCGCCTATCTCTCCGGCGAGCGCCGCTATGCGGACAATACTCTAGAGGCGTATGAGCGCGACGCGCGCCAATTCTTCGGCTTCCTGAGCCAGTCGCTGCAAAAGGTGATTTCGCTCGGCGATATCAACAAATTGACGCCGGGCCACTTTCGCGCCTTTCTAGCTCTCAGAAGGGACTGCGGCACTCAAAGCAGGTCGCTTGCACGTTCCCTCTCGGCATTGCGCTCACTATTCCGCCATCTCGAAAGGAAAGGAGCGCTTGAGAACCGTAGTGTGCTGACAGTCACTTTACCGAAACTTCCGCCCCGATTGCCTAAGCCCCTCACCGAGATCAAGGCTAAAGATGTGGTCAGTGAAGCCATGATCGCGGGCGAACAGAGCGAGCATCCTTGGACAGGCCCCCGAAACCAAGCGGTGCTGCTGCTGTTATATGGCTCGGGACTGCGCATCTCCGAGGCGCTTGGGCTGAACCGCAAGGAGGCGCCGCTTCCGCCTCGGGACGTGCTGCGCGTGAAGGGCAAGGGCGGGCGCGAAA
>JBAUNL010000104.1:0-3888 GCA_049579205.1 Rhodomicrobium sp. | reverse complement strand
CCGGCAAGCGCTCCTCACTTGGGTTATTGAGCGCGCAAGCCAACAGCAGCGCCCGCGCATTGTCATCGATGCAATAGCCATGCGAACGATCAGGCACGGAATGGACAGCATGCTGGAATAGCCCGGTATCGTCGCACATAGACAGAAGGTGGCCGATCCGCATTTCTGGTGGAGCTGGGCTACCGCGCGAAGGCACGCCTTGGCCGGGCCGCCGCGTAATCACTCTGAGCCGGTGCGCCCGTGTTCCGCTTTCGAACGCAGCAAGGTAACGCTCGGCATTTCGCTCCCATGTCATCGGCCGGCTGCACGCATAGGCGAGTTTGCGCATGGCCAGCCGCCGCGCGTCGCCGGTCAGCAATGCCGCGATCTCGCTGCCAATGGCCGTGGCATCGCCGAAAGGCACCAGAATGCCGCGTCCGCCGGCCAGCAGTTCCCGAGCGTGCCAATAAGGCGTCGAGACGACCGCTTTTCCAAGCCCAAAGCTATAGGCCAAAGTACCCGACGTCAGCTGTGACTCGTTGAGATACGGCGTGACGTAGACGTCGCACATCGAAATATAAGCCAGTAATGTCGCTTGATCGACAAACTGATCGAGAAATACGACGCTGTTCTCGATACCAAGTTGCCGCACGCGCGCCACGAGGCCTTCGCGGTAAACCTCGCCCTGGTCCCGAACGAGATTGGGGTGCGTCGCCCCCAGAACGATATACACCGCATCGGCACAGCTCTTCAGGATCAAGGGCATCGCGTCGATCATGACTTCGACGCCCTTGTTGGGAGAAAGAAGGCCAAAGGTCAGGATAACGGGTCTGCCGCTGAAGCCGAATCTGGCCTTCGCCTGGTCAGGTTCGACGAAGGCAAACTCGGGAATACCGTGCGGTATGACCTCAATCTTTTCCGCCGGAACACGGTACACGGAGCTCAGCAGCTTCCTGCCTTTCTCCGCCATGACGACCACTCTCGAGGACGTATCAATGATGCGTTGGAAGACAGCGCGGTATAACGGTTCCGGTTCGGGAAGAACCGTATGCAGCGTCGTGATGACCGGCATGGATAGGCGCGAAAGCAGCGCCATGATGTAGTCGCCGGCTTCACCGCCGAAAATCCCAAATTCATGTTGCAGGGAAACGACGTCGAACCGGCCTGCATTCAGGAAGTCGGCCGCACGCACGTAATCCTCTAGCCTTTCATCCCCGATCTCATGGCGGACCACGGCAGGATAATCGTACACGTTACCATTGTCCGTCATCGCCACGATACAGGTTTCCATATCGATCGCAGACGCCGCGATGGCCTGCTGGAGGTCGGTTGTGAAGGTGGCGATTCCGCAGTGCCGCGGGACCGAATTGCCGATGAACGCTATATGGCTAAGCCGGGTCAAGGCCGTGCCTCCGTTGAGCGGCCGGGCGAATCTGCGGTTGCCTGGTGATTAAACGGGCGGCGGAAAGGAATGGTGTTCCGGAGAGCTCCCGATCTGCCTTTCACAACCGTACAAAAGTCCGGAACTGGCTCGGCGGCTACGTAGGCCAGTAGGCCCTTTAGGCCGCCAACTCCAACCTTGACGCTGGCGCGCTCCGCATCCAGGAACATCGCTTCGCCTGCGAATGCATACATCAGCCCGATCTGGGCGTGGCCCTCAAGCACAAAGAGCCAGGTCTCGTGCTCGGCATGGAGTTCCCAGTTCGATTTCGATAGGAGGTCGATTCGCTCAAGCACGAAAAGCGGACTGGCAACTAGCAGGGTTCTAGTATCGGTGAGGCGCCTCTGAATGGATTGGCACACAGCCGGTTCGGCATGAGCGGCAGCCACGGCGTTGTCGATGTGAAGTTCCCGCTGCCGTCCGTAATCGAAAAGGCGGAAGGTCACGTCGCTTCGCTGCTGAATCTCGGCAATCACTAACCCCGGGCCGATGGCATGAATCGTACCGGCCGGCACGAAAATGGCGTCGTCCTTCAGGACGCGGTGCCATTGAACCAGGTCCGCAATCGAGCCATCCTCGATGGACGCCCGCAATTGCGGGGCGGTAATTTGCCCTTTCAGTCCGATGGCAACTTCGGCGCCGGGCATCGCAGAAAGAATATACCAAGCCTCGGTCTTGCCCTGCGCCAGGCCAATCGATCGTGCGAAGACATTATCGGGGTGAACCTGTATGGACAGCGCTTCCTTCGTGAACAGTAACTTGAACAGCAATGCCGGGGCTGGAGCGGTCACGTCGGCACGCTGAAACCACAGCTCACCAACCGCAATGCCGTCGCACTGGAACTCGCTCCACGGGCGGAGATCGGTGCTTCCCCAGGGTTTGGGCACGACCCGTATGCAGGCATGTTCGATCGTCACGATTATTCTCCTGGTTCGCGAGCGCTCCGTGCCGGAGAAGCTGAGATCGAAGACCTGGCCGTCATGATGAGCTTGCGGCCTAACACGCCCTTCAGACCATCGGTGGATACGCCAAGTCCGCCAATCCTTTGACATCGGCAGGCTCGATCCAGAATCCGTCAAAATTCTTAGGACACAGGTGGTATCTCTACACGTTAGTTTTACTTGCCAGTTAAGTCGATTAACACAAGAATTTCCACCTTCATGGAATAATATTGTTAGCATTACCGCGCATTTTTTCACATGCGCGAAGCTAACTGAGATGGTTATATTTGGACAGAATTACAAGCGTTATTTGCAAAATTATTCGATATTGAAGATGCAAGGTCAAAAAATATCATCGAGTGCCGGCCAAACCGCAACCAATATTCGGAGCTTGCGTGGATCACGTAAGGATCCAACACCGGACAACCTATGCTTAGTATCGGCCGCGGATTGCACATTCTACCTCTCAAAGCCGGTTCTGCTGCCGCTCATGGCCATGGACTGTCATCCGGAGACTGACCGGGCCTCCAAGCATCTGCGCTTGAGGCTTGGAAAGGCGTGGCATCGTCTGTTTCAGCATCGCCATCTTGTCCGTCAAGCGCGCCGTCAAAAACTCGCCGTTGAGCAAGCAGGGAAGCGACCCCGCGGAGCGATCCGGGCTTTTTCGTTTTGTCGAGGAGTTCAGATTTTTCGGATTGCGACTAGCCTGCCGATCGCATCATAGACATCAAAACCGTCGAGATTTCTGCCTGGAAAGTTCTTTTGAACTTGGCTAACCCGGTTTTCCGCATTGGCGATCACTTCAGAAAGGTTCGTAAGAGCGCTGGTTTCCCTTTCGACGGCGACCCCGCCTTCCTTCCATATAATACTATGTTGCATTTCCGCATCTTCATTAGAGAAGCTTGGACCATGCGAATCCTCCATCGATCACGACATATCATGTTAGGGCCCCGGCTCCGAGGAGCAAATGTTCGCGGCAGGACCCCGGAAAAAGCGCAAAGCAAATCGCCACGGAATTGGCAGGGATTAAATTACGAAAGCTTCAGAGCATGATCTCCAAACGCTTGTCCTATGTCCAATCAGGCTTTCAACATAGCATCGAGGGATAGCTCGAGAATTCAGCCAGTCGCCAGCGCAGTCAGGTCCAGGAACGATTTTCTCACAGCGGCAATGCCCTCCGGCGCTACGGTCATACCGATATGGCCGATGCCAGGCACGATCGTAATAGGCAGAGCAGGTCGCGCTGGCTTGAACAGTGGCGCGAAGCGATCAGGATAGAAGAGTTCGTCCGCGCCGCCCACGAGGAGCACCGCCGGTTTCGTGCTACGGCCGAGCGCCGCCAGAGGAAAAGCCGATTAGAGTTTGTCAGGATTTAGAGGAATCGGGATTCCCTTTTTCATCGAATGATGGGGTGGACGGCCCCGTGCGGCATTGACCTGCCATAGTGGCGTGGGTGAGCCGTAAACGAGGAGGGCCGTTCATGAGAGAGATTGCGATTATCGGTTTGGATTTGGCGAAGAACATCCT
>JBAUNL010000103.1:0-8740 GCA_049579205.1 Rhodomicrobium sp. | reverse complement strand
ATCAGCGCGTCGGCCGGCAGCGTCTTTGCTTTTTCCAGAGCACGCGCATTCGATCCAGGCATGTAAAGTACGCTGCGGCGAAGCTTCATCTTCTTTCTCCTCGATCTGCACTAGATTCATAACATGCGGAGCTGCCAAAAGAAGCGCTTCACGCTCTTTCAGGATTAGGCCGATAAAGCGCGATGTCCAAGGTTGTGTCTATTTCATCGCAGGTCGTTTATGGCCATGTCGGCAATTCCACCTCTGCCTTCGTGTTGCAGCGGATGGGCCATGAGGTTTTAGCGGTTCCTACAATCTTACTGTCGAATCGTCCCGGCTATAAAGCGATTGCAGGAGAGCCTCTGGAGCCTCGCAAACTCGATGCCATGCTAGGGGCGGCGCTGGAAAATGGCTGGCTTAACAATGCAGCCGCAATTATGACCGGGTACCTACCCTCGGCGGAGCATGCGAGTCTTTGCGAGCGATGGGTTCGCAGGATCAAAGACGCGAACCCCCAGGCGATCTATCTCTGCGACCCGATCATCGGTGACGAGCCGGGA
Source organism: Rhodomicrobium sp. (assembly GCA_049579205.1). Lineage (GTDB taxonomy): Bacteria > Pseudomonadota > Alphaproteobacteria > Rhizobiales > Rhodomicrobiaceae > Rhodomicrobium. The sequence continues at coordinate 8,201 of JBAUNL010000103.1, read as the reverse complement.
GGCATCTACATCAAAGAGGCAGCAGCCTCCGCGATGAGGGATCGGCTCCTTCCACTAGCAGATATTTTGACGCCGAATTCGTTTGAGCTTTTCTGGCTTTCCGGAACCCCGATTGCGGACGCGGGCTCGGCCGTCGCCGCCGCGCGGTCTCTGATGCGCCCGGCAGTCGTGATTACATCCGCACCAGCTCCCCAGAAGCACATGCTTGCCAATATCCTTGTCGAGGGTGATGCTACAGCCGCAACGGCAGCGCCCCGAGAAATCGTGCATGCTCACGGGACCGGAGACTTTTTTGCAAGCGTCTTTCTGGCTCATCGCCTGAACGGGCTCAGCAATGCGATTGCGATGCGTGCGGCTTCGGCCGCCATCGGTCATGTTCTCCATGCCAGCGCCGGCCAAAGCGAGCTTGTCCTCGTCGAAACGCAAGCGTCGTGGGCCGCGACCCCCCCTACTCTTGCACCTCTTGTGGCGGGCATTGATGCAACGGGAACCTCGTGAGCGTAAAAATTGCCGGCGTCGATGGCTGCCGCGCCGGATGGAAGTGCGTGATCCGGGAGGTCGAAGCCCCTTTCCGTGAGACGGCCTTCATCGCCAACGGCATCTCGGAAGTCCTTCATCACCCGGATGAGCCCGCGATCATCGCAATTGACATGCCTATTGGCCTAGCGGACTGGATAAGCGGGGCTGGCCGGGAATGCGATATTGCTGCTCGAAGACCGCTTGGCATGCGTGCTTCGGCTGTCTTCGCGGTTCCGGCAAGGCCAGCCATATTCGAGTCAGGTTATCTCGCCGCTTGCGCTAAGGCGAAAGGCCTCTCTGATCCTCCGCGCGCGATGTCCCGGCAGATGTTCAACCTATTCCCGAAGATAATTGAGATCGATTCCGCGATGACACCCGCGCTACAAAAGCGTGTCTTCGAATGCCACCCCGAGGTAGCGTTCTGGGCAATGAACTGGCAACAATGTTTGAGCGAGCCCAAGAAGCTTCGCGGCCGCAAGCATCCTCCTGGCCTTCAACAGCGGCGCTCACTTCTCATATCGCACGGGTTTTCCGCCACTTTCCTGGATGAGACAAAGTTTCCGAATGTGCAAGCCGGAGCGGACGATCTACTTGATGCTTGCGCCTGCTCCTGGACCGCAGCCCGCATCTATAAGGGCGCCGCCATTACATTTCCGGAGCAAGCAGATCGTGATACCAAGGGCCTCGTCATGCAGATATTTGCCTAGGGCGCGTACACAAGTGCCTTCACTTGCCGGCCGCCAATACAAGAAGGGTAGAGGTGCCATGCGCCAGCACTTTGCCCTCGCGGTTCAACACCTTGGCTTCGGCCGAGATGATTTGCCGCCCTTGAGATAATACACGCGCCTCGGCGCGGACGCGGCCCGTATCCTTTGTGATCGGCCGGGAGAGATTACCCTTGGTTTCGATGGTGGCGTAGGCAAAGCCTGCCGGTAGCAAGGATTGCGCGGCGCAGCCGGTTGCACTGTCGATCAAGGTCAGCGCCCAACCGCCATGTACCCCACCCATCGGATTCAGCAAATGCTCGCCCGGTTCGCCTTCAAATGCAGCGAAGCCGTCACTCACTTCAATAAGCCAGAACGACATGGTCTTCGCGATCGGGGGCTGCGGCAGTCTGCCTTCGATGATCGCCTGAAGGATTTCTATGCCGGTCTTGCCGGCGACCTCTGCTGCTGCGGGCAGGCCATATCTGATGCCGGTCATTTGTGCCTTTCCGTTTGCATGTAGATACAAATAATGTATATACATATAGCCATGAAAACACCGAGTCAATCTCGAAGTCCACTTCGGGCGGATGCCCGCGAACTTGTAGAGGTCTGCGCAGGCTGGAACAGCAGGCTGGCCGCGCGGCGCATTACCCAGTTCCTCGACCGTGAGATGGCCGGCGCTGGTTTGACCGTGGCGCAAATCGGCCTGATGGCGGAAATCGCCGCGGGCACCGATGACACGCTGGGAGGCCTTGCCAAGCGCACGGGGCTTGAACAATCCACGCTATCGCGCAATTTGCGCACGCTCGAAGGTCAGGGACTGATCGAGATCGCTATGGTCGAGACCGATCTTCGGCGCCGGGCCGTCTGGTTGACAGAGACTGGAGCGCGGCGCCTCGAAGCGGCCTTCCCCCTCTGGCGGGCGGCCCACGCCAAACTAGCGGCACGTATTAAGGCTGACCTGGCCCGGGACTTGGCTCAGCAGACCGAGGCCCTGATTTTAGATTGAACATACCAATTCAGCCGTTCGCCTAGCGGCAATCTGTTGTTGAAACTAAGCTGCCTCCTTTGCTTTCCAATATGCAAACGCCACTGAATCTCCAAGGTTGAGCGAAAGGATTCGAACATGCTGTATCGCCAATCGGTCGCGGGCTGCCTCGCCCCAAAAATCGGGAAAGCTGGCTTGACGGATGAGCGGCTTTCTCAATGGCTTACACTCCTCACTCCGCGGTTCAAGGCACTCCAGGAGCAGGCAGAGGCAGGGACTTTCGCCCATTTCCGCGTTCTCGGCGAAAGCGCGGATATCGAAGAAGCACGCCAAGCCTATGGGACGCTATCCGAGGGCGCGGATACGGTCATCGTTTTGGGGATCGGAGGCTCGAGCCTAGGCGGTCAGGCTCTCGCGCAGCTTGGGGGCTGGTCCATACCGGGCGACAATGGACCCGGTGAGCTCAGGCGTCCGCGCCTGCGCTTTTACGACAATCTCGACGCTCACTCCTTCATGCGAGGCTTGCGGATACTAGACATCCCCAAAACGCGATTCATTGTGATCTCCAAATCCGGAACAACAGCCGAGACCTTGGCGCAAACGCTAACGTCCTTCAAATTCATCGAAGACGCAGGCCACGGAACACTTATTCCAAAGCTGTTCCTCGGAGTTACGGAGCCGGAAAGGCCCGGTGTGGCGAATGGCCTGCGTAGCCTTTTCGTGCACCGCGGCATTCGTATTCTCCCCCACAGCACCGAAATCGGCGGCCGCTATTCTGTTTTTACGAATGTTGGGATTTTGCCCGCCCTCGCACGCGGCCTTGATCCCGTGGCCTTCCGCCAGGGCGGACAGGATGTTGTGCGGCAGCTGATGGATGCGGACATGCCGGAGGAACATCCGGCTGCGACGGGTGCGGCAGCCGCTATCGGTCTGGCCAAGGATCAGGGCATTTTGAATTCCGTCATGATGGCGTATTCGGACCGGCTGGAGCGCTTTGGCGCGTGGTATGCCCAGCTTTGGGCCGAAAGTCTTGGCAAGGGCGGTGCGGGCACGACCCCGATTGCGGCGCTTGGCCCTGTCGATCAGCACAGCCAGCTTCAGCTTTTCATGGATGGGCCTGCGGTCCATTTCCTCACCGTGTTGCGGATAACAGGGGATGAGGAGGCGTTGACCATTCCAGAAGCTCTCGCGAAGGAAGCAGGTGCGGACTATTTGGCGGGCCGCTCCATTGATGCCCTCGTAAAGGCAGAGCAGAAGGCCACCGTAGACGCACTCACCGAGGCGAAACGCCCTGTGCGAACTATCGATATGGACCAGCTCGATGAGAGAACGCTTGGAGCGCTGATGATGCATTTCATGATTGAGACGATTCTTGCCGCCGACCTTTTGGACGTCGATCCTTTCGACCAGCCCGCGGTCGAACTCAGCAAGCGGCTTGCGCGCCAATATCTCGCGGGTTAAGCGGTGCCGATCCGCCAGCTCAGCCAAGCCGAGATTAACAGGATCGCTGCCGGTGAGGTCATCGAGAGGCCATCGAGCGCGGTCAAGGAATTGGCCGAAAACGCCATCGATGCCGGTGCCTCTTCTATCGAGATCGTTGCCCAAGACGGGGGCCTCTCGTTCATTCGCGTTACCGACAATGGCTGCGGCATGGACGAGGCCGACCTCGCCTTGAGCGTCGAGCGGCATGCAACGTCCAAACTTGCTCCCGGCAAATTGGAAGATATTCGTATGCTGGGGTTCCGGGGTGAGGCCCTGCCTTCGCTCGGATCTGTCGCTAAGCTTCGGATTGTCACGCGAGCCAAGGGCTCCGCAGCCGGTAACGAGATTACGGTTTGGAATAATACGAAAAGTCCTGTCCGCCCCGCAGCTGCCAGTGAGGGGACCATCGTAGAAGTCCGCGATTTGTTTTCAGCGACGCCGGCGCGCCTCAAATTCATGAAATCCGAGCGCGCGGAGAATGCCTCTATCTCCGACGTGGTCAAACGCCTCGCGCTTGCGTTTCCGCATATCGGGTTTTCGCTGACTTTAGGCGAGCGGGCTTCGTTTTCGCTTCCGCCCGCGGTCAGGGAGGACGAAAACAGCATGCGACAACGCCTCGGCCGCATCATGGGCCGGGAATTTGCCGAGGATTCTGAGCCCATCGGGCTCGAACGCGAAGGTATACGTGTCTCCGGCTATGCGGGAAGGCCGACCCTGAACCGGCCCGATGCCTCGTTGCAATATCTCGTTGTGAACGGAAGGCCGGTCAAAGATCGCCTTTTGTTTTCGGCCATACGCGGGGCGTATCAAGACCTCGTTCCGCGCAGCAGGCACCCGCTTGTCGCACTGTTCGTGACACTGCCGGCAGAGGCTGTGGACGTGAACGTTCATCCGGCAAAAGCCGAGGTCCGCTTTCGGGATGCGAGTCTCGTCCGGAACCTTGCCGTCAACGCGTTGAGGGAAATGCTGCTGACCGGCGCATCCATAACAGCGGGCTCCCTGCGTAACCGTCTTGGCAGCGCAGTCAGCACAAAGGGCATGCAATATGCCGCGCCACTTCCTTCTACGGCTTCGGGCTTCGCGAAAGAAGTCTTGAATGGATTTGCCGAGCCAGCTCAGGAGATTTTGCGAAACGAACCCAATTTTGCGCAGGAGAGCGATACCGGTGACCCGCTTGGCGTTGCCCGTGCGCAGCTTCACAAGACCTATATCGTTTCCGAAACGGCAGGCGGCGTCATCATCGTTGACCAGCACGCTGCACACGAGCGCATCGTCTACGAAAAGCTTAAAGCCGCACTCGCATCGGGCAGGATCGCTCGCCAGCTCCTCCTGATCCCTGAGGTTGTCGAGTTGGCGGAAGAAAACGCTGCTCTTCTGCTTGAGAATGCGGCGCGGCTTGCTGAAAGCGGACTTGTCGTCGAAGCCTTCGGGCCGGGCGCGGTCATCGTCAGGGAGACGCCCGCCCTTTTCGGCCAGGGCGATGTTCAATCTCTGGTCCATGACCTGGCCCAGGAACTCAGCGAAGCTGAAAACAATAGCGTCGAAGCCCGGCTCCACGCGATTTGCGCTACAATCGCCTGTCATGGCAGTGTCCGGGCTGGGCGCGTTTTAAGGCTGGACGAAATGAACTCGCTCCTGCGCGAAATGGAAACAACGGCGAATGCGGCGCAATGCAATCACGGGCGGCCAACCTTCGTGGAACTTTCGCGAGCAGACCTTGAACGGCTTTTCGAGCGCCGCTAGCTTTCCGTTTCCTTCTTCCGCAAGTCAGGCCGCCTCTCATCGGTGATGCGCTCTGATTCTTTCCGGCGCCATTGAGCGATGCGGGCGTGATTTCCGGACAAAAACACCTCTGGAATTTCCCTGCCTTCCCACAGCCGGGGGCGCGTGTATTGCGGATATTCCAAAAGGCCGTTCTCAAAGCTTTCTTCGGTTAATGACCGCGCTGTGCCCACCACTCCCGGCAACAGCCGCACACAGGCATCGATCAAGACCATGGCAGCAAGCTCGCCGCCGGACAGAACGTAGTCGCCAATGGAGATTTCTTCGAGCTGGCGGGCGTCTATAACGCGTTGATCGAGACCCTCGAACCGCCCGCAAAAAAGGATCGCACCAGGCCCGGCTGCAAGGCTGCGCACGCGGCCTTGGGTCAAAGGCACCCCCCTCGGCGAGAGATAGATCCGCGGCAAGTCCGAATGCTCGGCGATTGCGTGATCGATTGCGGCAGCGGCGACATCGGCGCGCATGACCATCCCGGCCCCGCCACCGGCGGGAGTGTCATCCACCGATCTGTGCTTATCCTTGGCGAAATCGCGGATGTTGGAGACCGACAGCCGCCAAAGGTCCACTTCGAGAGCGCTGCCTGCAAGAGTTAAACCCAGAGGCCCCGGGAACATATCGGGAAAAAGCGTTAGAACAGTTGCTTGCCACGCCGCCATTTTCATACTTGTGCTGTGCACTGAGCAGCCTGAATAGGCGCCCAGCATCGGTCGCGCAGATTAATCAAATATCCAGCGTTTGGATCCACGCTTCCGGAGGCTTATCTTCTTCCAGCCGCAAAAACCCAAGTGAGACCGGCAGCGAAAAGCGGCGCGGTCCGGCACTGCCCGGATTGATATAGAGGACGCCGCTTTTCGTTTCGATAAGCGGCTTGTGGGTATGACCCGAAATTACTGCGGTCATAGCAGCCGCGTTCGGGTCGATTTCTATCTCGCTTAGAATATGGAGCACATAGATTTCGTACCCTTCGACGGACAGGACAGCGTCGACGGGCAGAGACGAAGCCCAATTCCCGGCATCAACATTGCCGCGCACGGCGGTGAGTGGCGCGATCTTGCGGAGTTGGTCCAAAATCTCTGGTGCGCCCACATCTCCGGCATGCACGATTTGATCGACACCGGTTAAGGCTTTCGCCGCTTCTGTCCGAAGCAGCCCATGCGTATCCGAAATTAGACCTACAATGGTCATGTCTCGCCCTTTGGCGGGCTTTCATCTTCTTCGTATGCGGGCCTTACGATGGTAACACAGCCAGACTCAATATCGACTTTCGGCACATGGGTGCTTTCGAACGGGATCAGCTCTGTTTGCCTGCCCTGTACCGGCCGCAACTCCAACAAGTCTCCACCGCCGAAATTGTGGACGGCGATGATTTTGCCGAGAGTTTCCCCGTCAACGGAAGTAGCGGTTAGGCCGATTAGATCCGAGTGGTAATATTCGTCCGCCGTTGCAGGCGGCAGCGCGGAGCGGGGAACAAACAGTTCCAAACCCTTAAGCGCTTCCGCCCCGTTCCGGTCCTCGATCCCCCTGAGCCGGGCAATGATAGCGCCGCCCCCTGCACCTCTAAACGAGGCAATCTCAATCGTTCTCGTCCCATCGGCGCTCATTAAGGAGCCGTATGCGGCCACGTCCTCGGGGTTGGACGTGAACGCCACGATTTTGACTTCGCCCTTCAGCCCGTGCGCGCCTGTAATGCGGCCGAGAAGGACGCGTTCCTCGCCGTTGCCGGATGCAGTCGCTTGCGGTCTCATCGTAGTCGCTATGACTTCAAGAGTTGATTTCGGTTTTCGATAACAATCGCAGAGGCACTTGAAACCACTCAAGCAGGCCTCCGGCCCGTCAAGCTGCCCCGCCGGCTGCGCCTTCGGCCGCCTTAGCCTTTGCTTCGGCGCGTTCTTTGGCTTTTGTCCCCGGCTCGGCCTTCTTCGGGTTGTGGCGCTCCGGCCGTTTGGCAAGTCCGCGCGAGTCCAGGAAGCGGAGCACGCGATCGGTGGGCTGGGCACCAACCGAGAGCCAATGTTTGATGCGCTCTTCCACGAGCGTGATGCGGTCTGCATGATCCTTCGGCAGAAGCGGGTTATAGGTGCCCAACTTCTCGATGAACCGCCCGTCGCGGGGGGCCGTCGCTTCCGCAACGACGATCCGATAATAGGGGCGCTTCTTCGCTCCGCCCCTGGCGAGTCTGATTTTCAGTGCCATGTTCTTCCTTCCTGTTCGATTTGACGTGGTTTGGGTCTATTTTTTGACGTCTTTTGCTTTTGGGCTGGCAGCTTTTGCTTTGGCCTTGCCAGCAGTTTCCGGCTTCGCCTTCGCCGCTGGCTGATCCTTCGACATGCTGGCCATCCATTCATCCATGCGGCGCTGCATCTCCGATGGCGTCAGCTCTTCCAACACCTTCGAGACGATCCAATAATGCCCGAAAGGATCTTCGATGCGTCCGGAACGGAAGCCATAGAATTGATCCGAAACGGGGAAGACGAGCTTGCCGCCGGCCTTTACGGCCTTTTCCGCTACGGCGTCGGGGTTATCGACCATCACATTCAGTGTAACGGGAGATCCACCAAGCGTGGCGGGGCTCTTACTGCCCCATTCCGGGCTCTCATCGGAAATCATAATAAGCGTCTCGCCGATTTTGAACTCGCCATGAGCGACAGCTCCGTTAGGCATGGTGAGGCTGTAAAGGTGCTTCGCGCCGAAGACTTTCTTGTAGAACTCGATCGCTGCCTTTG
>JBAUNL010000102.1:0-9154 GCA_049579205.1 Rhodomicrobium sp. | reverse complement strand
GCTTCACTTCGCGCGGCCAGCGGCGTGCCTTCAAAGAACCGCGTGAGAAAGGTACAGGGGCTTCTGTCATTCGAGGAGTGTTAGCTTTGGCAGAATGCGCGCGACATGACGGCCAAACCACGCCCTGCTATAATTTCCAACCCTATTAGCCGAAGGGCCTGCCTGCAAATCTACGGAAGGCTTTCATGACATCACTTACTCGGCGCGATCTTGCCATACTGGCAGCTGCAGTGGCTGCAGCAACTACATCGGACACCGCCGATGCGCAACTTCGCAGCGGACCAGGCGCGAAGTACAAAGAAATTTTAGCCAAGGACTTACAGGGCTTTCCGCTTCAAATGACCCGGCTGACGACTATGGATGTTGCGCCGGGGACCCAGATCCCATGGCATTATCATCCGGCGGCGCAGGAGATCGTCTTTGGACTTGAAGGCGTTATCACGTTTGAGGTGGACCCCCCAGCCATCAGGACCATCAAAGCCGGTGACGTTCTTCTTATTCCGGCGGGTACGCTTCATAAGCCACGGCCCGACGCTTCCAGCCCGGCTAGGGTGCTGTTTATCCATAGCATCACCGACAAGACCAAACCTTTTCTTCTGGAGCTAGAGGGCGTTTATGGGCCAGAATAAGAGCCGGCATTTGGCGTGGAGGCGAAATGCTCTGGTACCGTTGAAGGACCGTCCGCGATCATTCCGGGCGACCCACACATCCAATTCCATTTCACTTCCGAGCTTTAAAAGAAGAAGTTGGATCTCGGTATGTTCGCGAGGCTTTGCCTCAACGCCGTGGGATGGCGACGATCCGTCGTCGAGTTGCGCATCACCTTCACTACCGGGACGGCGCTCCGAAGCTTCGAAGCGCCGCGGCTTTTCCAGTTAAATGCAGCGCGGTGTTTAGCGCCACAATTAATACAAGAATAGGCCCATTCCTAGGCTGTGATCAGGGGCAGCGTCAGCGTTAAAAGACGACCCAAATTAGCCCCCCTGTTGCAGCGGCAGCACTTGGGTTCTCCACGTTGGGGCAGATATCTTTCGCGGGTCCAGCGCCAGTTGCAGGTCAGACAGCGTATCAGTCTCAACCTGCCTTCACTCAAGTCTCGAACGATAGTGCCGATGCGTGGCGCATAAGGCGGTATTGCCGGCATCACCCTGGCCGCTGTGACGCACACGGCGGGTACGCTGATCAGCGCAGTCATTCCGATCTGGTTTGGAGCAGATGCTATATTAAATGCATCATGTCGGGTCATCCCGATGATTATTGCCAAGGCTACAACTGGCATTTCTGTTACTAGGCGAATGAAGGCAGGCCTTCCAACCGCGACAAAAACACGAGAACAGAAGACCGGCCGGGAAGAGAGAAGAGGAAAGTACGAAAGGAATTATCATCATCGCCGCCTTGACCCTTATCGCAGGAGCTTCTGCCGTTAAGGCCCAAAGCATCGCACCCCCCTCAAGGCACCAGGCTGCCCTGAGCCAGCACTGGGACACTGCCGCCGCCAGGCACCACTAGACTAGCTGCTGCACGGCTGCTACCAGCGGCTATTGATACGTCATTACCAGACCAAGAGATCCAAGTACCAATTTTAACCTCGAAAGGTGCGTCGGACGGTGGAATGGCTGCGATTCCGTTACGACAAGACACCGGAGCCAAGGCCGTGACGAAGTTGGTCCAAGGCATTGACCGTCCCGTCACCAAAGAGAGTATTCGTCGTTCAATTCACTGAAATACTTATGGGCAATAGCAGAAGCGACGCAGTTGTTTCAGTTAAATGCCGCTTTGGCATGGTTGGCCTACACTGCTTCCGCTTCTTCTTCCGGCTTTGTTCGCTGGGGGTCTTCATCCTGACGCACGAACAGTGTTTGGAGGGCGGGTACCACGATCAGAAGCATGATTGGCCCGATGAGCATTCCCCCGACAACAACGATGGCCAGCGGCCGCTGAACCTGGCTGCCGATGCTGGTTGAAAAGGCAGCGGGTAGAAGGCCAATGCAAGCTGAAAGTGCGGTCATCAGCATCGGACGCATTCGTTGCGTTGCCGCATGGAACATGGCCTCACGTGTCGCTTCGCCCCCCTGTTTCAACTCATTGAAGTAAGTCATGATGAGGATGCCGTTCATGACCGAGACGCCGAACAGCGATACAAAACCGATCGCGGCCGAGATGCCGAAGGCTTCGCCGGATATTGAAAGCGCTATGATGCCCCCTGCGACAGCAAACGGGATGCCTGTTAGGACAAGGAGACTTTCCCGTATTGAATTGAAGAGCGCATAAAGGAGGCCGAGAATGAGAAGTAGGCTCAAGGGCACCACGATTTCAAGGCGCTTTTGGGCCTGTTCCAATTCCTCGAACTCTCCCGCCCACTGCATGGAGTAGCCGTTCGGCAAGCTAATGGCTGCGGCCAGCTTCTCCTTGGCCTCTGCGACCGCGCCGCCAAGATCACGGTTGCGGACGCTGAATTTGATAGGAATGAAGCGCCGGTTCTTCTCGTGGAAGATGTAGGAGGCGCCGGTATCGAGGCTGATGTCCGCGACTTCAGTCAGCGGCACATAGGCGTTGCCATTGGTTGTCGTGACATTGATCCTCGCATTCCTGACTGCTTCGATGGAGTCCCGGAACTTGGGCGCTGCCCGCACATTCACGCCGAATAGACGGTCGGCCTCATAGAGTGTCGTTACGACGCTACCCCCAAAAGCGGTTTGTACAAAAGTGTTGACGTCGCCCGAGTTCAGGCCGTAGCGCGCGGCCTTCTCGCGATTAGCTCTGATATTGAGATTTGGCTGGCCCAAGACACGGAAGATACCAAGATCGGTAATGCCCTTCACCGTGCTCATGATGCGCTGAACCTGGTTAGCAAGCTCTTCGAGTTTGAAGAGATCGGGGCCAATGATCTTGACCGAGTTCGCGCCCTTGACGCCTGAGAGTCCTTCCTCGACATTGTCCTGGATGTATTGAGAGAAGTTCATATCGATCCCAGTGAACTCTCTCGAAAATTCAGTCTGAAGGTCCTTGACCAGGTCTTCCTTGAGGCGGCCGGGTGCCCATTGTTCGAAAGGTTTGAGCGGGACAAAGAATTCCGCATTGAAGAAGCCGGTAGCATCGCTGCCATTGTCGGGGCGGCCATGCTGCGATACCACCGTTATGACCTCAGGATGGGATTTCAGGATCTCCCGCATGCGATTGACGATGGGCATGCCGGCTTCGAGCGAAATGGTCGGCGGCATTGAGGCGCGAATCCACAGGTTTCCTTCCTCAAGGGCAGGCAGGAACTCGGTGCCAAGCCGCGTTGCGAGGAATCCGCTGAAGAGAAGGAAGACCATACCCAGTATGACGGCAATCCGGCGCGCGCGCAGAGCCAGCCTAAGCACAGGCGTGTAAATCGCCCGAATGCTTCGAACAACGATGGTCTCCGCCTCCCCGACATGCTCCGGCAATAGAAAGGAGGCAAGGACCGGCGTAATGGTGAAAGTTGCCATCAGGGCCCCGACAAGCGCATAAGCGTAGGTCCTCGCCATCGGGCTGAAAATCTGGCCTTCGACGCCTTGCATGGTGAACAGTGGCACGAAGGCGGCAAGCGTGATCGCCGTTGAGAACAGCACCGCCGTGTCCACCTGCGTGGCACTGATGTAGATCAGGCGGATCCTGTTCATGAGACTGCCATTGCCAGGGGTGTGCCCATTTTCGCCGATTGGGGTTGGCCTTCGCAGAAGCTCTTCCCGGCCTCTTGCCTGGAACACCCGGAAAATGTTCTCAACGACAATTACGGCTGAGTCGACAATGATGCCGAAGTCGACGGCGCCGAGCGACAGGAGGTTGGCGTCCTCGCCTCGGAGGACGAGGATGATAATGCTGAAGAAGAGAGCAAAAGGAATATTGACCCCGACAATGATGGCACTGCGCAGATCGCCCAGGAATATCCATTGAATCAAGAAGACGAGAAGGCACCCGAACACGAGGTTATGAATGACGGTTGACGTGGTGATATTCACGAGAGAGCTGCGATCGTAGAAGGGGACAAGCTTCACGCCCGGTGGAAGAGTTCCGTCGCTGTTGATCTTCTCGACCTCCGCCTTGATGCGGGGAATGACATCGGTTGTGTGGAGGGTACGGTTCATGACGAGGATCGCGGCAACGACATCATCGTCGTCGTCGCGCCCGGCTTTGCCGAGCCTGGGTACATAACCCACATAGACCCGCGCCACGTCCTTGATCTGCACCGGCACGCCATTGAATTGGCCAAGCGTGATTTCCTCGATATCCCTAACCTTTTGACCTTGGGTGAGATCGGTATTGCCGCCATCGTCGATGAGTCCGACGCCGCGGATATTCACTGATTGCCTGCCGATATTGATGGTGCGCGCGCCAACATTGATGTTCGCGTTGCCGACAGCGTTCACCAATTGAGGAAGGGTGACGTTGAAGGCTTCGAGCTTGTCGAGATCGGCTTCGACTTCATATTCCTTGGTCGTGCCGCCCCAGGTGTTGACCTGCACGACGCCGGGTACGGTCAATATGCGCCGCTGCAGAATCCAGTCCTGGACGGTGCGCAGATTTGTGTTGCCGAAGTGCTTTGGGCCAGTGACCTGGTAACGGTAGATCTCGCCAACGAGGCTGGACGCTTGGATTTGCGGCTGCACGTTGTTCGGCAGATTGACGTTTTGTAAAAGGCTTATTTGCGCCTGCTGCAAGGCAAAGTAATAATCCACTCCATAATCGAAAGTGACGCGAACAAAGGAGAGGCCATAGAAGGAGGTTGAGCGGATATTATTGACACCAGGTGTGGTGGCGAGCCCTATCTCCATGGGAATAGTATAGAGCCGCTCCATTTCCTCGGCGGAAAGTCCGGCCGATTGCGCGGTGATCTCAAGAATGACAGGTGCCGGATTTGGATAGGCTTCGATATTGAGCTTCGTGAAGGCAACGGCTCCCACAACGATGAAGGCCGCTAGCATAAGCAGAACAATTGGCCGGCGGGTGAGCCCGAACGTAACAAGAGCCTTAAGCACCGATTCCCTCTTTCATTAGCGGCAGTCAGCTTTTAGCGGCCTGCATTGGTGTACTGATTTGCCATGAACAGTGAGCCGCCGGTGGCAATCAGTTCCCCGGGCCTAAGCCCTTCGCGAATTTCCGTGAACCCGCTATGCACAAGCCCAATAGTGACGATGCGCTTCGTAAATTTGTGCCGGTCAGCAGTTACCCAAACCGTCATGGTGCCGTCACCTTCGCGAACCAGCGCGTCCTGGGGTACGGCGAGGGCGCGCTTCGGCAGCGCGATCGTGATGACGAAATTCGCGAACATGCCGGCGCGCAATTCATTGCCGGGATTGGCGATCTCGGAGCGGATAAGAACCCGGCGGGTGTTCGGGTCAACGGTAGCGCCCACAGTGACGATTTTCGCGCTAAAGACCCGCCCCGGTAATGACGGGATCGTAACGCGCACCTCTTGGCCTTGCTTTAGTTCAGGTGCGTCCTTCTCCGGCACATTGGCGAGCATCCACATCCTAGTTGTGTCCGCAACGATATAGACCGGCGGCGGATTTCCGGGCTGCACGAGTAACCCCGGTGACGCAGTTCGAGCTGTGATCAACCCCGTAATCGGCGATGGGACGACAAGGGCCGGATCGATCTTGCGTTCGCCGAGGATTTTGCCGATTTCAGCGTCTGTTTTGCCGAACACTTTGACGGCAGCGCGGGCCGCATTGTAGGCGCCGTCTGCAGCCTGCTGATCGGAGACAGCCTGCTCAAAATCGCGTTGTGCCGCCGCGCTCTGGTTATAAAGCTTCCTCTGCCGCTCGAGGTTCTTTGTTGTGAAATCGAGAACCCCCGCTGCGGCAATGAGAGTTGATTCCGCTTGGACGAGATCGGGGCTGTCGATCGTGAACAGGACCTGGTCCTTCTTCACCATATCGCCGGCGCTAACGAGCGCCGAGAGAATACGCCCCTGATAAGGCGTGAAGACCTGCGTCAGCAGTTCCTGATTGAAATCAATATTGGCGACGGCTTGCCGCTCTTGCGGAAATAGCTGTTCGCCTACGGGCTCGATCCTGATCGCTTTGGTCTGCGATGGGGATAGCTCGACGCTGGGCTCGCTGGCGGCCTCCTGCGCTTCTGCGGCGGCCGCCACTGCAAGCTGACTAAAGGCAGCGATGAGGAAGAAGCCGGCAAATACCAGACGCGCCAGCTTCAATCGCATTTCCGTACTAAGAATCATCCCCCAACTCCGGTCTGCGATAATTGCCCTGTGCGAACGCGATTTATCTCGCTTCATTTCGCGATGCTCCGAGATACTCTGGCGCGATTGGGTCAGGTTTCGCACCTACGACACTGGTGAGCCGGGCCTCCGGCTGCTCCACATGCGGCGGGTTCGGTCCTGTTCCACCAGCCCCCGCCAAGGCCTGGAAGTGACCAACCGTATCGGCGTAGCGGTTGGTTTGTGCCTGGATCACAACAAGCGATGCCTGTAGATAGGTTGTCTGCACGCCAAGCACTTGCTGAATCGCGACCTGGCCCTGCTCCAATTGCAGCGGGGTGGAATTCTAAAGTCCGGCCCAATCTCACACCCGACAAGGGGTATACAGATGCCGGAGATTAGGAGCGGGCCACGCCCAAAAAGTAGGGCGGGCAGAAGGCCGCAATTGATGCCCTGCCCCCGATAACCCATCCCTCACTCCTCGAATGTGCCCGCCGCGGTTAATTGGGGATAACGGCTTACACCGTCCTTACAGCCCAGCTGGTAGGGCGACGTGGCATATCCCTATGCCGGCCAACATAAAGGAGCTCCTGATGCACTCGTGGACCAATATCATACAGACAAGCATCGGGCTTCCTCTCGCCCGCACTTGGGCAATACAATCGAGATCATCGAACAGGAATTGCGAAGGCTCTCGATCAAAGGGCTTTAGCCACGGCCCTTCACAGGGTCTAGGCAGGGCAGTCACCAAATCGAGAAGAAAACCATGATGCCGCTATTGGCCGAGGCTGCGTGCGCCAGGCAAGCTGGCAAAAGGATAGGAGGTGAAAGTTCCCCACGGGGTAAGGCCTAGCCAGCCGCCCCGGTCCCGGGTGATAGGTAGGTGTCTGCCCGGAACGGCGGCTTTGGTCGCCTTTTTTCGGGCACAACCAAGCATCTATTTTGCTTCGGCAGCACGGGGGCACAGGCGGTAAGTCTCAGAGTAAGCAGATGTAGGCGGCTCTAGCTTGGACAGCGCACCCGCGATTTAATGCTTCAACCTTGCGCATCAACACCCGACTATGTCTTATGCCGCAACAACTCCAGGGCCGCTCGAAGGCGAAACTTTGCAATTGGTCCTCCATGCGTACTCCGATTACGGAGACGCCGCCAAATTACGCTGTCATTGGTGAAGCCGCATCTAGCGCTTGGCTACGAGTGGGCACTCACCCTCATTCATCGGCCTGAATGCTTCTTCGCCTGGAATCGTCTGGAGGATTTTGTAGTAGTCCCAGGGATAACGCGACTCCTCCGGCTTTTTAACCTCGATGAGGTACATGTCGTGCACCATCCGGCCGTCGACGCGAATGAAGCCACGATCGGCGAAGAAATCGTGGATCGGCATGTCACGCATCTTGGCGACGACGGCCTTCGCCTCATCGCTGCCGAGCGCGTCGACAGCTCTCAGGTAATGCGTCACTGCCGAATAGACCCCAGCTTGCGCCTGGGTCGGCATCACCCCTCGCCGTGCAAAAAAGCGCTTCGACCAGTGTCGGCTTTCGTCGGTGCGGTCCCAGTAGAAGGCGGTCGTCAACAGCAGACCCTGCGAGCCAGCGAGCCCCACGGCATGCACATCGGTGATGTAGGCGGCAAGTGCGGCAAGTCGCTGTCCGCCTTCAACAATGCCGAACTCACGGGCCTGCTTGATCGAGGTGGTCATGTCGCTTCCGCCGTTGGCGAGTGCGACAATCTTGGCGCGGGAACTCTGCGCCTGGAGCAGGAAGGAGGCAAAATCGGCGGTATTGAGCGGATGGCGTGCGTTACCTATCACCTTGCCTCCGGCAGCCTCGACGATGTGGGAAGCGTCGCGTTCCATTGCATGGCCGAAGGCGAAATCCGCGGTTAGGAAGAACCAACTGTTGCCGCCCTGCTGCACGATCGACTTGGCGGCAGCCGCGGCAAAAGCGTAGGTGTCCCATGTCCAATGCACGCCGACCGGCGAGCATGCTTTGCCCGTGAGATCGGCGGTCCCCGCAGTCGAAACCAGGAGGACACGGTTCTTCTCCTTGGCCATCTGTTGTACCGCAAGGACAATCGCAGAGTTGGGCACGTCGACGATAGCGTCGACGCCCTCGACGTCGATCCAGCGCCGCGCGATTGCGGCGCCTACGTCTGTCTTGTTTTGGTGATCGGCATGGATGATCTCGATCGGCTTACCGGCCGCTTTGCCCCCAAAATCCTCGGCTGCCATCCGTGCTGCTTCGACAGAACCTGGGCCCGAGAGCGACGAAAAGACGCCTGTCTCATCGGTTAGTACGCCCAACTTGACCACTTCGTTCGAAATTTCGGCCTGCGCGCCCGAGGGGTTAGTCAGCATCGCAGCGATGCCAAGCAGGATGCCCCTAAGCCAAGCTCGCACGTGATGGGTCATCTCTTTGCTCCCTCTTTAACACTAGCCTTCTTGCTGGGCCTTAGATGAGCGGTAACAGAACGAGCTTGTAGTTTATTTTACCATCGCAATAATGTGAAGAGAGCACATGGCAGCTCCTGGCCCTTGGGCTGAAGACCACCACAAATTCATCGGGCAGATTGGATGGCTTTTGGAGGTTAATCGAGCGCACTCGGGTCACGGCCGGTTAACCTCTGGCAAGAGACGTCCCTGCTGCTGACCCAAAGGTCCGCAATCGGCCTCAAGCAGCTGTTCTAGCTATCAAAAACAGAATCCTAACAATCTATCTATCTCGCTACGGTAGAGATGGGTCGAGCCCGTGTAAAAACTTGGGAGTGAAAACAGCCGTTAGAATTCTATTCCCCGCAGCTGGCGCTCGTTAGGCCCAAACTTTATCGTGAATTCTTAGTTGTACTTGATCTTCTCATTTCAAATCACTTGAAGATCCCCATTACGCGGCTGATTGGAGTTTCACGGCCACCAAGGCAGGAAAAAGATTCTATCATTTTTTAATCCGTACACGTTTTCACACACGCTCG
>JBAUNL010000101.1:0-5711 GCA_049579205.1 Rhodomicrobium sp. | reverse complement strand
GATTGGGTCGTGGGTGGGGTGGATCGCGTGGGCCAGGGCTGGCGCATGCTCATGAGCTGCCTCGCCGCCGGGCGGGCCATTTCGCTGCCGGCTTCCTCGACTGCGGGGGTGAAGTCCTTGCTCCGCTTTACGACCGCCTATGCGCGTATCCGCAAGCAGTTTTCGATCCC
The DNA here is from genome assembly GCA_049579205.1 of Rhodomicrobium sp. GTDB lineage: Bacteria > Pseudomonadota > Alphaproteobacteria > Rhizobiales > Rhodomicrobiaceae > Rhodomicrobium. Next base: position 5,541 of record JBAUNL010000101.1, on the reverse strand, counting down.
AATCGGGCGCATGGAAGGAATTGAGGAGCCGCTCGCTCTGCTCGCCGAGACGGCCTACACGCTGGAGGCGGCTCGGGCCGTTACTTCAGCCATGGTAAGCCAAGGCGCCAACACTGCCGTCATCTCGGGGCTTATGAAATACCAGAGCACCGAGAGGATGCGCAGATGCCTGGATGCGGCCTTCGATATCCATGCCGGCAAGGGTATTTGCGACGGCCCCAGCAACTATCTGCAATCTGCGTTTCAGATTTCTCCCGTCAGCATTACTGTCGAGGGCGCGAATATCCTCACGCGCAGCTTGATCGTGTTTGCGCAAGGCGCGCTCAGAAGCCACCCTTATCTCTATTCCGAAGTGCAGGCCGCGCAGGACCCTGATAGCAGGGCTGGATTTCTAGCCTTCGAGAAAGCCTTTGAAGGGCATGTGGGGTTCGCCGTCTCGAACCTGTTCGGCTCGCTGTTTCACAACGCGACATTCGGACTTTTGGCCAGCGCGCCCGCAAATGCGCCCGTGCCATATTATTACCGCCAGCTTTATCGCGCCTCCACGAACTTTGCGCTCATGGCTGATCTTTGCGTCGGTTTGCTGGGCGGTGGCCTAAAGGTGAAGCAGCGTACAACTGCACGGATGGCGGATGCGCTGAGCGAGCTTTACTTCATAGCCTGCCTTCTCAAGCGTTATGAGGACGACGGGAGAGAGCGCTTCGAAAGACCCATTTTCGACTATTCCGTCCAGAGAGCCTTTCACAACTTCTACGCGGCTGCGCATGAGGTCGTTGAAAACTTTCCAGTTCGCGGTGTGCGTCCCTTGCTGATGTTCCTGATATTTCCCTTCGGGAACCATTTTCGCAAACCAAAAGACGTTCTCGCAAAACGGGTTGTCCACGCTGTTCTCGAACCTGGTGAGCTGCGGGACCGCCTCACGCGCTTTGCTTTCGTCTCGCATGACGTGAATGATCCTACGGGGCTCTTGGAAGTCACCATGAAAAAGGTGGTCGAAAGCGACGCCGCCGACAGGAAGCTTGAGCGCGCGATCCGGGCAGGCACCGTGAAGCGTTACCTGGGTAACGACTGGTTTGCAGAAGCCGTAACCAAGGGCGTACTTAGCCAGCAGGAAGCCGACCTGCTTCGCGAGACAGAGCAGCTCGTGGCGAGGGTGATTGCGGTCGACGATTTTTCCCAGGAAGAGGTTAGACCGCATTACGTGCCCGGCGATAATCTGCGCGCCATGCTTCACAATGGAGCCGGCGCGCAGCCCGAAGCAGCTGAGATGCAGCCAGCCGGCTAGGCCAAACCAGGGCCACCATAGAAAGGGAATGGTGATGGTAGCGAATGTCGCGAGCCTGAAACATTGGCGTTTCCAGACCGATGTCGAAGGCATCGCCTGGGCCGTCATCGACGTGAAAGACCAGTCCCAGAACACGCTCGGCCGGGAGACCGTCGAGGAGCTTGAAGCAATCATAACCGCGGTGGAGGAAGGCGCGCGCGACAAGAGGATTCGCGGCGCCGTCTTCATGTCGGGCAAGGAAAAGAGCTATATCGCCGGCGCCGACATCAAAGAGTTCGACAACCTGACCACCGAAGAAGAGGTTGCGAGCGTGGTCGGGCAGGTGACTGCCATTTTCGACCGGGTGGAAAGGCTCTCCGTGCCTGCCGTTGCTGCCATTCATGGCTTTTGCCTGGGGGGCGGTCTGGAGTTCGCGCTCGCCTGCCATTACCGCATCGCGGACCGTGAGGACGGTACCCGGCTTGGCCTGCCTGAGGTGAAACTCGGCCTCATTCCAGGCCTGAACGGCGTTGCGCGCTGGCTGCGTCAGTCAGGCCCCATGAATGCGATGCCGAACATGCTCGCAGGCAGAATGCTGACGCCGGGTCAGGCTCGCGCCGCGGGTGTTGTTGATCAGCTCGTTCCTACGCATCATGAGCTTCGCTGGGCAGCGCGAAAAGCCGTTTTGCAGAAGAGAAAGTCAACACGCGCGGGGACGTACCTAGCGCCTGTGATGATGATCGAAGCTGCGCGCCGCTATCTCGCAAACCGGATGCGCAAGGAAACTGCTGAAAAGGTCCGCGAAGAGCATTACCCCGCCCCTTTCCGGCTCATCGACCTTTTCGAGAAGCATGGCGGCAGTTATGAGCGCTTGAAGCGCGAGGAGACCCGGACTTTCGCCCCTTTGATGATTTCGGATCAGTCGCGCAATTTGCGGCGGGTTTTCCGGCTATCGGAGATGCTGAAGTCCGAAGCCCCCAAGAACGGCTTTAGGCCGCTTCGGGCGCACGTTATCGGCGCCGGGACCATGGGAGCCGACATCGCAATGGTTTGCGTTGCGCAAGGGATGGAGGTCTCGTTGCAGGATAGCTCGGTGGAAGCCGTCGATCGTGCACTTGCCCGGGCGAGGCCATTCTTCAAGAAGCGGCTCAGATCCGACGCCGAGGCAGCGAAAGCGATGGCTCGACTGATTGCTGACCCTGGCGGAGTCCAGGTTCACCGTGCGGACGTAGTGATTGAAGCCATCTTCGAGAACCTCGACGCCAAACAGAAGCTCTTTGCAAGCATTGAACCGAGGCTGAAACCAGGCGCGGTTCTTGCCACAAACACCTCATCCCTGCCGATTGAGCAGATCGCCGCCGTCTTGAAGGACCCCGGCCGGTTGATCGGCCTGCATTTCTTCAACCCGGTTCCGGCTTTGCCGCTGGTTGAAGTCGTGCATGGTCCGCAAAGCCGCGAAGAGGAGGTGCGAAAAGGGGCAGGCTTCGTAACGAAGATCGACAAATTTCCTCTGATTGTGAAGTCGGTACCCGGCTTTCTCGTGAACAGGGTTTTGGCGCCTTACATGTTCGAGGCGATGAAGCGCGTCGCGGAAGGCGCGCCAAAGGAGAAAATCGACGCTGCAGCCGAGAAATTCGGCATGCCGATGGGGCCGATCGAGCTTGCGGATGTGGTTGGACTGGATGTGGCGCTGAGTGTCGCAGAAGTGCTCAATTTGCCGGCACCCGAGGACAGCCCTTTGACGCGTCTCGTCCAGCAGCGAAAGCTCGGTAAGAAGTCGGGCGAAGGCTTCTACAAATGGGTCAGCGATAAGCCGCAAAAGGCGGCCATGGACTTCGATCGGGCGGAGCTTGCCGAGTTGGGGCGGGAACTTGTGAACCCTCTCATCGACGAATGCGAGCGGGCGCTCACTGAAGGCGTAGCCGCAAGTGCCGATCATGTCGATGCGGGCGTGATCTTCGGAACGGGCTTCGCTCCTTTCCGCGGAGGGCCACTGCATTACCGCGAAGAGCTCAAGAAGTCAGGCGGCGAGCGATCTTCGTCCCTTACGGCACATGCTGCGGAGTGACTGAAAAAGAGCGTTGCGACCTCCTGAAGGCTCTCGAAAACGAGCTATCAAGCGTCGACAGTGACATTGATGGCGCCGTACGCGGTTGTCCTGTCTCGCGTGAGAAAGAGGTCTTCTTCGGCCCTCAACGCCTTCGTGAGAGGAAAGAAACCATGGCAACCCGCCTGACAGCGAGGAGTGGGGGGCTTCCGGAAGCAGTAGCCCGTCAGGCTTTGCTGGCGCGATCCCAAAATGCCTTTATCTTATTGAGAAAGCCCGCAGCTTCTGGATGTGTCGCGTCGTTGGAGGCCTTCTCGAACTCCTTGAGGAGGTCCTTCTGCTTTCGGGACAAGTTCTGAGGAGTTTCAACCTCGACCTGGATATAAAGGTCGCCGGTAAGCTTGGAACGAAGGACGGGCATTCCTTTGCTCTTTAAGCGAAACTGCTCACTTGTCTTCGTACCTTCAGGCACTTTGATGCGTGCCCGGCCGCCGTCGATGGTGGGAACCTCGATCTGACCGCCGAGAGCGGCGGTCGCCATTGTGATCGGAACCCGGCAGAAGAGATCGGCACCGTCGCGCTGGAAGATATCGTCAGGCAAAATGGATAGGAAAATATAAAGGTCACCGGCAGGACCGCCCCTGATGCCCGCCTCCCCTTCGCCTGCTAGCCTTATGCGAGTGGAGTCCTCCACCCCAGGCGGGATGTTGACCGATAGAACGCGTTCGCGGGTCACTCGGCCGCTGCCTGAACAGATCTGGCAAGGCTTCTGGATGATTTCGCCGCGTCCCTGGCAACTCATGCAGGTGCGTTCGATCGTAAAGAACCCTTGGCTAGCCCGCACCTTGCCGAAACCTTGGCATGTCGGACACGTGATAGGGCTCGAGCCAGCTTCCGCCCCTGCTCCGCCGCAGGCATCGCAAGTCACCGATGCCGGGACCCGGATTTGCGCGGTTTTCCCGGCGAAGGCCTCTACGAGGGAGATCTCCATATTGTATTTGAGATCGGAGCCTCTTTCCTTGGCACTCCGGCCGCGGGACCGGCGCCCGCCCATGAACTCGCCGAAAAGATCATCGAAGATTTCGGACATTGAGGCTGAGAAGTCTGTTCCGAAGCCATAGGCCGCACCATTTGCGCCCGCCGCCCCCTCGAAGGCTGCGTGGCCAAATTGGTCGTAAGCGGCTCGCTTTTGAGGATCTTTCAGAGCCTCATAGGCCTCATTGACTTCCTTGAAATTAATCTCAGCCGAACTGTTTCCCGGATTTCTATCCGGATGATACTCCTTGGCAAGCCGGCGGAAAGCGCTCTTGATTTCGTGATCGGCTACGCCTTTTTTCAGTCCGAGCACTTCGTAATAATCGCGCTTCATGGGTATTTTACGAATCCTTCGTCATGCAGGGTGGCGAGCAATGATTAGCTCAGGCTTCCCAAGCATAAACAATGCGCGTCAAGCTGCCAACCAAGCTGCGCGCGAAAAGAGGAGAGCGTTGCTGCTCTCCCCAGGCATTTGCAGCTAGGCCGACTTCTTCTTGTTCTCGTCGTCCTTGACTTCCTCAAATTCGGCATCCACGACGCCGTCCGATGAAGATGATCCGGTGCCCGCGCTTGAGTTTGGGCCACCGGCTCCTCCGGCAGAGGCGCCGGCGCCAGACTGCCGGTAAAGGGCTTCGCCGAGCTTCATCGCTGCCTTACCGAGTTCGTCCGCCTTTGCCGAAATCCGCGAGGCGTCTTCGCCTGCCGAGGCGGTCTTCAGTTCGGCAAGAGCTGCTTCGACGGCTTTGCGGTCCGCATCGGAAACCTTGTCGCCAAGCTCTTGCAGCGTTTTCTCCGTCGAATGAATAAGCGCCTCGGCCTGATTCTTCGCTTCGACAAGTTCACGCCGCTTCTTATCGGTAGCTGCGTGCGTTTCGGCTTCCTTGACCATGCGGTCGATGTCGGCTTCGCTAAGACCGCCCGAAGCCTGGATGCGAATGGACTGCGCTTTGTTGGTGGCCTTATCCATCGCCGAGACGTTCACAATGCCGTTCGCGTCGATGTCAAAGGTCACTTCGATCTGAGGTACGCCGCGCGGCGCGGGCGGGATGCCGACGAGGTCGAACTGACCAAGCAGCTTGTTGTCTGCCGCCATTTCGCGCTCGCCCTGGAAGACCCGGATGGTGACCGCGTTTTGATTATCCTCCGCGGTCGAGAAGACTTGGCTCTTCTTGGTCGGAATTGTCGTGTTGCGGTC
>JBAUNL010000100.1:0-6475 GCA_049579205.1 Rhodomicrobium sp. | reverse complement strand
GAGCACCTTTGGGAGTTCGTCGATGAACCGCTGGTCAATACCTATTTCGAGACGATCGAGGATCTCGAAAGGGTTGTCAGCCAGCGCTGCGTCGCCCTGATCGAGCAGCGCGATGCGATCCGGGCTGGCACGCTCTTCCATTGGTGGCCAAAGCCAAACGAGGCGAACTAATCAACCGGATACGGTATTACTCCCGTCCACGCCACAAGTCACGATGCGCCCGCCGGGGGGTTAATAAGTGGCAGCCAAAGCTAGAGCGCTTTCAGGAAAAAGCCTGCCCACGTGAAAAGGGGGGTGTGCGCGGTTTTCCACCCGGAAAGCCGGCAAAACAAGAAATTTGGCGTCTCGAAGATCGCCGAATGTGCCCCTACTATAATGGTGCACGTCCTGACGTGTGGGTGTGCCAAGACGTGCATAGATACAACGGATTAGGGGCGATCTTAGTCCATTTGAATGATTGCTTGCCGCAAGCTCGCGGTGTTTAAAAAATCTAATTGTGTTTCATGGGCGTGATCGCCGGAGCCGTAGGTTTGGCTCAGGATTGGCGAAGGATCGGACAAGATACATGGTTTCTGGCAACGCTGGCTGGTCTTACGGTAGTGGGCTAGCTAAGGATTTGTGAGTTTATCTGCTGAGAGAGGCAAAGGTGACTGAAAACTCCGCAGAGAGAAAGCCAACGATCCGGTACGAAGACTTTGAAGCGGTCGACATCAGAGTTGGCACCATCGTCGATGCGCAGCCTTTTCCCGAAGCCCGGAAGCCTTCCATCAAGCTCCTCATCGATTTCGGGGCAGAAATCGGGGTCAAGAAAAGCTCAGCCCAAATCGCCGAGCACTATACGCCGGAGACACTGCTTGGCCGACAGGTCGCCGCGGTAGTGAACTTCCCGCCCGGGCAGATCGGCAAGTTCATGTCGGAGGTGCTGACACTGGGCTTTCCTGGCGCCGAGGGTGGAGTGGTGCTAATCACACCCACATTCCCGGTGCCGAACGGCGGGAAGCTGTTTTAAAGCCCAGCGTTTATGCACTCAAGGCTCACTCTTTCTCGGACTCAAGTATGTTGGCCGTGTCCGCGTATTCCTTGAAGCTCGCGGCTTTTCCTCCCTCGATTGTCAGGACGTGGGCAAACTCCGACGCGAAAGATTTTCCGGTTCGTTTGCTGTGGCCAGCATAGTAGCCAAGTACAAAACGGTGTCGCCTTTGGTCACCCACTGCCGGTTTTCCCAAGTCGAAAATTCAACCTCCTGTGAAAGCCTCGTGAAGTAAACCTGGCAACTCATCCCGTCTGAAGGCGCCTTTGGGAGTCAGGCGAGGGATTTTTCCTTCGAGCCCCATCTGTGGCGTGAAGCTACTCTTGTCGCTGAATAGCTCAACCAGCGCCGAAATGTTGCCTTTCAAGAAGTTTTCGTAACCCTTTTGAGCAAGTTGAAGGGGGGTCATGGGATGCCTCCTAGAACAGACTTTCTTTAAGGTCATTACTATGGATGCAGCAAAAGCTGCCAAGCCCTCACCCGCGATCCTTAAAATCTCATGTTTTGAACGAATCAAAGTTGAATGCCGCTGCCCCACTAGAAAGACGCCTTCGCTCCAGCTTTGGGCGATGCAACGGCGCCGGCATCTAATTTTTTCGTTCGGCATGTGGATAAAGGGCGAGGTGTCAGGTAACGCTTGCGCTGCCACCCCGTTTACCATTTAATGAAGCCGGATTGCTTAGCGTAAAGGCGATGGGCCCTTACCCCTCATTGCGGCGGAGGGTGAGGTTGCGGCGGCGAAGCCCGTCACGTTTACGTTAAAACGAGGCAAAACGTAAAAAGCACGCGATTCGGCGTGAAGGCATTCAGGAGGCCTTGCAGAGGGACTACAAATTTAAATAAACTGTCGTCTGTTCGTTTGAGGGGTCATGTTGGCAGACGATGGTCCGAGCGGGGAATAACATTATGATTCCGGGGTCCGCGGAAGTCTGCCTTTCCGCGCTATTTGTCGATTTCGACAATGTATATCTGTCATTGCGCCGGCAGAGCGAAGAAGCTGCGGGCCGATTCGCGCGCAATCCCCAGGAATGGATGGCGCGGATTGCCGCTGGCGGATTGGTTCGCTTCAAATCCGACGAGGATTATGTTCGCCGCCGTTTCGCTGTCGCCCGCTGCTATGGAAATCCCGGCCGGAAATTGATAAGCCGCGGCGGCCCTCACGATCCGCACAGCTTTGCAACCGTCCGTACGAATTTCATGATCGCGGGCTTGGAGATTGTCGACTGTCAGCCGCTTTCTTCTCAATTCAAGAATGGCACCGATATTAAGATTGCCAATGACATCAGGGATTATCTTGAGCACCCGACCCGCTTCGGAGAGTTCATCATCCTTTCCGGCGATGCGGATTTTACACCCGTTCTGCATCATCTCCGCTCTCACGACCGGCGTACCGTCGTCTATGCGAATGAAAACACGGCCGAAATCTATAGGGCCTTCAGCGACGGCTGGATCGAAGAACGCGATATGATCTCGTTCCTTATGGATGAGAGCAGCCCCGTCATGCTCCCATCGGACCAAGGAACAAAGCCTCGTGGCGAGCTTGGATATGGGGGAGCGCGGGGGTTGATGCAGCCCAGCCTCCCCGGAAATTCGTATGGAGGGCTTAGCGCTGCGGCTGAGCCCGCGAGACGGCGCTTGCCTGCGACTGCCGGCACTGCCGTCCAATCTCTGATTGAAGATTTTCAAGCCATCGGTTCGGAAATCCTCGATCTCGTCATAGATGTCGTACGTTCTTCGGAAAAGCCGGTACCCATTGCCTATCTCGCGGACCGCGCGCAGAAAATCCTCGGCCATGCCAAAACTCTCGGCACCAATTGGGCAGGTTCTGGAGGGTTCCTCAATTTTTTGACGAACACGCTTCCCGAAGGCGTCAAGCTCACCGAGAAAGCTCCTCACTTCGTCTACGATCCGCAACGGCACCGGATGGAGGAGCAAGCGGCGCCCGCCGCGGCGGAGCGCCTGCAACGGCAGCCGGATTCGAACTCATCCAAACTCACGGAGCTCCAGAACTCCATCACGCGGATCTATGAGGCCTGCAAAGCACCGCCGCTACCGCCAAGTGAATATCAGCTCCTGTTCACCCTTATTGCCACGGAGGTGCATGAGCGGGGCTTCTCGCCCGTGAAAACCGCCCAGGCCGTCGTGGCGCGCGCGAATCACGAGGGCGTGCGCATCGCCCTGAAGGATGTCTCTTTCGTGCTCGACGCTGTGGATGAGATTGACCCATGGCTTGAGCATACGCGCTCGCCGGCTGCGGTCGCGCGAGCCTATCGTGACTTCGTGCTGGCAAAATGCCAGCATGCCGGCGTCACACTTACCGATGATGAACATCAACTCGTCCAGGTTTGGTTCGGGGCCAGTCAGTGGTCGCCAGTCGCGGCAAATGGGCTTGGACAGTCGTCTGCGTTGAAAGGCGAGCAGCGGACGGCGCTGGGCAGGGAAGGCAGAAGCTTCCTGGTCGAATCTGCCCTTCCCTCACCCGATTCTCGGGGCGAAATCCCACTCCCGCCCGATTTCGGATTCGAGCGCGATCACGACTTCGAGCAAAACCAAAAGTCAGCCAATCAGCGTTTCGGTTTCAAGCATTAGGTGACGGCACCACCCTGCAATCACAGCAGAGAAGACTGATCTCTCGCCGCAGCCGGAATCTCAAATCAGGTCGCGATATATTGGCCGCCGTTCATGGTAACGGTTGCCCCCGTCATAAAGCCCGCATCATCGCTTGCAAGGAAGGCAACGCATTTAGCAATTTCTTCCGCCTTCCCGAGCCGGCCGACGGGGATCTGAGCGATAATCCCTTCGAGAACCTTTTCCGGTACGGCATGCACCATCTCGGTGTCGATATAGCCAGGAGCAACGCAATTCACGGTGATGCCCTTCTTCGCATTCTCTTGTGCCAGCGCCTTCGTGAAGCCAATCACCCCAGCTTTGGCAGCTGAATAATTGGCTTGGCCTATCTGTCCCTTCTGCCCGTTGATCGATGAGATGTTTATAATCCGGCCGAAATTTCGGTCGCGCATGCCGTTGATAATTGGCTGGACCATATTGAACATACCATCCAGATCGACACGGATCACATCACGCCATTGCTGGGGTGTCATCCGGTGGAGCATCGCATCGCGAGTGATGCCTGCGTTGTTGACGACGACGGAAACCGGGCCTACCTGCGCCTCAACCTGCTTTAATCCGGCGAGGCAGGCGTCGTAATCGCCAACATCCCACTTGAAAATCGGAATACCTGTTTCGGCTTGAAACTTATGAGCTGCTTCGTCATTGCCGCCGTAGTTCGCCGCGACCCTGAACCCACGTCTTTTCAGCTCGATGGAAATTGCGTGACCAATTCCACGCGTGCCGCCCGTCACAACAGCAACCCGAGACATGCTCCCTCCATTTGAGATTTTATTAAAGGCACTATAAGCTAGTTCAAAGCATTGTCACCAACTCGCCGTCAAAACGAGGACAAGTTACAAGCGGGAAGTACTCCAGCTCTCGTAAACACGAAGTAAAGAATAGGCGCTGCTCACGTCAGCCAATGTTGGATCTGGCTCCACGGCCAGTTCTTCGATCCGCCCATCGCTCGCAAGCATTGCGTAGCGCCTGGAACACACGCCAGCCCAAGCTGCCGGGCTTCAAACAGAAGTCCCAAATCCCGCGCAAAATCCCCATTGCCGTCCGCGAGGAAGCTAATTTCGCTCGGGATGCTAAGCGACTTACGCCACGCATTGAGGACGAAAGGATCGTTTACGGCCGTGCAAGCGACGGCATCGATACTGCTGGGCCGATATCTTTCAAATTCAGCGGCAATCTCGGGCAAGTGGAAATAATGGCATGTCGGAAGGAAGGCTCCGGCCAGACTAAAAGGACAACGTTCTTGTCAGAGAAAAATTCGCGGCTGCCAAGCAGCGCCGGACGACCCTTACCGTGACCTGAAAGGTAACCGACTTGAGCAGGCGGGGCGCCGGAGACATCATCTCGTCCGATTTTCTATCGGAACGAAGTAGTATGCTCCCGGAAGATTATGCACAACCGGGAGCAGCGAATGGGATCAAATTTCCGGCGTTATACTCGCTCGACGCACATCGCTATTCCCATACCACCGCCGATACAAAGGGTTGCAAGTCCCCGTTTGGCCTCGCGGCGCTTCATCTCATAAAGAAGGGTGGTTAGAATGCGGGCACCGGAGGCTCCGATCGGATGGCCAATGGCGATCGCCCCACCATTGACGTTTACTTTCTCGGTATCCCAGCCGATGGCCTTGTTGACCGCGCAGGCCTGCGCCGCGAATGCTTCATTGGCCTCAATGAGATCGAGGTCGTTCTTTGACCATCCGGCCTTTTCAAGAGCGCGCCGGGAGGAGGGTATCGGCCCCGTACCCATAATCGAAGGATCAACGCCGGCGGTAGCGAACGATACGATTCTGGCGAGGGGCTGGATGCCGCGTTTCTCGGCCTCGGAAAGCTTCATGACAACGATCGCGGCGGCACCGTCATTGATGCCGCTGGCATTGGCCGCAGTGACCGTACCCTCTTTGGGGTTGAAGGCCGGCCGAAGCTTCGCGATGTCCTCCAGCGAAACGTTGTCCCGGATATATTCGTCTTCGGCGACAATGATATCGCCCTTGCGGCCTTTAATCGTGACGGAGACGATTTCATCCTTGAAGCGCCCAGATTTCTTGGCAGCCGATGCTTTATGCTGGGAAGCGACCGCGAACTCATCTTGCTGCGCCCGGGTAATCTGCCACTGGCGGGCTACATTTTCGGCGGTAGTCCCCATGTGGTAGCCATTGAAGGCATCCCACAAGCCGTCCTTGATCATCGTGTCGATCATCTCAAGGCTGCCCATGCGGGTGCCGGTGCGCAGATAAGCGGCGTGGGGCGCAAGGCTCATACTTTCCTGCCCGCCCGCAACCACGATGTCGCTGTCTCCATTGCGGATCGCCTGTACCGCCATGGCGACCGAGCGTAGACCGGAACCGCATACGAAGTTGATGGTCATCGCCGTGGTTTCGATAGGCAGCGATGCCTCGATCGAGGCCTGCCTTGCCGGGTTCTGCCCCTGTGCCGCAGTGAGCACCTGACCGAGGATGACTTCGGAAACCTCGCCAGGCTCGGTGTTCGCTCGCTTCAAAGCTTCTGTGATGACTGTTTTGCCTAGCTCATGGGCGGGAACAGTGGACAAAGCTCCATTGAATGAACCAACTGGCGTGCGTACCGCGCTTGCAATGACGATGTCTTCTTGCCCGTCCATGGCACTTCTCCATTTTGCGCATCAAGTCTGGAAGTTTAACAGCGATAATCCTGTGCCGGAACGTCTATTCGGCTGCGCCTACCGAAAGCGGCGCCCGGGTTTGTCCCTTAAAATGCGCCCGGAACTCGCGAGTCGCCAGCTCTTTTTGCAGGTGCGAAAAAAATCCGCAAAAGTCATGAAACTTGTTCTATGATAAAC
>JBAUNL010000099.1:0-3790 GCA_049579205.1 Rhodomicrobium sp. | reverse complement strand
CCGGCAAGCGCTCCTCACTTGGGTTATTGAGCGCGCAAGCCAACAGCAGCGCCCGCGCATTGTCATCGATGCAATAGCCATGCGAACGATCAGGCACGGAATGGACAGCATGCTGGAATAGCCCGGTGTCGTCGCACATGGACAGAAAATGGCCGATGCGCATCTCCGGGGGAGCCTGGCTGCCACGCGAAGGCGCGTTTTGGCCAGTCCACAAAATCACCCCCCGCCGGTGCGCCCGCATTCCGCTTTTGAACGCGGCAATGTGGCGCTCGGCGTTTCGCTCCCATGTCATCGACCGGCTGCTCGCATAGGCGCGCTCGCGCATGGCCTGCCGCCGTGCGTCGCCGGTCAGCAACGCCGCGATCTCGCTACCGATGGCAGCGGCATCGCCGAATGGGACCAGAATGCCGTGTCCGTCGGCCAGCAGTTCCCGTGCGTGCCAATAGGGCGTTGAGACGACCGCCTTTCCCAGCCCGAAGCTGTAGGCCAACGTGCCCGACGTCATCTGCGACTCGTTGAGATATGGCGTGACGTAGACGTCGCACATCGAAATGTAGGCGAGCAGCGTTGCCTGATCGACGAATTGATCCAGGAATACGACGTGGCTTTCGACACCCAGTTCCCGCACGCGCGCCACAAGGCTCTCGCGGTACACCTCGCCCTGATCCCGGACGAGATGGGGGTGCGTAGCCCCCAGAACGATATACACCGCATCGGGACTGCTCTTCAGGATCAAGGGCATCGCGTCGATCATGACTTCGATGCCCTTGCTGGGAGAAAGAAGGCCGAACGTCAGGATGACTGGTCTGCCGCTGAAGGCGAATCTGGCCTTCGCTTGGTCAGGCTCGACGAATGCAAAGTCGGGAACACCGTGCGGTATGACCTCAATCTTTTCCACCGGAACCTGGTATACGGCGCGCAGCAGCTTGCGGCCTTTTTCCGCCATGACGACGATCCTCGACGACGCATCCACGACCCGGTCCAGAACATCGCGGTATACCGGTGCTGGCTCGGCAAGAACCGTATGCAACGTCGTGATGATCGGCACGGTAAGCCGTGAAAGCAGCGCCATGATGTGGCCACCGGCTTCACCGCCGAAAATCCCAAATTCATGCTGGAGGGAGACGGCGTCGAACCGGCCTGCGTTCAGGAAACCGGCCACGCGCACGTAATCCTCTATCCTTTCATCCCTGATCTGATGGCGGACGGCGGAAGGGTAGTCATAGGCGTTACCATTGTCTGTCATCGCTACGATGCAGGTTTCCACGTTCGCGTCAGACGCTTCAATCGCCTGTTGTAAATCGGTCGTGAAGGTGGCGATTCCGCAATGGCGCGGGAGTGAATTCCCTATTAATGCTATACGGCTGAGCTGGGTCATGGCCGCGCCTCCGTTGAGCGGACCGGCGAACCCGCTGTTGCCCGGTGAAGAAGGGGAGGCCGCGAAAATCGATGTATCGGAGAACTTTCTTTATGCCTTTCCCGGCTGTGTAAAAGGCTGGTACTCGGCTCGGCGGCCAAATAGGCCAACAGCCCCTTCAAGCCTTCAGCACCAACCTTGATGCTGGTGTCCTCAGCTTCCAGGAACATCGCTTCGCCGGGGGATGCATTCATCAGCCCGATACGGGCATGGCCTTCAAGGACAAAGAGCCACGTCTCATGCTCGGCGTGGAGCTCCCAGTTCGATTCCGATAAGAGATCGATCCGCTCAAGCACGAAATGCGAACAGGCGACGAGCAGGGTTCTAGCTTCGGTGAGGCGCTTCTGAATGGGTTGGGGTTCAGCTGGTCCTGCATGTGCGGCCGCCACGGCGTTGTGGACGTGAAGCTCCCGTTGCCGGCCATAGTCGAAAAGGCGGAAGGTCGCGTCGCTTCGCGGCTGAATCTCGGCAATCACGAGTTCCGGACCGATGGCATGAATCGTACCGGCGGGCACGAAAACGACGTCATCCTTCAGGACTAGGTGCCATTGAACCAGGTCCGCAATCGAGCCGTCTTCGATGGACGCACGCAATTGCGGGGCGGTAAGTTGCCACTTCAGCCCGATGGCAACTTTGGCGCCAGGCGTCGCGGAAAGGATATACCAAGCCTCGGGCTTGCCGAGCGAGAGACCAATTGATTGCGCGAAGGCATCATCTGGGTGAACCTGAATGGATAGCGCTTCCTTCGTGAACAGCAACTTGAGCAGCAGTGCGGGGGGTGGAGCGGTCGTGTCGGCTCGCTGAAACCACAGCTCACCGATCGCAATGCCATCGGCCTGGAGCTCACTCCAAGGCTGGAGATCGGTGCTTCCCCACGGTTTATGCACGGCCTGCAGGCAGGCATGTTCGATCGTCACGCTTAATCTCCTGGCTCGCGAGCGCTCCTCGTTGGAGAACCTGAGATCGAAGACCGGGCAGTCATTGGTGAACTTGCGGCCTAACGCGCCATTTAGTCCGCCGGCGAGTACGCAGGTACTCTGAGTTCACTACTCCCGCGGCACCGGCCGGCTCCGTGCATAAGCCAAATTCGTAAGACGCATGAGCTGCCTCGGCATGCCAAATCCCTTCATACATGTAATTTGTACTCGCCCGCGTAATTTGTACTTGCCCGCGAAGCCCCGGAACGCAAAAAATCGCGCTTTCAGGACAGAATATCCCTAGTCCAGGGATGAATTTTTATAATAAGCGATCGAGCTAAAATGGGAATATGTCGATAAGGATACAAGCATTATTTACAAATTTATTCGATAGGGAGGAACGTAGGATCGAAAATATATCGAGGAGGTGTTGCCAACACTGCGGCCAATATCGTAGCTTGCGTTGATTGCCCCCGGATTTACCGCCGATCAACCTGTCGCTTCCATCAACCGGCGAGCCGCAGTGCCCATTGCCGGATCTGGTATCAATGGTTTACGGTTTAGCTATCCCTTAAGTCCCGGCCAACCGGATAGTAATCCCGAATAATCTCATTGAAGCGGCGTTCGCGCGCATGCATGGCTCCGGGTGTCAGTGAATTTCCGATTGGTGATTCAGCAAGCAGCCATGAGCGACCGCTTTGGACGGAGGCGCAACGTCGGCTCTCCATCCGATTCGGCGTTTTTGCCGGATGTCAGGAAAGGCGCCCGGTTTCAGTTCCAGCAGGCCGAAGACGGCGCTCAGCCACCCAAGAGGAACACCCAGGCTTCGGCGCTGCGCGATGGCATTTGCCGCCTCCGCCGCCGCGCAAACTGCACCGGCGCCACCAGCGATTACAAGAACCGTGGTTGCCACAACCAAACTATCCAGCGTGACGGACGTGCCGCTCTATTTCAAAGCTATGACTGTCAAGCCGGGCGGGAAGAGCAGCTTCTCGGCGCCCAACAGCATCCTTTATCAGGTTTCGGGATCCACCGGGATCTCGACCGGTGGTGAGGTCTGTGCCGGGTGCATTAAATTACCGTTTTCTTAAGCTTAAGTATTAGATCTGATTAGACGATTAGGTAAGAGGAGGGGGGTTTTGTTGATAGAGGCGTGCTTTCGGGAGCTGGGACAACATGAGTAGTTTCCGAATCTTCCCAAGTCACCCGCCCGCTGCAATAGTCCCGCCTCAACGATCACAAGGAATCCTAGTCATCGCGACAACCGCGCGGCACCCGGCCGCTGAACCTAGCCTCGCGGCCGCTACTCACCACGCAGCACTTTAAAATCGTAAGGAACAATATGTCCGTACACGATTAAACTTGGGAGTTTTTCAATGAGAACGACGCTTGCAGGCATGACCGCTTTAATGATTGTGGCAAGCCCACTTGCCGCTGAAACCAATCCGGCCGGCCC
>JBAUNL010000098.1:0-2921 GCA_049579205.1 Rhodomicrobium sp. | reverse complement strand
GCCGGGCCAAAGCCCTCGCTCCTGCAGTTCCAGTAGCAACTGCCGCCCTCATACCAGCCGCCGATGATGGGTCCGGCATACCAATGGCCGTTGCGCCAATAGCCACGCCTGTGACCCCCGGCGTAAGTATGGCCTCCGATGCGTCCACCGCGGAAATTGTGGCTGGCGCTGCCCATGCGGCCTGAGAAACCCTGACGCCCAATCCCGCTACTGAAGTTCCCGTGAACACCGCCGGAAGGTCCTGCGTGTCCGCCGATGCCACCCACTCCGTGCTGCGCTACCAAAACGACTGAGCCGCCTGCATTCGGGGAGCCGCCATCGCCGGCAGGTCCTGAGAAGGTGCCGGCAGGAGCAGTTCCGCTGGCAGACATCATACCAAGTGCGGCAACCGCACTTACAAGCATTCGCATTTGCATCTTATTAATACCCTTTCGTTGCTCCCCGCCGCTATCCTTCCTCCCAGCACCCTTAACCCGTCAGAGAAGCCAAAGGTTCTCTTAGGGTGAACGATAATTTAACGAATTTCAGAAAATACGCGTTTGAGCGTGAATTCCCAGCATGACCGCGAGCGCGGTGGCGGGGCGCCTAGCCCGAACGAGGCTTCGAATCGGCGCAAGCCAGGGCGTAAACAGAGACGGCCATTAGTGCGTCGAGAGCCAGGCGCGGGCCGCAACAAGTTCTGGCCTTGAATCGCCGGACCCTGCCATGCCCAGAAGCATCGTGTAATACAATTTCGCGGTCTCGGTGTTTCCCGAAGCGGCAGCAGCCTGTGCCGCACCCCAGGATGTGCGAAAGCGCTTCGGGTCCCGCTTCTCGGAAGCTTCATAAGCCTTCAGTGCCTCTGCGGGATGCCTATCCTCCAGCAGCATGTCCCCGAGCAGTTCGCGCGCCGGGAGAAGCCGGCCTGGGCTGATGCTCGATTTTTCGCTTAGGTCTTCCTTATTGGCAGCCGCACGCATGAGCTCTAGCGCGCCATCGTGATCACCATGAGCCTGCGCAATCCAGGCCTGCGCAGCGAGCTCCTGCACCGCAATCTCGGCGGCCCAATAATCGTCCTGGGCTGCGGCCATCGCGTCTCTCGCATCACGCAAGTGGGAAACTTCGCGCTCTGCCGCACCCGGATCGCCGCTACGCGCGGCGCCAAGAGCACGCGCGAAGTAGCGGATGGCACTTGTATAGGGGTACTCGCTTCTGTCCGGTTCGGGAAGTTGTGCGGCCTCTTTCCACTGCCCTCGCTCGACGGCGAACCGGGCCGGTATCGCCGCGCGCGCATAGTCAGCCGCACGATTCTTTTCGCTTAATTGGCTGCCTAAGACGACGATCTGGCGCGCTTCCGAATCACGAGCAAGCTGGAGGTCGGCATATACCCAATAATCGTAGGCATGAAGCTGTTCGGTGATTATCCCCGCCAGCTTCGCCGCATCACGCGACCGCTGGTTCGCCTCCGCCGACTGCTGCCACAAGCCAACCCGGGTAAAGATGTGCGACGGCATATGCAGTGCGTGCGGTGATGTGGGCGCAATGTTCGAATAGCACGTTGCCGCATACAACCCGTGCTCCGCGAGTGCCGGGAAATCGTTTGCGTGGATTAGGTAATGTGCGACGCCTGGATGATCGGGATGTTTCGCAAACTGCTCATTCAAGATCAGGATGGCTTGCTTCGCGCGGTCGAGGCTCTTGTCGAAGGGCGGCTGCGTGGCCGCGAGGTAAAGCCCGAGGAAAATCTGCGCCTCGTCATCATCCCGATATTTGGCGGCCAGCGCTTCGAACGCATCGGAAAGCGCGCGCAGTCTCACGCGGTGAGGCTTGCCCGGGTATAGGTCGTAATAGGCCCCAACCGCCTTGAGATAGTCTCCCTCCCGCTCAGTCTTGGCTGCGAATTGGGTTCGTATTGCAAAAACGTCCGCCGACGTCTGCGCGTCCGCCGGTGAAGGCCCGGAACTGAAGGGATTGCCGATCTTGACCGTTGCAATGCCCCAGACCGCGATAGTGCAGGACGGATCTTGGTCAAGCACCTCGCGGAAGCCGGCTTCGGCCTTTTCCCACCAGAAGGAATGCAAAAGCGCCACCGCCCGCTGCAGTTGTGGCTGAACTCTTTCAGCGCAGGAGTTGGCAAACTCGACCTTGCCAAGTTCTTGGTGACCGCCAGCGAGCGTGTACCGCCCCGTTGCGAGAATGAACGCCAGAATGAAAATGAAGCGAGCAAACATCATGCGAAGCCCCGGACGAAAGTCTAGCAAGTGAGAAAAACCACGCGCGAATACTAAAACGTGTAAGGATCAATGTCACGGCGCCAGCGCAGCTTTTAAAGCGCAATCGCTTTCGATGGAAACAAAAGCGATAACGCTCTAAGCCATTGTTTACGCATGATCTTATCGCAACTGCCACTTTTGCCGGTCAGTACGCTAGGAGAAAACCTTCCGGCATGCCGGGCTGAGCTTTCCTCTATTTAGCTTCAAGCAAGCCACGATCCGCTTCTCGCTCGGGATTTGCGCACTGCAGAGCCGGAAAACGTCCGGTGTGCAGGCTTCCTGCTCCTGCTGTGTGCCCCGCGAGCCGCCCGGCGGCTCTGCCTTCCCCTGAGTTGCAACGCTGCAAAGACTCGCCAAAATGGCAAGACACATAATTATCCGAGTCACGATGCCCCCTTTCTCGGCCGAAGCCCGGTGTTCAGCCAATGCCCCAGGCGAAATTGGAAAGTGCCCACACAACTTACTGATTCGCCCGATTGTGAAAGTGATTACCGCTCTTTGGGCATTCGATGGCGCTTGAGCAATTCCGTGAAATTTTGACGGCAAGTATCCGATAAGCCTCACCGCGTTTCTCTTTCCTGGCCAAAATCATGAGGACTTTTCGATCTTAGCCGAGTTTGCTTAAAGCGCCGTTTAGGCCGCTTGCGCTTTTCCACAAAAAGCGGTGCA
>JBAUNL010000097.1:0-11010 GCA_049579205.1 Rhodomicrobium sp. | reverse complement strand
GTCTCCTCCTGCTGCCAGCGGAACTCCGCGCAAAGAATTAGCAGAAAGGATTTTTCTAGCTTGTCTTAGGTTGGGCGCGACACGTCCGGAATACCGAGTGGGCATTCGAGCGCGGCGCGATCCCATTTGGAGAGATTGGCCGCTGCTTCATAGGTGTATTGCAGAAAAGCCAGCAGCGTGGCGTCAGGATCGGCAGCGGTGCGCACCGCGTCATAGGGGAGCAGGAATTCGCCGAGCCCCTCATGAAAGAAAGCGGTATCCGGTTTGACCGGACAGCTCTTGAACCCGTCGGGGGTCGGATACGCATAGGAATAAAAAGCGGCATAATCGATGCCGCTGCCGCCCGGCCAGAACCCGGCGCTGCTCACCTCATGCGAATAGGCCTCCCGCATGACGGCGTCCGAAAGTCCAGGAGCACCGCCCGGATGCGGCGGCGCTTTGCGCCCCGAAAAGCGCGAAACCGCCAAATCGAAGCTGCCCCAGAAGAAATGTACCGGGCTCCCCTTGCCGATGAAGCCGGTGCGGAAGTGCTTAAAGATCCTGTCAACCTGAGCCAGGGCACGCCAGAAGCGGTTCGCATAGGCCGGGTCGTAGGCGCTATGAGTGCGGTCCTGGCCGAAGGGAATAGCGCCCGGTATTTCCGAAGGCAGCTCGGTGATTTTGACCGGGATTTGCAGGTGGTTCAGGTCCCATATGACAAGCTCATGGAACTCGGCAACGCTGCGCGGCTGGAGGCGGGATGCGTCTCTCGCGGCCATCGCCGGTTACGATCCTGAGGAGATGTGAGTTGAAGTCGAATTCGATTTCGAAGGTGCCGTCGCCATTAGGAATAGGTGACGTGGTCAGGCCTCGTGCCGTCACATAAAGCGGCACATGCCACGAGTGGTTGAGCCATGGCGTAAGCGCGAGCCGGACTTTGCCCACGATTTGCGTCCAAAGATGCAGCGTGTCACGGGTGTCTTTCCATGCTTCGTAAGACAGCTCGGGCCAGGTTTCTATTTGCGTTGGATTGGGCATAGTCAAGCGCTCCCTTGGGGACCACATGTGGGTGAGTATAGACCTTTCGCGGAAACCGTTGTTCCCGAAAAGGGATCGCGTCGGAGTAGCGCCAGTGACGCGTAGCTTCAACCCGGGCAGCTTGAATTTGAAGGGGCTTCGCTTTCCCGCTGCGCTATAGGGTTTTTTTCACATGGTCTCTACAAAATTAGTAGCCGTCGCTGCTACAGCAACCAAGTTCCGTGGATAGATTGTCGTCGAAAAGATTGCCAACGCCTGCAATCTTATCCAGCGTTGAGCGGCCTAGTGTCTGCGTTTACTGCATCAATCGGATGGAACGGGACCCGAACGCGCGACCGCACGTCATCGCATCGCCGATGCGGGCGCTTCTGCTGGCTGTAGCTTAGTGGCGATCCGAGTGTCCAAGCGATCGCGTGGGCGCGATCCGGTCGCGGACAAGTTGCTTGATTTCTTTGAGGTCGGGAAAGCGGCCCTGTTCCTTGCGCGACCAGATGACCTCGTCGCCCACACGGATCTCGAAGCGGCCGCCCGAGGCATCGGGGGAGAGAATGACGGAGCCAATCTCTTGGGCGAAGGTGGCGAGCAGTTCTTGAGCTATGCAGCCCGCGCGCAATCCCCAGCGGCACAAGCGGCAACAGATGATCTCGACCATCGGGGTTGCAGGCATGGGGGCACTCTGTGGGCTATAGCAAAAGTAACCAAATGTGACCCGTTGTACCATAGACTGAGATACTTCGACCGTCATTATCGCTTCGGTGGGAGGCGCTTCGGGCGTGGTTATGCGATCAAGGCGGGTGTCTTGCCGAGATAGGCGTCATCTTCGACTTGCTTGACGAGAAAATCGGCGACGTCCGCGCGCGAGATCGTGCCGCTGCGCCAATCAGCGGGCCTATCGAGGATTTTATAGCGGCCGGTGCGAGGGCCGTTGGTGAGAACGCCAGGCCGGGCGATCACCCAGGACAGAGCGCTGCGCCGGATCATCATCTCCTGCACGGCTTTGTCGTCATAGACCCGGCCCAACACAAGTTCGAAGGGCAGGCGCAGCAGTGCCGGCATATGTTCGCGGCTATCACCCGAACCAAAGCCGGTCACGCAAATCAAGCGCTTCACGCCCGCATTTCCCATCGCCTGGATGAGGATACGCGTGGCGTCAGAGAAGAGCCGAATTGGTCCGGTGAACATGGCAAGGCCGGCCTTGGCTCCGAGCGTTTGGATGACGGCATCGGCGCCCTGAACCGCCGCGGCAACATCTCCGGCTTTGAGCGCATCGCCATTCACTTTAGTAAGCTGCGCATGGGTGAGAGGGATTTGGGACGCCGATCGCGCAAAAGCGCGAACCTGATAGCCTTGATCGAGAGCCAGGCGAACCGTTTCCAGTCCGATGCCGCGGCTTGCGCCAATGATGAGGATCGTTTTCATGGATGACGAGCGAACCATAAGAATTCGGTTCAGTGTGGATGGAAGCTAGCAACGATGACGGTTGAATTCCAGATTGTTGGGGCGGAGCCGGAAGATGCCGGGTCGATGCTGCGGATTCAGGCGCGCGCGGTTCGCGCCATGACCGAAGGCGTTTACGGCGCTGCGGTGCTTGAGGAATGGGCCAGCTCTCTCACCGGCCGTCATCTTGAAGGTCTAACGGAACGGATGCGCGCGGGGACCGAAGCAGCGCTGTTGGCGGCAACGAAAGACGAGGGCGTCGTTGGCTTCGGCTCCCTGATCCCTGCATCGAGCCGTCTCAGGACGCTTTGTGTCGATCCGGCCTTTAGCGGCCGTGGAGCAGGAACCTCGATTTTGCTCGCCCTTGCCGAGAAAGCCAGGGGACATGGGCTCACGCATCTGCCGCTGGAATCGTCGCTCAACGCGGTCGCCCTTTATCAGCGTCATGGCTTCGCCATCGACCGGGAGGGAAGCTATCTTCTGGCGTCGGGCGCAAGCATGCGCTGCGTGTATATGACAAAGCTCATTGCCGGCCGAAACTAAAGGCCGTCGACGTTCCTTCGGTGCCGGCCCGGCTTATTTTTTACCTCGGGATTTGTTCCGGGTCGCTTTCTTCTCGGCCGCTGCCTCCGACAATACCCGGCCGGCTGCGGTTTGGGTCGTCGATTTGCCTGCGATCCCGAGCTTCAGCGCGCCAGCCGCCTTCGAAACCGCTTTTGGCTCAGGAGGCCGCTCATGCGTCACTTTTTTTGGCGCAGCCTTCGCACGCGCGGCTGCCTCGGACATGAGGCGTGCAGTGAGCGAGCGCGTAGCGGTCTTGGAGGCCGATCCTTTCGTCAAGGCGGCTGCGGCTTTGGACAGCATCGGAGATTTGGGAGGACTTTCTTTGGTAATTTTGACTGCCGCCGGCTTCGACTGCCTGGCAACCGCTTTGGATGAAGAGCTTCTGGCCACGTTCTGCTCCTAGAATGAGTTGACCTGCGGAGCGTGCATGATTCGGCCTCCTACGTCAGTGACGGAGTATTAGCGACGGCGATGTATTGCGGCGCTTACCTTCCACCGCCGATGTTACGGAGGAACCGAGAACCTGTTGCGGGCAGTGAGCTTGTTGCGGCGTAATTCAACATGCTGCCCGCCATAGACCTCGCGGCGCAAAAACTCTTCCTCGCCGGGCAGGGCGGTTTCATCGAGGATCACTGCCGGACCGCGACGGGCTGGCCCGCTATGGCCTTATGATCGGCAATCTGCCAAGATACGATCGCCATAGCGCTTGGCGGCGAGGCGGTTACCACCACGGTCGAGGGCCGGGAGCGCTACACGGTCAATGTCCGTTACCCGCGCGATCTCAGAAGCGATCCGCAGGCCATTGCGCGTGAGGTGCTGGTGCCGATGCCGAGTGGCGGTGCCGTGCCACTCGGGGAAGTGGCTCACGTGCAGCAGAACCGCGGTCCCAATACCATCCGCACCGAGAACGCGGAGCTTGCCGTCTATATCTATGTCGATATGCAGGGCCGCTATGCGCCTGTTAGACATTGCTTGTCCCCGATAGCTAGGGTTTGCCGATTAAACACAGATTTGGCGAGGAACGCACAAATACAAGAAATGTGCGATCCGATGCTGACTTCAGGCTCCTGTATTCCAAAAGGATGATGATGGTTGCCCCAGCTTCACGCATTCATCCAATTCACTTTCGAAACGAGATCGTAGCGCGTATCGCGTGTCGAAGATCGCCGATAAGCTTGCGGTTTCGACCGATTAGCTCCTTGGCCGAAAGAATGTGACGAACGTGCTTGCCGGAGGAGGACTAAGCTCTGATCTTTTCTTCTTTGGCTTAGGCTTGCAGATGTCGGCTTCCTCGCACGTGCAATGCTGGCCTTTCTGGAAGCAGGGAAGGGTCTCCGCCGGGCAATCCCAATCTTTCTTACCTTCAGCGCTGCATTTGCCTCCACATGCCCCATTGCCAAGCTCGCAGTAGGGTTCCTGCACACGGAACATGGGGGGCGCTGGTGAAAGCGTGTTTCCTCGGGGGACTGTGACAGCGATGGGGCTTAAAGGCGGTCCATCTTGCGAACGCAACTGCAATGAATCCAGGATCACTGCGAAGAGGATCAAGAAGAAACGCAGCATAGCGGCCTCCTCCATCCCACACGCTAGAACTTTGCCTTAAGTACAGGCAGTTGCAAAGGAGAATGCATGATGCGGGCATTGGCCGCCCCCTTCTTCCAACCCACGCGATGTGGCGCAGATGAAGTGCGTGCACAAGCCAAAAGCGAAGCGCCCGAGCATACCGGTTGCGCCATTCCACACAAACGCGGATGCTGGTGCCGTCGAAGCCCATAGCCGAAGACCCGGTGAAAAACTTTCACACAAGCTGTGATGGTTGAGCGTGCCACTGGGCGGGTGACGGCAGCAAGAGCTGCACGGGGCGTTTTGTCGAATGGGCCAAGCGGGAAGGGCACGAAGAGATCAGCCCAACTGCCCTCGCACAAGCGCCAGCCAAGCGACAAAATTCCCTCACAGCGTTCGTGTTGGACGGCATCCCGGGCGACATCGCAAAGAAAAGTGTCACCACCGAAAGAACAGCGAAGCCCGCCTGCAAATTTCTGAGCTGTGCTGGTGAAAGGCGCAGACGTAACCCGGTATCGCAAACCGTCTGGATGGTTGCGACAATGAGGAAAAGAGGCAGCGCCGCCGCGGCTCCAACAAAAAGCGTCGCACCACCGTATCCGGCTTCCAACGCGACAATCGCGATGAGGGGCAGAAGCGCGAACAGGCTCATTTGAGTGGTGACTGCCCTGCCGAGGACACGCGCCCAGAGGAGCGTCGTAAGCGGGACCGGCAACACAGCAAGCCATTCGAGGTCCCAGTCAGGGCGTGTCAATTCCCCATTGCCAATCGCCAGCATGGTGATGGCAATCAGGAATAGAAATGTCTCGAACGAAAGCGTGCTCAAGACCTTTGGCGGCAGGGCAAAACCTTCAGCTGGCGGCAAAGTCATGAGCCTCTTGGAATAGAGAAGCTGGGCCGCCGGCTGAGATGACCAGGTTGCCGGCGGGGTTTGCGGCTGCGCCCTTTGCGATGCAGCTTTCGGCTCCCCCGGCTGGGGCATCGCAGTCGAAAGGAACCGCTTTGTTCCCGTGACTTCCTTGATGTTCGAGACAGCTCTGTACGCGATATTGGAGAAAGCAAATAACATTGATAAGGCGACAAAGCCGCCGAATAGCCAGCTGTTTCTGCTCTTGGGAGGAGCAGCTTCTCGCTTGCCCTCAGCCCCTTTTTTGCGGAACAAGCCTATTCCGCCGGTGAGCTGGCGTGCGGACCGCACGATTTGAATGCGAAGAAGCAGAGCGAGGGTGTGAAAAAAGCCGGCGGGTTCGCTTTGAGTCATTGGTTGCGCATCAAACTGCGAGACGGTGCATTTGTTCGCCCTCCGCCGACTCCGTCATTTTCAAAAACACTTCTTCAAGCGAGCCCCCCGGCGCGGTCTTTTCCCGCAAGGCGGCGAAACTACCCAAAGCGACGAGTTCGCCGTTGTGAATGATGCCTAGCCGCGAACAAAGGCGTTCGGCCATATCGAGGAGGTGTGTGGAGAGGAAGATGGTCTTGCCCTCCCTCGCACAGCGGCTTAGACGGTCTTGCACCTCACGTGCGGCCCTGGGATCGAGGCCGTTCGTGGGTTCATCGAGAATAAGGACCTGAGGATCGTGTATGAGCGCGCAAGCAAGGCCGAGTTTCTTCTTCATCCCGGTGGAATAGTTGACCCCGTATTCCTCCGACGCTTCCTCGAGTCCAAGCTCGATCAAAAGTCTCTCCGCGTTTTGCTTCGCGGCTCTGCGGGATTGGCCGTGCATTTCGCCGACGAATTCCAGAACTTCGCGGCCACGCAGAAAATCGTAAAAGATGGGGGAGTCGGGGAGATAACCTACGAGCCGCTTCACAGCGGTGCTGTCTCTTTGGCAATCGAGGCCATTGATACTGACGCGGCCGCCTGAGGGGACAAGTATGCCCATTACCATCCGTATGGTCGTGGTCTTCCCTGCGCCGTTCGGACCCAAAAAACCAAAGACCTCACCCTCGGCAACAGAAAAGGAGAGATCCTTTACCGCGGTGAAGTTGCCGTAAGCCTTGCTCAGATTTTCAAAAATCAACACTGCCTTCACTCCCCAGATAGGGTGCGGCCAATTCGGCTATGATCGCTGGAAAGCCAGACCACCTCAAGAGCGGAAAGTGTCTTGATCTTTAGGCAGCTGCTCGAAGCGCCGCCTAACGTGATGCGCCGGGCTATTCCTTCACGGCGCCTGTCATCGCGGAAACGTAATGCTCCACGAAGAACGCGTAGAGGATCACAAGCAGGAGCGAGCCGGCAGGCGCACCGCCCAGCAAAAAGTGAAGGAAAAGATGAATGCGGAGATCAGTCCCGGCACCGCGAGCGGTAAAATAATACGGGTGAGAATCTGCAAGCGGCTTGCTCCGTCGATCAGGGGAACAGCACGCATGACTGGTAACAGTCATAAAAAAGGAAACTATTGGTCAGAAACTCTAGAAGTTACAGACACTTAAACTTCTAACACTAAGTGCTTATCAGTGATGCTATAGCGGGTGCTCCTACGCCGCAATGGCCGCCATCAGGGGCTTGATACCGATGATATTCATCACGCGGGTGAAATTATAGGCGAGCACTGATAGCGCCATTTCGGTGGCAACCTTTGGCAGCGTTTTCATCAGAAGGGGTGTTGTCCCGATCCGGGCTTTCGTCAAAGACGGTGGTGCCCGTTCAAGAGCTTTGAAAATAAGCCGTGCCAAATCCTTCGGTAAATATGCCATCGCAGATGCTGTTGGACATGAGATCCTCCAAAAGGCGGGTCACCGGGTGTGCTTCGATTGGCTCCGATATAGCTGACTAAGCTCCCCCTTCGCGCACGGTGCGCGCAACGGCCTTCTGCCGGTCGAATTCGCCACGCCGCGCCGCGATCTCCTCAGGCGTCATACGCTCGATATTGCAGTAATCGAGCTTCCAGTCCGGATCAGCGCTCCAGACGACGGGCGACTGCACCGTAGTGCGCGGCGCGGGCGCGAACTCCAACAGATGCAGCGCGAGCGCAATCGTGAGCTCCTGCGAGTCCGGGTCGAAGGGCCGTCCGGCGGCGTTGCCGAGCGGAAAATCCGAAAACAGAAAACGTGGCACGCCCACGTATTCTACAATGTCTTTGGCACAGCCCATGATGACGGTTGCAATGCTGTTCTCTTCCAGTATCCGGGCGGCAAGGCTCACGCTCTGATGGCACACCGGGCAATTCGGGACGAGGATCGCAGCATCCACCTCATCGGCGTGGCAGCGCCGCACGAGTTCGGGGCAATCGATCTGCAGCGTGGCTCGATGGCTGCGATTGGTGGGCAAACCGTAGAAATGAGGAGCCACGGCACCGATCCGCCCGACCTCGCTCGCGCGGCGAAGCTGCTTGAGGGGAAAGTAGGCGCCGGGGTCGGCAGCCGTTGTGTGCTTATGGTCGATCGCGACGTGGGAGATGCGCAAGTCTAGGTCTTGGGCTGTGCCTTTCGAATAGACTGTATAGAATTTCGCCGCCGCGTTATAGGGCGCGCCTGGACCCTGATCACCCCTGTCCGGCTGAAACGGTGCCGCAGTAGTCACGATGGTGAGCCGGCACTCTTGCAGGGGCTTGCGCAAGCGTGTCCAAGGGACCTTGGCGTAATGCGCCCATTCGTAAGGCGGATGATAGCCAAGCGCGGCGTAATACTCCCGGATACGCTGCATATAGGGTATCGGGGCGTCCTGGGAGGGCACAAAATGCAAGGGACTTGCCGTGTTCAGAATCATTCCATTCCCTGCTTCTCCGAATGACGTAAATGCCCCCGACCTCTCAAAGGAGAGCCCACATGAAACCGCGTCTTCAAGGCCAGCCCATTCTAGCTTGGAAGGACAAGAGGATCACGCTCCGTCCCAACCTTAAAAGCTAGAGGGCCGCCCTCGCGCCATCGTATGCACATCGTCGGCGGTCAGGCCTTTGCCGCCTATTCCCCAGTCGCCGCTTTCGACCTCCTCGATCAGGCACCAGCTTACGCCGCGCATTTTTTCGCCTTCACAGACACCATCGCGTCCGTCAGCTTGGCGATGATTTGCTGTGTCTGTTGCTTGCTGAATAGGGCCTTTCTGCATGTAGCGGTTCCAAAAGCGATGGGCAGCGCTGGCGAGCCGAACACGACGACGCCGGAGCATCTTTTCGCCGCCGGATACGCTACTTCGATGGACTTTGAGCCTCGCCGGGCAGCCTAACGGGAACACGGGGCGTTCACCGGCATATTTCAATGCGAAAGGAAGATCCTATGAGCCAGAAGCTTAAAGGCAAGATTGCCGTCGTCACAGGCGGCAGCGCTGGTATTGGCCTCGGGGCCGCCAAGCAATTCGCGGAGGAAGGGGCGCGGGTGTTCATTATCGGCCGGGACAAAGCAATGCTGGATAAGGCGGTGGCCATCATCGGTCACAACGCCGCGACGCCCGCGTGAACGTGCTGAGCCCAGGCTACCTAGACACGCCCGGGCTTTCCGAGCTCTTAAATGACGAGCAAAAAGCCAGCGCCGCCAGCACCGTTCCGCTCGGTCGGCTCGGCACGGCCGATGACATGGGCAAAGTGGCGGTCTTCCTCGCTTCGGACGACAGCAGCTATGTCAATGGTATCGAACTGTTCGCCGACGGCGGGTTCGGCCAAATCTGAGTCACGCCGATTGCGCTCCATTGAGGCTGTCCTTCTTCGGGCCTGAGACTGATGGTTAGAGCGACCCTATCGACCCCTTTTCGAGGTCATTTATTGGAAAAGACTGAAGGAACCAAGAAAAACAAGCCCTAAGGCCCCCAGCGGCATATCGCAGGCTCTCGTTCTCGCTAGGTAGCATCGGTGAGGGTTCGAAATTGTCTCCTGCGGGACACCTGACCCGCGTGGAGCTGGCGGCAGAAAGCCCGGTGAATTAGCTATTCTGATTCAGGATGGGCGCGAACCCCGTCAATTTTCTCACTTCCCTTGCGGCTCTTGATCCAGAGCGTAGCTTCTTTTTCCGACGGGGAACGAGTAGGGAAGAACAAGAGGAGGAATGAGACCAGTGAGTGGCACCACTACTTCATAGCTTCCGTCGCTCGCAAGGCGCATAAACGGCTGCAACTTTTTCATAAAAAAAAGTTTAGCACAAAAGAAGCATCATGTCCGCCAGTGGATGCAGGTAGCGCCGAAGTCAGCCATAAACTTGCAGAAATGCGTGCGACTTGCGGGACACGCCTGGAATGTGCCGCAAATGAAGCGCGGCCTTAAGGGCAGTGTGCGGCTCATCGCCCCCAACCGATGGTCAAAACGCAAACAGCCGGGGTTTCTAATTCAATCAGTGGGCAATCGCTAGCGGATTTGAAAGACTGGACCGCTCCCATCAAAATCCAGGACGCGGCGGCGTGCCACTCCTTCTCAGGCCCTTGTCCGATTACGAACAGGCTGTGGGAGGGGATGGTGATGGAAGACGCCAACGATCACCTCGCGGCCATGCTCACCAGGTTTGAAGCTGACGGCCATCCGCGACCAGCTCGACAATCTCGTCGATGAAGCAGCCCGGAAAGAACTGACAATCCGGGAAGCATTGTCGTTCTTTCTCGAACATGAGATCCCCGGAAGGACGAGGGCCGGATCGAGATGGGGGTCGGGCTTGCGCGCTTCCCCTTCGTTCCCGATCTGGCAGGCTTCGATTTCTTGGCCCAACCCTCGATCGACAAAGCGCAAGTAAAGGAACTCACGGCTTGCCGCTTTGTGGCCAATGGCGAAGCGCTGCTTCTGCTCGGACGGCCCGGCGTCGGCAAAACCCATCTCGCCGTTGCAATTGGCGGAGCCGCCATCCTAGCCGGCTACACGGTCTCGCTCATCTCCCACAGGCCCTCGTCGCCCAGCTTGCTAAAGCCCATGCCGAAAACAAGCTCGAGGACCGGCTGACGTTTTTCTCAAAGCCGAAGCTCCTGATTATCGATGAGTTCGGTTATCTGCCCTTCGAGCGGAATGCCGCGCATCTGTTCTTTCAGCTCGTGAGCCGCTGTTACGAACGCGGCAGCATGCCGGTCACCTCAAATCGCGCGGTCAGCGAATGGGGGCAGGTTCTGGGCGACCCTGTCGTGGCAACCGCGATCCTCGATCGCCTCCTCCATCACAGCCACGTCATCACTATCCGGGGCGATAGCTACCGCCTTCGCGAAAAGCGACGCAGTGGACTTCTGCAGTTCGCGGGTTGCGCTTACAGCTTCAGCGCCTCTGTTGGGCCGCTGCGGCAGGATTTCGGCTTACGCCGGGCCGCATTCGCGCCGCCGCGCAAATAGCGCCGCACCGTGTTCCGCGACCGGCCCGTCGATCGCGAAAGCGCGCGGATTCTCAGCTTGTTCAGAACCATCAACTCCATCTGCTCCTCCGCCCAGACTCAGCCCCAAGGCCTCCACACGCTTCGTTATTTGTTCAAACCCTGAGCCGCTCACATGAGGGCAGAGTTGGTCAAGGGGTTTGTTCAGGAATCCGGAGG
>JBAUNL010000096.1:0-1864 GCA_049579205.1 Rhodomicrobium sp. | reverse complement strand
TTTCCAGGCCGCCGACATGGTCACCCAGATCCTCAATTTCGGGCTCCCGGCGCAGATCGATGTCCGCACCGTCGGCCGCGATCGCGCCAACAATTTGCGCGTGGCAAAGGAGTTGCGGCGCCTGCTTGCGGCCATTCCTGGCATCGTCGATGCCCATCTGCAGCAGGAGCTCGATGCGCCGGCCTTTATGACTAAGATAGACCGGTCGCGAGCGTTGCAGGCCGGTCTCAACGCGGAAGCCATTGCCACCGACATCAACACGAGCCTGAGCTCCTCTGAGCAGGTCTCGCCCAATTTCTGGACCGATCCCTCAAACGGAATTCCTTACTACATCGCAGTCCAGACACCCGAGCACCTGGAGAACTCGCTCGGCGAGATCCGCAATACCCCGGTGTCCACCGCCGCCGCGACCACCGGTCCTCCAACCCCGCCCGCCGCTCCTCCGATTCCGGGGCTACTGAGCAACGTCGCCACGATGCACCGCGACAGCGTGTCCACCAATCTGAACCAGAGCAATATCCAGGAAGTATACGACGTCTATGCCGCAGTCCAGGGCCGGGATCTGGGTAGCGTCTCCGACGATATCGGCAAGGCCGTCGCGGACCTGGGCAAGCAGCTCAAGCCCGGTAATACCATCCAGGTGGCCGGCCAGATCCAGAGCATGCGTGATTCGTTCCGGAACCTCGCCATCGGGCTCTTGTTCGCAGCGGTGCTCGTTTATATGCTCATGGCTGTGAACTACCAGAATTTTGGCGATCCGTTAGTTGTGCTCCTGGCGCTGCCGGCAACCTTGTGCGGCAACGTCAGGATGCTGTTCATCACCGGCACGGCGCTCAGCGTGCCGTCCTTGATGGGTGCGATCATGGCGGTCGGCGTCGCCTCGGCGAATTCCATTCTGCTGGTCACGTTCGCGCGCGAGCAGCAGCTTGCAGGCAGGACGGCGTTCCGGGCGGCGATCGATGCGGGCCCCACCCGCATCCGCCCAGTATTGATGACCGCGTCAGCCATGATCGTCGGCATGATCCCGATGGCAATCGGCGGCCCCGGCGAGGAGCAGAATGCGGCGCTGGCGCGCGCGGTAATCGGCGGGCTGCTGTTCGCGACCCCCACGACCTTGCTGATCGTCCCATATCTGTTTGCCTTGCTGCGCAAACGAAACGACGGCGTCCCTGCCCATGGCGTGTTCGAGGATCTTCCCCATGAATGACGCTGGCACGCGCGATACGAATGATGTTGACGCCCGCGATCGTTGGGACAATCCGTTCGTCAAGCACGCGCCCGGGAAGCCGCCGAAGCAACGTCCATATACGCGGCGCCGATGGGGCGGCCGCCTGTTCGCGCTCGGCGCTTTGCTGGTGCTCGCCGGAGGCCTCGCTTGGCTTTGCGCTGGATCCTCGATGCGGGCCCCACCATTGCGCTTTGGGGCGCGCGAAAGCCATCGCAACTAACGCCGGCCAGTGATGTCTTCGGCTGGTCGCTTAATGACGAAGCCAAGCGCTTCATAGACAAGATCTTGGCAATGACCGTGATTGACCCCGTCGGTCCCGAGTTCATGGCAGCCGTGTCAGGCTGTTTGACACATGAAGAGGAAAAAGCTGTTCCAGCGCGCCCGGCTTCCGGGTTAGCTTCAGCAAATAAGGAAAAAGCCCGGCCTGCTTGGCGGCCGCCAGAATACAGAGCCCGCAGCGCAGCAGCCGGCTTTCCTCCGGAAGCAAATAGGTTCCGTCACAAAGCTTATCCGCAAGAGCGAAGATGACCGGAGCAAGCTGCCCGGCCTTGGCAAGGCCGGCGTGTAGGGCATCCGCAGACGGCGCATCCGCCGATTTCAGCACCAACGTAATCTCTTCAAGCGTCATTCCGCAAA
>JBAUNL010000095.1:0-5939 GCA_049579205.1 Rhodomicrobium sp. | reverse complement strand
ATACAATGAGGAACTGAAGAAGGCCGGCGTGCTGCTGGCCCTCGAAGGGGCTACATCCGCCGGCTTCCGGTGCTCGGGTCAGCTTCAAGGGCGGGAAGCCGGCCGTCATCGATGGGCCCCTTCCCGGAGGTCAAGGAAGTGCTGGGCGGCTATTGGATGATCGATGTGCGCTCGCGCGAGGAGGCCATCGAATGGGCTCGCCGCTGCCCCGCGTCTGAAGATGACGTGATCGAGGTCCGCCGCATTCATGAAATTTGCTCGAGCCGCTTTTAGTCGTTTTTGAGGGAGGAACGTGACTGAGACCAAGCCAGCGTCTGAAAGTCTCCGCATGAGTAAACTCATTTTAAGAAACAGTCTTCATTTGATGACCGCCCTCGGAGCCGTCGCCGCCGGGGCGACCATGATCGCTTCCGCTCACTCGGCCGCTTTTGCATGCGGCTCCCGCGGCCCGAATTTTTCGCTAACGGCATCCCATTCCCCGGAGCCCATGCGCCGGAAGACGTCCTGAACCGTCATGCCATTGTCGAGCGCCGGGTGCCTTCCCCTTTCGCGAAGCTGCTTGAGCATGGCGTCGCAAGTCGCGATCACCGCCTTGAAGAGCAGGCCGGGCAGGATCGCGACTTTGTATCCCGCTTTCTCTGCTTCCTCCAAGAAGACGTCAGGCGTCTTGCCCCGCCAAACGATGTTGAGAAGGCAAGGCCCGCGCACGAGCCGCGGGACGGCCGTAACTTCCTCCATTGTCTGCGGAGCCTCGAGAAAGGCCATATCCGCGCCGGCATCCAAGGCGGCGTTCATCCGCCGGACCGCCTCATCGAAGCCGAGAACCGAACGCGAGTCTGTCCGCGCGATGATGATAAATCCTGGATCGCGCTTGGCTGCCACGGCAGCCCGGATTTTCGCGATATAGTCGCCCGCCGGAATGATGGTCTTATTTTCGAGGTGCCCGCATTTTTTGGGGAAGCCCTGATCCTCGATGTGCAGGCCAGCCACACCACGGCGCTCATATTCGCGGACAGTTCTTGTGACGTTGAGTTCATTGCCATATCCCGTATCGGCGTCCGCGATAACGGGAACGGCGACGGCGGCGGCTATCCGCCCCGCGTTGTCCGCCATCTCGGACATGGTCAACAAACCATAGTCAGGATAGCCGAGCGTGGCCGCTGTGCCCGCGCCTGTCATATAGACGGCGCTGAAGCCCGCCTGCTCGATCGTACGGGCCGTGATACAATCATAAGCGCCCGGCGCAGCAATCATGCCGCCCTTATCCATGAGTTGCCGGAGTTCGCTGCCGTGGCTCATGACCATCCCTCCATATCGGCCGATTTTTGTTTAGTATGTTGAACGCCGGGTGCTGCGTCCAGGTTTAAGATCGCATTGCGAATGCGCTTTGCACTGGGTAATAACGGATCGCCAGGCGAGCATTCTTTCGGCAATCTAGCCTTTTGCAGCGGATGAACAGCAGCAAGGACCTGACCGGGTGAGCGAAGCCAGAGCAACCACACGCGCAGCCGCGGCGCCAATCGCCTCCGCCGGAAGGCTTGGCATCATTTCCGCTGCCTCCATTGGTAACGCTCTCGAATGGTTCGACCTGCTCATCTATGGCTATCTCGCCGTCACCCTCTCGAAGCTGTTCTTCCCGAGTGGCGATGAAACCGTGTCGCTGCTCCTCACCTTCGGCACATTCGGGGCCGCTTATCTGGCCCGGCCGCTTGGTGCAATTGTGCTCGGCGCTTACGCGGACAGAGCAGGGCGCAAGGCAGCCCTGACGCTCGCCATCCTGCTGATGATGATCGGCACCTTGGTGATGGCCTTCATTCCCACCTATGGGTCCATCGGCATCTTCGCGCCGCTTGCGGTTTTGGGCGCGAGGCTCATCCAGGGTTTCTCGATCGGCGGTGAGTTCGGCAGCGCAACCTCCTTCCTCGTCGAGCATGGCCGTGGCCGCGAGGGCCTGTTCGCGAGCTTCCAGTGGTCCGGCCAAGGCTTGGCCGCGGTAGTCGCGTCCCTGTTCGGCATTGGGCTCAACACGCTCTTGACGCCGGATCAACTCCACGACTGGGGCTGGCGCGTTCCTTACTTCTTCGGACTGCTGCTGGGGCCGGCCGGGTTCTATATTAGGCGCAATGCGGAAGAAACCCCGGAATTCTTGGCAGCCAAGCCGGCGCAGGCTCCGTTGCGGGAGCTGGTCAGGGAGCAATGGGGCCGTGTCCTGCTCGCTGCCGGCATCGTGATCGTTTCCACCAGCTCCAATTATCTGATCCTCTACATGCCGACTTACGCGATCAAGCAATTGAGCCTGCCCGCCTCGAGCGGCTTCATTGCCACGACGCTCGGCGGCATAATTCTCACCTTCGGATCGCCCCTTTTCGGCCACTGGTCTGACCTTGCCGGCCGCATCCGCATCATGCTGGCGGCTGTGGCTCTTTTCGTGATTTCCGCCTATCCGGCGTTTCTCCTGGTGACGCGTTTCCCTTCGCTTGCGGTGCTGATCGCAGTCGTGTGCTGGCTCAGCCTTTTGAAGACGGCCTATAGCGGGGTGCTGCCGTCGCTCATGGCAGAAATCTTCCCGGCGCGGACGCGAGCCACAGGCATGGCACTGAGCTATAACGTCTCCGTGCCGGTCTTTGGCGGCTTTGCGCCGTTTGTCTCGACCTGGCTGATCGGCGTGACCGGGAGCAACCTTGCTCCGAGCTTCTATCTGATTGGCACGGCGGTGGTGAGCTTCGGAATGCTTATGGCTGTGCGCAGCCGGCTCCGTATCCGGTAAGCGGAACGCGAACGCCTAGTTCTGCGATTTCGCGGGCTTCTTCGAAGTGTGTGCAGGTGGCGGGGCAGGGGCTGGCGCGGGTGCTGCCGATGCTT
This sequence comes from Rhodomicrobium sp., assembly GCA_049579205.1. Lineage (GTDB taxonomy): Bacteria > Pseudomonadota > Alphaproteobacteria > Rhizobiales > Rhodomicrobiaceae > Rhodomicrobium. Next base: position 3,077 of record JBAUNL010000095.1, on the reverse strand, counting down.
GGGCGCTATTGGGAGGGGGAACGGCATCGACGGCCATGCCGGCGATCCGCCAGACGCCATCAAGCTGCATAAAGGCGAGTTCGAAGTGAATCACCAAGGGCTGGGTCGGAAAATCCCCTACCAGCACAAGCTCGCCGTCTTTGTTCAGCTCGGGGTTCTTGGTGAGGTTGGGTGCAATCAAAAGAGCTGGGCTCAAATCGATCTTGCGCGACCTCAGATTCGCAAAGGCCATTGCAAGGGCGGTCGGATCGAAACGCTCCCGGAATACCGGCGTCCCCATGTCCCGGAGCACCGAATAGTTGCCGGTCTGGTTCGCCTGCTGAAGCGCGATGACCGCGCCCTTGATCATGATAGCGAGCGTGACGCCGCTGATCTGCATCTCCCCCTGTTTCGGCTGCGCATGGGCCGCGGGCGGCTTCTCATGCTGCGCCGCGGCAGGTTGCGCGCCACAGAATAGGGCGATTGCTAAAGCCAAACGCGAGACGAGGCGCATCGCATCACCTGAAATGAAAAGGGCTGCCTTGTGACGAGGCAACCCTAAGCGTGGGGATGGAATTGGGTCAAGCCGCATGCGGTAAATCTGAGCCCGCAGATTTAAGCAAAAGTGGGGCTGGTGACTTAGCCTCGAACTCAAACCGCAAAGCGGAGCGATAATGGAGGAAGCGCGAAGAGCGCTTCCTCAGCTTCAACTACTTGATCGGATAAGCGCCGCCGCCGAAGCCGATGGTCACGCCAGCCTTGCCGGCAACACCATTGTAGTTCCCGCCGACACCGACGCCGCCATCGACAACAATCGTCGAGCCATAGCCGAACACGTCGCGTGCAATAACGCCTGCGGCGCTGACGCCGAAGGCATTCTGGCTTTGATAATCACCCCAGCCTGCGCGGATCGCGAAGCTTTGACCCGGCATGAACATCGGTTGAGAGATAGCAAGCGCGAGGGCGGTGCCTTCAAAGGCCTTGTTGACGCCCTTGTCGACATAAGCCTTGTTCGCGGCATCCGTCCCGACGATCGGAGTGGCGACATCGTGCACGACATTGCCGCCCATGCTGATGTTGTTGCCCGGCGCAACCGCGAGGCTTCCGTTAAGTTGCGTCGGCCCGTTCACTGTGGCGCCGCCGTTGAGAGTCGAGCCGCCGTTCGCCACAAAGCCGCCGTTGACAATCGCACCGTTATTGGTGATCGAGCCACCGCTCACATAGACAGCTGCGTTACCGACATTAAGACCGCCTACTCCACCAGCGTAGGTGCCGCTTACCGTGACGAAGCCGCCGGTCACATTGGTGGTGCCCGCGCCGGTGACCGTCGAGGTGATCGAACCGTCTGTGACCGTCGTCTTGCTCGTGCCCGCAATATTGGAAACTGTGACCGTCATGCCGGTGAAGGTTGCCTGATCTGCGGACGCGTTCAACACGATCGACTTACCGGCCCCTGTACCATTTCCAGTTTGAGTGAAGGCGCCTGTGGTTGCGTTAATGGTGGTGGTATTACCATTGGCGGACGATGAGTTGAATGTCGCGCCGCCGTTGAAGGTCGCAAGGCCATTCGTCGTCGTCGTGTTGAAGGTAGAGTTGCCGGTAACAGCCAACGTATCGGTCGTTGTTCCACCAGTAATCGCGAGGCCGCCTGTGCCCGTGATTTTGCCGGTGAAGGATGCGGTACCCGTATTGCCGTTGAGCGCTATAGTTTGAGCAAACGAGCTGTTGTAGAATTTCAGGCTATCGGCGGTCAGTGCGCTCTGCCCGGTACTGCTGGTGGAAGTCAGGGTTGTGCCGTCGAGGGTCTGGTCTGGAACGCCAAACGAGGGGCTGGCAACGACGATGGACCCATTGGTGATGATGCCACCGCTGTACATGTACGTCTGCGCGTTGCCATTAACGGTACTCACGACGCCACCGTTGATCGTGGTGCCGGCGCCGTCGCTAAGTGTCGAGGCTGTAACTGTCCCCGTGAAGGTACCGTTAACGAAGCCGGTGATGCTGCCGGTTCCGTTACCTGTCAGGCTCGTTACACCGCTGACGGCGCCAGCGTTTGTGATGCCGGAACCACTGTTATTGATGCCGTGCGTTGTCGTGGCACCGGTAACGGTCAGCGTGTCGGTCGTTGTGCCACCCGTAATCGCGAGGCCGCCGGTGCCCGTGATTTTGCCGGAGAAGGATGCGGTGCCCGTATTGCCGTTGATCGCTACCGTTTGAACAGATGAGCTGTTGTAGAATTTCAGTGAATCGCCGCTCAACGTGCTCTGACCGTTAACGCCATTGGAGGTCAGGGTTTGGCCGTCCAAGGTCTGGTTTGGACTTGTGCCGATGGCGCCGTACGAAAGGCTAATGAACCCGTTGGTGGTTATGCCAAAGCCGTTTATCTGCGTGGTGAATGGGCCGCCGGTGACATTGAAGGTATTTGCATTGGCGGTGCCGGTCGTCAGAGTTGTGGACGAAAGCGTGCTGGTGTTCGTTCCATCCGTGACGTTAAGACCCGTGGACGAGAGAAAGCTGCTATTAAACCCATCGGTCACGCCGACCCCAAGTCCCGTCACGTTGGTCTGACGCCAGCAACGGTGGTCAAGAGACCGCCGAAGCCGCCGCCATTGGCATTGCCGGTAAGGGCAGCGGTGTCGTTGAAGCCATTCGTTACCGTAACGTTGGCGTTACTATTGTAGGCGCCGGTGCTGTCGATGGTAGTGTTGCCGCCTGCTCCGGCCGTTAAGCTCTGAACCACGGTGTTCGTCCCAGCGGCACCAAGGACGATTTGATTGTCCTGAGTTGTGGTTGCACCAGCGCCGATAGCGACAGAATTATTGTTGAGAACAGTCGTCCCTGCGCCCAATGCGATCGAATTGCCACCAGTAGCCGAAGATAGCGTTCCGATAGCGATCGCGTTTTGACCAGACGTTCCACCCAAATCGCCTTGATTGCCCGCTGCGGCATTCGTACCAATGGCGATGGTATTTATGTTGAACGCTCCACCGCCGTTCGGGTTGAACGTAGCTGTCGAGGTACCCCACCCTGGCTGGTTTCCGATGACCCGGCCTACCTCAAACAGCTTCCGAACACCTTTTGTTCTAATGGCCTAGTTG
>JBAUNL010000094.1:0-7737 GCA_049579205.1 Rhodomicrobium sp. | reverse complement strand
AGGTCCACACGGTTACGTGGACCAGGAAGAAAACGATAATCCAAGATGTCGCCGGAGCCCGGTGCATTCGCTAAGCGTGCGTTGGTTCAACGGCTTGCTCTAGCGAGGACTTCAGCGCCGGGCAAGCATATTCCCGGTTGGGTTCCGGAGGTTTGCGCAGGCGGCTTCGATATTCAAGCCAGACGGCGGATGCACTTGGGCTCCGCCTCTGGTAGGTAACGAGAGTGCTAGGCCTTAGCTTTATCGAAAAGCTCTTCGACGTGTTCCCAATTGATGAGGTGGTCGACCCAAGCCTCCAGATATTTCGGACGGGCATTCCGATAGTCGATGTAATAGGAATGTTCCCACACGTCCACGCCCAGGATGGGGGTACCGCCATGAACGAGCGGATTTTCCCCGTTCGGCGTCTTCATCACTTCCAATTTGCCATTCTTCACTGCAAGCCAGGCCCATCCCGATCCGAATTGAGCCTTCCCCGCATCCATGAAGCTTTCGCGGAACTTATCGTAACCGCCCAGATCGCTATCGATCCTCGCCTGCACCGATCCCGGAAGCTTCTTGCCGCCGCCATTTTTCTTCATCCACTTCCAAAAGTGGATGTGGTTGTAGTGCTGGCCAGCGTTGTTGAAGAGCGACGGGTTTTTGCCGAAGCTTTCCTTTACGATATCCTCCAAGCTCTTACCCTCAAGACCGGAGCCCTGAAGGAACTTATTGCCGTTCTCGACATAGGCCAGGTGATGCTTATCGTGATGATATTGCAGCGTCTCGGCAGACATATAGGGTTGTAAAGCATCGTAAGGATAGGGAAGGTCGGGTAGTTGGAATGCCACGGCACACTCCTTCGCGTCGTTGGAATAGACTCAATGCCTGGAACCTAAGTAGGGTCCCGGAGCCTGACAAGCGCTATCGCGAGGAACTAGAAAAAATAAAGGGAGATATGAAACCCCTGAATTTCATACCTCCCGTGATGGCCGAGGAAAGGATCGTGATGTTACGACCTACAGGGATCGGACAGTCTGAGGATGCCTAGGCGCCCATGAACAGCAAATGAACAAGCCGTTCAGCTTTTGCTTGGGGTGCGAATCAGGCGCGACCGATCCATAGGCCGGATCTCCGAGTGCGGTAATGGGGTTCCTTAGTCCCGAAGCGGTAGCCGTCAGTGCCCGCTATAAACGCGTGCGTGGCAAACCCGGAGCTTGTGATAGGTGTTTTGACAAACCGGCTGGCCGGCATTGAGGTGCGATGATGAATTTAGGTGGAGTCGAGATGCGCAAGCTCCAGGGTGCAGCCGCCTACGCACTAAGGCTGACCGCAGGAGCGGTGCTCGCCCTCTGGCTCGCCTATCGTCTGAAGGTTACACTGCCGCTCTGGTCTGTGTTGACGGCACTGGCTGTGATGCAGATCAGTCTGGGACGATCCCTGAAAGCAACCCTGGATTACTTCGCCGGCACCTTCGGCGGCGTTTTCTGGGGCGGACTTATTGCGGTCCTCGTGCCTCACCCAGGCGAAGCATCGCTGCTCCTGGTGCTCACGCTTGCCATTGCGCCCCTCGCATTTGCCACGGCGCTGTATCCCCGACTCGCAGCTGCTCCGATCACAGCCGCTATTGTAGTTCTCATCCCCCAAATTCTGCACACAACACCGATCGCATCGGCGATTGAGCGTGTCATCGAGGTCTCCATTGGCGGCTTGACAGGCCTTTTCGTTTCCTTCGTGCTCATGCCGTGGAGTGCCTTTCAGCACATCCGTGAGATCGCAGCGCAGTCGCTTGAACGAATGGCCACGGCAGTCCCGGCGTTGATCGAGGGTTTCGATCAAGGGCTTGGCGAAGCAGAGGCTCACCGCCTGCAAGATGGGATCGGCCAACAGTTGAACGAGCTTGCGTCTGTCACGGCCGAGGCCGAGCATGAGCGTCCACTTCGGCTGTCGCCCGATCCCCTAACTGGGCCCCTGTTCCGCTCCTTGTTGAGATTGCGCCACGATCTGGTAATTATCGGCAGGGCCGCGTGCTCGCCGCTCCCGGAGCCCTTAAGAACGCCTTTAAAAGCAGTACTTGCAGCTGCAGGTAAAGAGGCACAAAAGCATCTGCAAGCTTGCGCTGCCGCTCTGATGTCAAGGCAGGCTGCACCCTCGCGCAAGCCCGTGGATTTGGCGCTTTACAACTACTCGGCTGAGATTCAAACTTTGAGGCGGGACGGCCGGTTGCGCGACCTGCCGGTCGAGGCCCTCGAACGATTATTTGCCACCGCATTTGCTCTGGAGCAAATGGGCCATAATCTCGCAGACCTGGAGCGCTGCATTAATGAATGGGCCAGGCGCCGGGGGTGATGTTTGTGTGTGAGCCAGGGCTTGGGAGTATTCTGCCTCAGGGAGCGACCACGCCGAGCCCGCTTAAGATCTCAGCGCCAGCGCGAATCTGATGGCTGGAGGCATTAAGGTCCTCGCCCATAGCCTCGCAAGCGCCTCCGAGATGCCGGGCGAAGAAGGCTTCGGCAATCGCATAATAGGCGAGGCGGTTCTCTGGCTTAGCGAAGCCGTGACCCTCGTCCGGAAAGACGACGTAAGTCACAGGGATGCCTTTAGCCTGCATGGCGGCAACGATCGTATCGCTTTCGGCAATCTTGCAGCGAACATCATTGGCACCATGGAAGATGAGCATCGGCTTTGAGATGCGGTCCACCCTATGGATGGGCGAGCGTTCGGCAAGAAGCGCTCTGCCTTCTTCTGTTCGCGGGTCGCCATAGCTGCGATACATGAACTCAGCAAACCCCGTCCAATAAGGCGGGATCGTTTCCAGCAAGGTCTGCAGATTTGTGATGCCGACCACGGGCACGCTGCAACAGAATACTTCTGGGGTAAAGGTCACGCCAACGAAGGAGGCGTAGCCGCCATAGGATCCACCGAAAATCGCGACTTTGTCCTTGTCGGCGATGCCCTCCCGAATCGCCCAATCGACCATATCAATCAGATCATCATGCATTTTCGCTGCGTGCTGCTTTTCCGCTGCCGCCACGAACGCTTTGCCAAAGCCAGTGGAACCGCGGTAATTGACCGATAGCACGGCATAGCCGCGATCGGCGAGCCACTGGTGATCGCCCCGATAGCCATAGGTGTCACGCGACCACGGCCCCCCGTGGACGACGAGAACCATGGGCAGTGGTTTCTCGGGCCTGGTTCCCGAAATGCCCGCCGGCAAGGTCAGATAAGACAAGAGATCAAGCCCATCTCGCGATTTCGTCTCTATGGGCTGCATGGAGGCAAGCCAGTACGGTCTCACGTCCGGCCGAGAGCAGAAGAGCTCGGCGAGGGTTTGCCGGTCACGGTCCAACAAGTAGTAAGTGACTGGCTGTTCAGCTTTGTGAGCTGAAATTATCCATCTGCGGTCGTCGAGGGTTTCACCGGGGATGTTGAATTCGAAGCCAGGCAGCTGCTGCCGAAGCAGCGCAAAATCTGCCTGCAAGTCAGGTGCGACGTAGATCCATTCGTCACGGGCTCCACGTACACACGCCGCTTCCACCTCATAAGTTAAAGGGTCATGTTTGACATTCGAGATGTCGTAGCGGGGATGCTCGGCTACGGGCGTCTCGGCGCCGCTTTTCCAGTCGTGCCAGAGTAGCGCACTTGCATTGCGGCCAACGCTCGAAACCATCAAAAGACGGGCGTTACCCCTATCAAAGAACAAGGGATGCGTGCCGGGGGAGTCCTCGTACGCGAGCTCCAGCCACGGCTTTACTTCGCCGCTGTCAACGCGCCAATACTTCGACCCGCCACCAGCAACATCGGTCCGGGCATAGCGGGGAACAAAATTCCAGTCGAAACCAATCCAGAGGAAATCTTGCTTGTTCAGCCAGAGGAGTTCGCGTTGGCCGGTTGCGAGGTCGATCAGGTAAGAGTCGTGCCATCGCGCATCGCGATCATTAAGGCCGATGATGATCTTGCCTGGGTCCTGATGCGAGAGGCACTGGATGCGGGCTGTGATGCCAGCAACCGGCGTCAGATCGCGCAGATTCTTGGTCAGCGGATCGGTTATGAACGCATGATAATTCTCATCGCCGTTTTCGTCGTTCAGGAACAGGACAAAGCGGCCATCGCGGGTCCAGCGGTGCCAATTGATGGGGCGGCCCTTGGTGAGGGTCAAAGGTTCGGCGGCGCTTATATCATGTGCCGGGGCAATCCAGACATTCATCACGCCTTCGAATGGGGCAAGCCAGCTCAACCATGCGCCGTCGGGCGAGATCTGGGCTCCAAAGGCCGTAGGATTGCCGAATAGGGCCCGGCGCGGGATTAAAGTTCTAGATAACATAGAGTCCTCAATAAGTGATCAGATTAGAGTCACAGAAGACAATTGCGTCGCTACTCAAACCGATGGCACCCCCATTTGCCACAAATGGTTCGATGTATTCGACAGTAATCAAGGCAGCACAGGCTAGACGCGCGACGTAAGCACGGAATATGATATGGGGTCTATGCAAGTTCGGCGAGGCGCACCGGAGAAGGGACTTTTAGCAAGGCTTTGCGGATGGTCCAGGCCGCACTTTGATCGAAGGGTTCAAGATATTCCTCCTGTCCTCCCGATAGGAATGCAACGGGCAAGCCGGCTTGAAAGACCGCCCGGTTACCCGTTAGTGCGGGTAGCTTTGGACCTGGGGTCAAAATCCCACAAAGGTTAAGAGGGTCGGCGCCGGAGATCGAGATAAGTGCTCCATTGTCTTGCCTCCGCCGCACCTCTCGCAAATGGCCGACGGCCTCGGGAAGCGCGAACTGCTCGCCTGAAAAGCCGGCCACAAATCTGCCGCCGCGAACCTCTCCGCGGGCCTCAAGCCGACGATAGACATAAAGCAGGTCCCGCCAAGGCGGCAGCCAGTTCGCCTCGCGTTCGAGCAGGCGCCAAAAGACCACCCCATAACGCCGCAGAAGTGTACGGGCTGCATGTTCGACGGCATCTGAGGATGCCGTTCCTGACAACTGGTGCAGCGAGGCGTAGCGGCGAACCAAGGCCCAACGTCCGCCTCCCTCGATGCCGAAAGAGGACACCCGTCCCCGCCGCTTGCCGGAAATCGGACGTTTTCGATCAGCCGGAACGAGGAGAGCGCGAAGCCCAGCAAAGCCATCAGAAGTCACCACTCCCAGAGCGACAAGTTCCGCCAGCGCTTGCTCAACTTGAGTCCTGAGAAGGCGGGTGCCATCAACAAGTTCTTCGAAGAAAGAAGCGCCATATTCTCGAAGGTAGTCTGCAACCCTAGAGGCCGTTGGGCTCATCGCCAAGGCACTGGCCGGGACACTAAGGGAGGACCAAAGGCCAGCATTGCGCCGGGCAATAAGCGCAATGGGGGTTGAACGAACGGGAGCGGCTCGACGGTCGCCGTTGGATGAAGGGCGGCGAGGGCTTAGCCGAGTCCATGAAATCCGCCCAGCGAGACAGTGATCGTCAAGCCATTCCGGCTCGTAGCCCGCAATACGGCCCGGAAGTATCTCGCTCTCCCAGGCGCCTGCTGCTGCTTCAAATCCTTCCAGCTGTTCGACGATGGCCGGAATGGCATCCGGGCCTTCCATGCGCGCTTCAGCCGATACACGCTGCCAGTCGAACAGAAAACGGAAAAAATCACGCGCGGCGACGGGCTCGATCTCCGCTCGCAAACGCTTTGTGGTGTAGCGGTGGATGCGCGCGAGGAGTCCACGCTCGCACCACTGATCTTCCACGGCATCCGGGGTGAACCGGCCTCGAAGCGCAAAACCTTCCACCTGTAAGGCGGCAAGCGCCGCTTCTATCCTGGTCTGCGGCAGGTCCAGGAGTTGCACAAGTTCACTTTCACCAGCCGGTCCCATTCCCTCCAGCCGTCCGCGCAAGATCTCGGTCAACGCCTCATCGGGCGGCCAATTCCGTGCCGAGAAAGGAGAAGGAGCAGCAATCCGTGGGTCGAGCGTGGCTTGAGGCCAAATCGCCAGGAACTGAGGCAAACGCTCTGCAGGCACCCAAACCGATATATTTCCGGCCCTGAAGTTGGTGGCGCGGCGAGCCTGCGAAAGCGCGTTGACCCATTCAGGTCCGTTTGAAGTTTTTTCGATCTCCTCGTCTGTGAAAAAGCCCAACCACATGAGGGCATCGTGCAACTCGTCCGCATTTGCTGGAGCGGGCCAAGCCTCGGCTCTAACACGCGAAATCGCATCTGCGTCTAGCCGCCCCAAGTCTGTCGCAGATTTGGGATCGAGCCAGCGCCGTGCCATCACGGCCTGAGTACGCCGTTCCTCTAACGGCGCGTCATCCAAGTAAGCATAAGGCCGGGCAGCAAGGACTTCGGTCGCGAGCGGCGAGGGCTCCGTCAGGTCGCGTGTCACGACTTGAATCGAACCTGATTCGAGACCCTTGAGGAGCCGCTCAAGCCCCTCGATATCCATGGCGTCGGTCAGGCAATCGGTAATCGTTTGATTGACCAAAGGGTGATCGGGCACTTCGCGTTCGCCAGTCAGATTTTCAGCGCAGGCAATCTGATCCGGGAACACGGCTGCTATGAGATCTTCGGCGCCCATCCGGGCAAGCTGTGGCGGTACCTTCCGGCCGCCACGGAAGCGCGGCAAAGCCAGCGATATTCCAGCCGCCCATCGCCACCGCGTAATAAACATGGGTGCGTCTAGAAGGGCCTGGATGAGGAGGGGGCGGACTGTGTCGGAGTTCAAATAGTGCGCGACTTCCGCCAATTCGAAACTATGCGCAGTCGTCAGCGACAACACAATGTTGTCTTCGGTAGCAGCGGCTTGCAGTTCGAAGTTGAACTTCCGGCAGAAGCGTTTGCGCAGGGCAAGGCCCCAAGCGCGATTGATCCGGCTTCCATACGGCGAGTGGATGACAAGCTGCATGCCGCCCGCTTCGTCGAAAAACCGTTCCAGAATGATGGTGTCGAGAGTTGGCAGGCGGGTAAGCGCACCGCGTGCTGCGGATAGATAATCTACGATCTGTCTTGCGGCGGGCTCGATGACCAAGGCGTCGCGGACAAGCCAGCGAAGTGCCTGCTCCCTACTGGGGTCGCGATCAAGATGCGTCTCTAGCTCCCCTCGAAAACGGGACACTGCCAGAGAAAGCTCGTCGCTCCGCCCGGGCGCTTCGCCAAGCCAAAATGGGATTGTCGGCGGCATGCCATGGGCATCTTCCACGCGGACCGTCCCACGTTCGACTCGCAAAATGCGATAGGAGGTGTTGCCGAGTTGAAAGATGTCCCCTGCAATGCTTTCGACAGCGAAATCTTCGTTCACCGTGCCGATGATTTGGTTTTCTGGCTCCAACAGCACCGAATAATCGGCGGTGTCGGGAATGGCCCCTCCTGATGTCAAAGCCGTCAAACGCGCACCGCGCCGGCCTTTGAGCATTCGGTTGACCGCATCGTAATGGATGAGTGCGCCGCGCCTTCCGCGTCTGCTCGTTATCCCGTCGGCGAGCATGCCAATCACCGCGGAGAAATCATGTTGGGCGAGATTGCGATAGGGCCAGGCGCGGCGAACGAGAGCCAAGAGCTTGCCCTCTTCCCAATCCTGCGCGGCAAGCTCCGCGACAATCTGCTGCGACAGGATATCGAGGGGCTGCTCAGGGATCACGAGTTGATCGAGTTCTCCGCGATTGACACTGTCGATCAGGGCCGCCGATTCGACAAGATCGTCGCGCGAAAGCGGAAAGAGCCGCCCTTTCGGCGTTCCTTGGACGGAGTGGCCAGAACGGCCAACGCGCTGCAGAAATGCAGCAATCGA
>JBAUNL010000093.1:0-4581 GCA_049579205.1 Rhodomicrobium sp. | reverse complement strand
AGGCTGGGGAGCCGGGGGTCTGCATTCGCAATCTTTTCTTTGAATTTTGCGTTCAAAACCTGTTCGGTCGAGTTGACAATCGTGGCTCCAAATTCGCAGGGCCGAGTTGACACCCCGCCAGGCGCCTGCCGCATTGTGAGCTAAGCGGCGGAATATCGGCTTCGGCTGGGCCAATCTCGCAGTTGGGGAAACTAGCAATGGCTGGCCGCATCAGCCGAGAGTGTACACTGCAAGATCTGCCGGAGCTGCTTGCAAGCTTCGGCGAAGCACCGGCGCTTATTAGCTTCAAAGGCGAGGTCAGCGAAACGCTGACATTCGGAGAGCTATCCCGGCGCGCCCTTGAAATCGCCGAAGGGGTTCGGTGCAGAGGCATCGGGCTCGGCGAACCTGTGGGCATTGTCGCCTCCAATGGTCCACCATGGGTCACCGCATGCCTTGGCATTCTCGCAGCGGGCGCCGCGGTTGCGCCCCTCGACGTGCAACAGAGCGAGTCCGATCGCGCACGCTTGATCGAAATAATTGGATGCCGTTTCGCTTTTAGCGATCGTAAAATTCTTAGCGATGGATCCTTCGGTGGCTCTCCCTCTGAAGAAGGCCTGAACCTTTACCCTCTTTCCCCGCAGTCTTCTGGAGAACAGGCCGCGGATGTCCCGGGAGCGCTCTTGGCTAGACCCATCGATTTGGCTTTGATCGTCCATACGTCTGGTACGACTGGCACGCGGAAGGCAGTCCCATTGAGCCACTCCAATATTATGGCGAACCTTATAGCACTGGACGAGGCTGGAGTCGCAGGCCCTCGTGATCGCGCTTTAACGTCCTTGCCGCTGCACCACATCTATCCGCTGCTAGTTGGTCTCCTGCTGCCGCTAAGCATAGGTGCGTCCGTCGTACTCCAGGGCAATACTAGCGGGCCCGAATTCACGCGCGTCATGCGACTCGGCCGTGTAACGGTGCTCATTGGCGTGCCCGGCCTTTATCAATCGTTGCTCGCCGCGATCCTGGCACAGGCCGATGCGCGGTTAGGGGTGACCGCTTTGGCTTTTCACCATCTGCTTGACTTCTCGGTTTACCTTGCACGCCACGGCCACTGTCGCTTTGGCCGGTTAGCCTTTAAGGCCATACGGCGTAATGTGGCGCCTAGCCTTTACCGCTTGGTTTCCGCCGGCGCTCTGCTTGAAGAGGAAACCGAATTGAAATTGCTCGGCCTCGGTTACGAGGTCCTTACGGGCTATGGGTTGAGCGAGACAGCATCAGTCGTGACCTTCAATCTACCAGGCCACTCGCGGCCCGGCAGCGCCGGTGAGCCCTTGCCCCAGGTCGAACTGCGCATCACCAAGCCAGAGGCCGGCGGCGCTGGCGGCATTGAGGTGCGCGGCCCCAATGTTTTCACCGGCTACCGAAATGATCCTGACAAAACGAAAGCCGCCTTCTCCGCAGATGGCTGGTTTCGCACAGGCGACTTGGGCTGGGTCGATGCGGATGGTCACCTCCATACCGCGGGCAGAGCGAGCGAGACAATCGTGTTGCCCGGCAATAAAGCGCTCATTCCGGAAACCCTTGAGGCTCAATACGCCGCAAACACCGCGATCGCTGAAATTGGGATAATGGCTGAGGGCAGAAAGCTCGTGGGGCTCATTGTTCCTTCACCTTTGGTGTGCCCAGGCGACAGCTTGGAAGCGGCGAAAGCGTCGGTGCGGCTCGCGCTTACAAGTTGCGCCAACCTGCTGCCGAACCATCTGCGGCTTTCCGGCTTCGCTCTGACTCAACAGCCGCTGCCACGTACGCAGATGGGAAATCTCCGGCGCCATTTGCTCCCAGCGCTTTACCGTGAGGCGAGGAGGAAGGCCGACACGCTGGCGGCTCGCCACAAATTGCCGGAAGCCGACCGTATTTTTCTCGCCGAGCCTGCGGCCCGCCGCGTCTGGCTGTGGCTTCAGGCCAGGTTTCCCGGCCAGCGCCTTTCACTGCAGATGAACCCAGGCCTTGACCTCGGCCTCGACTCTCTCGGCTGGGTAGGGCTTGCCACCGAACTCGAGCAAGCCCTAGACATCGCTTTCGACGATGGGGTGTTGTCACGAACAGTGACGCTTAGGGATCTCGTGGCCCTGGCGTCGACGGCCGGGATCCAGCCCATGCCGGCCGAAGCGGTGTTGCCCTCAGAGCCTGGAATGATGGTCCGTGCCAGCTGGCACGCGGCCAACGCAATAAACCGCCTCATTATGAAGACGTTCTTCAGGCTGAAAGTTGAGGGGGTCGAGTATTTGCCGGAGCGCGCCCCCTATTTGGTTTGCCCAAATCATACAAGTTACCTTGACCCGTTGGCACTCGCCGCCGCTTTGCCCTGGCCGGTGCTGCGCCAGGCCTATTGGGCGGCAGCGACCGATATTTTATTCGGGAGTTTCTGGCGCCGGGCTCTAAGCACCCGCGCGCGCATCTTCTCGGTTGACCCGTCCCTCGGCATTCGTAGAGCGCTTGCGCTGAGTGCGGCCGCACTGCGGACAAGCCACATCCTCGTCTGGTTCGCCGAGGGATGGCGTAGCCGGGATGGCACGCTACAGCCCTTTCTTCCAGGAATTGGGACCCTGGTGCTTGGAACGCCGGTCCCGGTCGTTCCGGTCTATATCAAAGGAACCTTCAAGGCCTGGCCGGTGCATCATCGTCTTCCCCATGTTCATGCCTTGACTATACGGTTTGGCCGCCCACTCGATCCTAAGCAATGGGCAGGCTTTGCAGGAAAAGAAGATGCTGAAGAGCGGATCGCTCTCCTGGTCAGAGAAAGGGTGGCTGCGCTGGGCAACAAGTGACTGGCGCCCGCGGGCGTCGCGAGCCGGGGCTAGCTCTGTCAGCTCCTCAGCCGGCATCCCAAATCGTGGGCGCCTCGAGGAAGCCCAGTTAATGTTAGCCCCGCAGTGGATATGCGCGCCAAAGGGCATTCTCGATGGAGACAATGGTATCGCCCTGATCCTTGTTGAACCGGGGCCGCTGGCTAAGGGCGCCGGCCCTTGCTGTTGCGTCCCCGCATCATCGCCGGCTCCGCCGCGGCTTATGGCTCCCGCGAGAGTGTTTGCGGCTGCTTGATTTCATCCAGCCCGTGCAGCAGTTGCGCTCGCGCTGTTGGGGGCTCTCTCCTGTAGGCTTGTGACTTAAGTTTTAGGTTGAAAGCAGCGGCGTTGCAGACCATGCTTACAAGCGCTGTCATGGCTATGGCCTGGGGGAACTATGCTTCTCCGATGTGCTGCATGCTTGCTCTTGGCCTGGATTGCGGGAGGAGCTGCCGAAGCCGGGGAGTGTCCAGGCAACCCTAACGCGCTTGGCACGAGCAGGATCATCTTTATCGATCCGCTGGAGCATCGCCGTGTTGGCAAAATGGAATATCATGAATCTTTGCCCCTTCGGGATCATGAGATCGTCCTGACTTTTGATGATGGACCGCTGGCTCCCTACACCGCGCGCGTTCTCGACGCGCTGGCAGCTGAATGTGTGAGGGCCACATTTTTTATTGTCGGTTCCATGGCGAAGCAGGCGCCTGACTTAGTCAAGCGTATCCACGAGGAAGGCCATACGATCGGAACGCATACCTATCACCATTCCCACATGACCTCGCTATCGCGCGAGGCGGTCAAAAAGGAGATCACAGACCGGATCACGTCGGTGACCCGCGCTGCAGGGGAGCCCAAAGCCGTCGCGCCATTTTTCCGGTTCCCCTATCTCGAAGATAATAGGGCCGTTGACGACATTGCTTTGGCGGAAGGCCTGATGATTTGGAGCGTCGACTTTGCGGCGGATGACTGGACGCACATTTCCCCTGAAAGGGTTGTCGCCGTCGCCATCAACCGCCTCGAACGCAGCCACAAGGGCATAATCCTCTTTCATGACATCCAGCAAAGGACTGCGCTTGCAATGCCGGCGTTTCTCCGGGAGCTGAAAAAGAGGGGCTATCAAGTTGTTCAGGCGGTGCCAGCTGACAGGGGACATCCCAAAACTGAAACGAAAGCGAAGGAATGGGCGGCCGCCCAATGAGGCTCGCGATGACACCGCTTTCAGCTGACGGCTTGTTGATCGTCAATACCCGTTCCCCTGTATGCTCTGCATGCCGAATCTCTTCCAAACACCGGCGAAAGACCGCAATCGGTCTTCGACGCGACGATTGATGCCGACGCGATTCTTTCGCTGATCCTCCTAATTGAAGAGATGGCGAAACGGCCGGCGCTGCAGGTCTCGATTACGTCCTTACGCAACTGGACGTTCGCTTGTGAAATATGGACCCCTTGGGTCCTTGATTCCCGGCGGCACCTTGACATTTGACTGTTTCCTGAGGCGCATTAAAGCCGCCTCCCTGCTAGGTTTCAAATCAGATTCAAGGACTTGGCCGCAGACCCGTCCTATGACCGATTTGCTCTAGCTTCCCCCGAACAGCTTGATTGGGACAGGCCGCTTTTACGCAGTCCTCACGGTGTTATACCGAATCCGACTGATTGAGTCGCCGCGCGCATGGGATTCCGCTCGGGATTCGAAGCAGTTATATGGAAGGGTCATGATTCGTTTGCGGGGGCAAGATCATGACGGCGATAGCATCGCATT
>JBAUNL010000092.1:0-2499 GCA_049579205.1 Rhodomicrobium sp. | reverse complement strand
CAGCGGTCACGCGCCCATACGAAAATTACAAACGTGTGAGGAATTGAAAGTCGCGTTCCGCGCAATCGGCTGATGCCGATCCGGAACAGCGGCTCAACCCCCAAAAGCGGGCACTCTCCGAAATCGGGGCGGTGGGCCGCTTTCGGCCTGTTGCGGAGATGCCAGCCTTCAATCAGATAGATTGGGCGCGAGCATTTGCGCTGGACGCCTACATTTGCCCGTACGGGGTCGATAACAGTCGTGGCGGTCCATAAATATTGCGGCGGCTTAACCTTTAGGTGCGGAGGTCGATTAAAGCGCCGAGGCGAGGCGGAATCGCTTACGATGCTCGTGCTCACTGTTGACTCAAAGCAGGCGAATTCAGCCGCGGCCCTTGACGCGGCCCTCATACTGCTTGGCAAGCAGTATGAGGGTAGTAGCAAGAACCTGGACGGGTAGGTGAAGCCGGGTCTGCAAGTGGCCGCACCTTACCCGCTCATCAATGGCAAGAGATAGATGCCGGCAGGGGTCATTATGCCGGTACCACAACTCGCCGTTCCGCTTTTTTGCGCTGTTCGTCGATGCAGCGCTTGAGTTCTACAATGAGAAGCTCTGGCCGAAGCGGTTTCATGAGTGCGGGAGCACTCTTGAATGCGGGCGGGTACTGTTCACGCGAATAGCCAGACAGCGTTACGAACGGTATCTCGCTCTCAATAAGTTGAAGCGCAACCGGTTCTGACGTCTCGCCGCCAAGATGGATGTCGAGTACGGCGGCATCGCATCTCCCGCGCTTTAAGAGGTCGAGAGCTGCCATGGCCCCTGCTACAGGCCCCGCAACATCGAACCCCGCAGCATCAAGTACTTGTGCTATTTCCATTCCCACAAAGGGTTCGTCTTCAACAACAAGAACACGGGATCGGGTGCTCACTGACGCCGAGGCGCCGGCAGGCTCAGGCCTCCCGGATGAACGAGCAAAGCGGCCGCCCTCCAAAACGTCTTCGGCCCTGCACGAAAGCCGCCAGCTGAGCCCGGTCACTGCGAAACCGAGATCGATCTTAGCATCGAGGCTCATCTCGGCCAGGTGACAAATGACCGTCGAGCCAAAACCCGAATGGCACGGCACTGAGACGGGAGGGCCGCCCTCTTCGCGCCAGCTCATTCTAAAAGTAGCTTCGCCCGCCTCGGAAGGCTCAAGCCCCCATTCGATCTTGACCTGACCATCGCCGTTGATGAGCGCTCCGTACTTGCCAGCATTCGTGGCGAGTTCATGCATGACCAGGCCGATGATTTGAGCCGCCGCTGCCGACACAAAAACCGGTGGCCCACTCAACTCGATCCGCGTACCGATCAGGTCCCTGAAATGTGCGAGCTGAGACTTAACGACTTCGCCGAGGCTGGCCCCTCTCCATTCGTTCTTCACGAGCAAATCCTGGCTTGCAGCCAGCGCCTGAATGCGCTCGCCAAAACGCCCGATGAAGTCACCCGGAGTTTTTGCAGCTGTCTGCCGGGCGATCGCCTGCACAACGGAGAGCATGTTCTTGGAGCGGTGATTGACTTCCCGTAAAAGGAGGCTGACTTGATCCTCATGCTGCTTGCGCTCCGTAATATTGGTGACAAGCGCCATGATGTGTGTGGGGCGGCCTGCTTCATCGCGTAACAGCGAGAGGTATCTATGGCCCCACAAGATACTACCCTCTTTGCTGAGATATCGGCTAACAATCTCAAAGGAGGGGATATAGCCCGCAACGAGCCGGTCCTGTTGAATCTTGTTCGCGGCACAATCGCTTGGATGGATGAGATCAGCGCAGATAAGCTCGCGAAGCTCCTCCTCGGTGTAGCCCAGCATGGCGGAGTATGCTGGATTGCAGGATTGAAACCGGCCGCAGAGGTCCATGATGGCGATGCCGGTGCCAGCCCGCTTGAAAATGCCGCGGAACCGCTCCTCGCTCTTGCGCAGCGCAATCTCCGCCTTCTTCTGCTGCGAGATATCCACGATGACAGCGATGATATGGTCGATCGCTCCGCCGTCTTTTCGCGCGCAGCTGATCCTCAGTTTCACCCAAACGATCGAGCCATCTTTGTGAACATACCGTTTCTCCATGTCGAGGCTGTCGATTCCACCGCGGTACATTCTCTTGATTTGAGGAAGATGCGCCTCGAAGTCGTCGGGATGCGTGACATCCTTAACTGTCTTGGTAAGAAGTTCCACAGCCGAATAGCCGGTGATCTTGCATAGTCGCGGGTTTACGAGGAGCCATCTGCCGTTGGGAGCGATATGCGCGATTCCAACTGCAGCGTTCTCAAACGTCTCGCGAAAAAGCGCTTCCCTACTGGCAAGTTTTTCCCGGGCCTCGATTTCCGCGGTTATCACCTCTTTAAACAGCAACGCGCCGCGGATCTTACCGTTGGGGTCCCTCCACGGTTTCATAGACCAGCGCACCCAATCGGTTCTCCCATCGGTTCGGGGCACGGGGTCTTCGTCGCAAGCAACCTCCTCTCCGGTAAGAACGCGCTTATGCA
>JBAUNL010000091.1:0-4560 GCA_049579205.1 Rhodomicrobium sp. | reverse complement strand
GCACCGCACTTCAGGCGCCCAATCCCCCTGATGCGGGCGGCAATTTCTCATTATAGGGTCATTTTAGGGAGCAGAAACACCCTAAACAGTGGAGGAGCCGTGTTCGATCACCACTGTTTTGGCCTGGATTTTTCATTTTGCGATTCCGCTTTTGGCTGCTTAGCTTTGGCTTCTTCCTCAGAACTTTCTCCACTGTTACCAGTGATGGTTCACAAGTTTGCGCCGGTTCCCGATATAAGCCCTCGCGTTTGAGGAGCCTCATTCAGTTCCACGGATTCGGCCGTGGCGGAAAGAACGTGCGTAAAGCAAACCACCTGTTATGCGCCTGCCTCTGCCCCTTCGTTTTAAAATCGTTTAGGACCACGCGGTTCGTATTCTGTGCGGCAGGCCTCACTGAAATCGCGAAGAAAGTCGATGGACCCGCTATCTATCATCTCCCGAAGCTCGGCAAAGGTCTTGTTCGGCTGCATATACGCATCGATAATCTTTTTGGCGATTTGGTCGGCGCCTTCCACGGTCCTTCTTGAGGATAACGCGCGCATCCTGCTTATCTTCGCGTAAAGCCCAACCAGGGCGGGCACGTCTGCTTTGTCGTGCTGAAGCGCGTCGATATAGGTCTTGGCAGCCTCGTCCATAAATTCTTTATAGAGTTCGGAACGGCGGGTTTGGTCCTGCGCGAACAGCTTTGCCCTCGCCTGTACCTGTTGAGCCAACCACGACGCGAAGACGGATGTGAGTCCGCCTATCGCGGCTCCCGCGAGGGCCGCGAGGGCACTAATGATTGCTGGGTTCATGAGGTCGTATTCACGGTGTGGCCCTGCTTCTCACGTTCCAGCCTTTTGACCTCCTATGCATTTGCCAAGAGCCGCTTCGGCGGCAGAGCGTGGGGATAGGCCCTGTCCGGCCCAGCGTAGGAGGTATTGTACATTTGTCGACGTGCGTTAGTGCAAATGCTTAGGAATAACTTATCATTAAAACAAAAAAGCCCCGGTCCAATGTAATTCATCTCATTGGCCAGCGATGCCGCGCTCAGCCGCAAGCGATCCGCGAGGTCCTCGTCGCCTAAGCTCGGCGGCGACGGCTTCTGAGCTTTGACGGCCGAGGTTGATATCGAGCACAGCGGCGTCGCAACCAAGCCGCTTTAAAAGATCAACAGCCATAGGCACGCTCCGCGCCGGGCCTATAATATCGAAACCGGCCCCCGTTAGGACATGGGCGATCTCAGTCGCGACCAGCGCTTCGTCTTCTACAACGAGGACGCGCGGGCGCTGCCCAGAGAGTGCGGCACCGCCGTTGGGCCTCCCACGCTCTTCATCCCGGACAAGGCGAATACCGCCGTCCAGAACCTCATCGGCCCGGCATCTGAGCTCCCAGGTCAGCCCTGTAGGTGGAAAGCTTAGCGCGACTTTAGCGCCAAGGCTCATCTCAGTCATGCTGCCAATGACCGAGGAGCCAAAGCCAAGCTTCGAAGGCACCTTGATCGAATGGGCGCATTGCTCACGCCAGGTCATCATGAACGTCTCTTCGCCAGCTTCGTCGCGCTGAATGCGCCAGGCAATTTCAACGCGGCCATCGCTGCCGGAGAGCGCTCCATATTTCCCCGCATTGGTCGCAAGCTCGTGCAGAGCCATGCCAATCACCTGAGCGGCGGAGGCGGAAACAAAAACAGGTAGCCCTCGCAGTGCAATCCGGGTGCCGATCACATCTTCGAAAGGCGCGAGCTGAGACCAGACAAGCTCATCGAGGTCCGCCCCCTTCCATGCATTCTTGACGAGCAAATCCTGGTTTGCCGCTAACGCTTCCACGCGCCGTCCGAAGCGGTCAAGGAAGTCCTGCGGATTTGCTGCGAGCGTCTGACGGGCCACTGCCTGGACAAGGGCGAGCACATTTTTTGAGCGATGGTTCACCTCACGCATGAGAAGACGGATTTGATCGTCCTGGCGCTTCTGCTCGGTGATGTCGGTGACAAGCGCGAGGGTATTGGTGGGCTTGGCGGCGGCGTCCCGCAGAAGCGAGACGTATTTGTGCGCCCATGAGGGTTTACTATCCTTACGAAGATACCGGAGGACGATCTCGAAGGACGGTATCTCCCGCATAACCAGCCGCTGGCACTGCAACACATTCGCCTCGCGATCCTCGGTGTGTATTAGTTCCTCGAAAGTGAACTGGCGCAGTTCTTGTTCGGAGTAGCCCGGCATCGTCGAATATGCTGAATTGCAAGACCGGGTCCTGCCATCCAAGCCAGCCTGCAGCATGGCGCGATAATCGGTGATCCGGTTCTGGCGTTTTTTGGCGCCGAGGAGGCTGTCTGGATTGATGTTCTCGAGGCCAATAAAGACGCGCGACACGCCCGCCTGTTTCGCCTTCTCGATGAAGTTCGGAATTTGATGGCAAAGCGTGTCCACTTGAATAGTGAACTTCAACTTCATCCCCTCCGCCCGCAAGGCGATCAGACGGTCGAAGAAGGCCTCCCAGTTCCGGTTCTGCGCGTAATTCTCGCGGATGATTCTCTCGAGCCCATCCGGCGAGCGGAAGCGGCTTTTGCGTCCCAGCACATTGATGATCGTGCAAAAAGAGCATTGGTCGGGGCAGCCCCGTCCGAGGTCGAAGCTCGACATGGCGCCCGCCGTCCAGCGCACTTGGCTTCTTGGAAGCACGGGCAGTGGCTGATTAGCCATATCCGGCAGATCGGACATGAAATTGTTAAGGGGCTTGAGAGCCCCCTCGAAAGCATCCGTCAAGACAAGGCAAGTCCCTCCATTCCCCCTCGCAAAGCAAAAGACTGCCGGAACGGCCGAACCGGCAGTCCTCGAAGTTTTGGCTTGCCTTTTCTATAGTGTTCACCATAACGTGATCACTGTGATGCAAACCTATCTTCCAGCTCCGCCTTCGCCCACAACAACAAAAGGTGCCCAAAAGGCTGGATGCGCTTCTTGGGCTTCGCCCTTAGGCGGCGAAACTGGCGGACGCTATCGCATCAGGAATGGCTTCCAATTGAATCTGGAGCTGCTCGACAACAAGAATAGACCCGTGCGCGTGTTGTGCTTCATGCCCGAAGGCGATCTTGTGGTTGGCGACATGACGCTTGCCCAGAAACTGGCGCTGGAGCTATTCGAGTCAGACACGCTCAAAGTCGCCAACAAGCTCTCTCCTCACGATTTTTCTATCGGTCCAATGCCGTGAATTACCGTAGCCGCTGGGCCGTCGATTTCGGTGTGTTCCGCGATCGGCTTCGCCATGCGTGGTGTGCGGTAACTTGCACACTTAACAAGATCGCAAGGACTATTGGGCTTGAAAAATATCGGCGCGAGCGATCGTGACCGGAGACTTCTTTTGTGTCTAATCACTTCGCGCTGCCTTTGCCGCCGCCTGCTAAAACTGAAGCTTCACGCCCGATAAGCCTCAACTCCGGCGTGATACCGCAGACCGCCCAAGAAAGAAGGCGGAGCGGAGCGAGCTTGGAGCATGCGTTGTCCCCGTTCCCCGCGACTTCTGCCTTAGCTCCAGCATCAACTCAAAGGCCCGGCAGGAGGGGTCCTGGCCGGGCTTTTTTGTTTCTAGCCATGATCGCCGCGCCCAAGCGCCAAGAGTGCCGCCTCTTGCCCGGCCTTCTCCGCGTCTTCAATGGCAGCGGCGATGCGCTCCGTGAGCCAGCGCATCGCGGTCGGTTCGTCCTCGAACTCCTTGTCCATGAAGTCTTCGGTGATTCCCTTGGCGCGCTGTTCTGGCGTTGGTTTTGTCATGACGTCCTCATCTCCCCGATCTTGACGGCCGGAAAGAGCCCGGTTGGCCCAAAGAATGAGACTGCCATCCCAATGATGAGCATCCAGAACCATAACCGGCGCATAAGCGCCACCTGATAAAAGCCCAGGAAGACGATCGCAACGGCAAGAGCGATCATCAGCAGATATTGCAGCATGTTCGCCTTCGATCGGACCAGCGGGCTGAAGCAGTCGCAAATGTCGGCTACTATATGTCAGAGGTGCCCAAAGGCGCGGGGAGTCCCTTAGGCACCTCCCGTGCATGGCGGTTCTAGATATACCCCGGCCGTGTTTCTACAAAGCGAGCCCTGCAATATGTTAATTCGATGGCTATCTTCCGCAGCCACGGGGCCTGGCAGAAGGCCAACGCCGGGAGTTTAAGCGTGGGGCAGCCTCAAAGCGATGGCAGCCATCGAAGCCTGCCGCACAGCAGAGCTTGGCGGCCATGTCGCGCGCTACGAAGGCTGGCGGAGCCGTACGGGACCCGCTTCGGGGATCCTCGGTAATTCGCCCGTGAGGCCTTCGTAACAAAGAAATCGTGCCGGCGTTCCCCCCGGACGCCCCCTGGGAGGTGTCGGGTAAGGTAGCGTCCTGCAGCCCATGTTACCAGCGTTTGGCCCTAAGCAAAAGTTCAAGGGCAAAGCAGTTCTGCGTTCAACCAAACCGGATAGTGGAACGTAATCATGCCTGAGAAAGAGATCCCGGAAAACATTGACCTTCACTACATCGCAAGCCAGAACGCCAAAATACTGAGTCAGCTGGCTGCGCTCCGGCTTCGCCTGGATGTCGCGGTCCTCGC
>JBAUNL010000090.1:0-3622 GCA_049579205.1 Rhodomicrobium sp. | reverse complement strand
GCGGGTGATCGGTGCCCTGAAGAATCCAACCCACCCGGGCTTTTGTCGCGGGCCAGATCGGCAAGCCATCTCCCCACATATTCGAGATGAACAGATTATTCGCCTTGGTCAGCGCCTGTTCGTAGTCGGCTCCAATCACGCTGATGAGGGGCGTCATATCGGACGCCATATAGTTCGAGGTGAATCGCCAGGACGTCAGGCCCTCGTAAAACTCTTGTTTCCGGGCTTGGACGGGTGACAAGTCGCTCCCAGGGAGGAACAGGTCCACGGAAAAATCCACTATAGGCATGGGCGCCGGAAATCCCATGCCGGTGACCGCATTTTTCACGACACCGAGAAAATCGGAGCGCCCGAGTAAGACGGTCGGAATATTGGCACTTTCGAGCTTGGCCGCCGCGCGGCCCAAGGCGGTCGAGCAAGAGCCGCAGGCGGCGTTGCCAATGATGATGCCGTCGGCACCGCTTTCCTTGACTTGTTGAATTGTCGAGTCCGCTCCTACCGCATGTTCTCCGCCCGGAAAGGTCTCAAGGGGGAGGACTTCGATGTCCGGGAAATCCCCTTCCATGATGGTCTTGAGCAGCGGGAGCGTGCGTTCTGCTTGCCATTGCTCGCCCGTCAGGATGCCAATCCGCTTGCCGTTGAGACTATCCAACCGGGAAGCGTGTCTCTGCGTGATTTCGAGATTTCCCGAAGGATCGTAGAATTCCAGTTCAACCACGGTGGCGAACCCTTTCCTATGCTCAACCTGCCAAGTGTGGATAAACTGCTGTGATATCGCTAATACTATTTTCGTCGTGTTCTGATACGGATGGCAAATCACCATGCTGGAACTGCGCCAGCTCCGGCAGTTTGTCGCGGTTGCCGAAGAACTCAGCTTCCGCCGAGCAGCCGCGCGGTTGAATATGTCTCAGCCACCGTTATCGATGGCGGTGAAGGCCTTAGAGGCCGAGGTCGGCAAGCCTTTGCTGGAACGGAGCAAACGCCATGTCAAGCTTACTGAGGCAGGCTACTTGCTCCTTCTGGAGGCCCGGCGCCTCCTCGCCCAGGCTGAAAGAGCGGTGCAGATAGCTCGTACCGACAGTAAGGGCGTGCTTCGCCTATCCCATCTTGGGAGCGCGACGATCGGCATCATGCCCGATCTGCTGCGGCAATTCCGGCAAGATTACCCCACCATTGAGCTTCACGTCACCATGGCTGGGACTTTCCGGCAGATCGAGCTGCTCCGGCATGGAGACACAGACCTTGGATTGATAAGGGTGCCGGTCGAGGATGCGCGCGGACTGAAGGTTGCGGTGCTGTGTGAAGAACGTATGCTAATCGCGGTTCCATCCAGTCACCCGTTGGCAATGAGGCGGTCAGTGCGGATTGGAATGCTGGCTGCTGAGCACTTTATCAGCTATCCGCCGCCCGAAGGACCAAGCTTCGAAGGAGTCTTCATATCCGCATGCCAGAGAGCTGGTTTTTACCCAAGAGTGGTTCAGCATGCGTCGCAGATGCTGACGAAATTATCATTCGTGGCGAGCGGGCTGGGCGTTACGTTGATCCCCGGCAGCATGCGCGCCGTTCAAGTCCCGAGAGTTGTCTACCTGGACATCGAGGACGGCAAGGCTCCTCTTGGCTACTCCTTGGCCTTGGCTTCCATGGCCAATTCAGATAACCCAGCAGTGCCATCCTTTATTGCGACAGCACTTCGATCTGTGCGTCAGTCCCCCTTATAGCCACGCTCGACCCGCGATTTCGCAGTCTGGCATCGAACTTGCCTGTACTTAAACGCGAACACCGTGGCGGCGAATGTGCAGGCTTTCAGACTGTCCTGCCAATTTTGCATGCAGGATTGCACGCAAAATTGGCAGCGCATTTCCAAGAGTAGGCATCGAATGAGTGCATCTAACCTTAAGCTGGATCGACTGGTTTGGATGGCGATGGGCCCGGTCCTGTTTTTCGCGCTCTGGTATTTGGTCTTCGCCGCGGGTCTTGTTACGCCGAAGCTGCTGCCATCGCCAGTTCGCACACTCGGATCTGTCTGGACGAATACCTGGTCGGGCGGATTGGGCGCGGCTGGCTCGAACTTTGGAAGCCTTTGCCATTGCTGCGCTGGCGGGCGTGCCCCTAGGTATCATCATAGGTTCAAGCCGGCGCATCTACAGCTCTATTGAGTTCCTGATCGATTTTTTCCGCTCGACGCCTGCAACTGCGATGTTCCCGCTGTTCATGATCATCTTTGGTCTCGGCGATTTCTCGAAAATCGCCGTCGCGGCTTTTGCGGCATGGCTCGTCGTGCTGTTTAACGTCGCCTACGGTGTCATGAACTCCAGGCCCACGCGCATGCTGGCGGCGCGAGTTATGGGTGCTTCGCGGCTTCGCATCTTCAAAGACGTTACCTTCTACGAGTGTCTTCCCCAAACATTCGTCGGGCTGCGTACGGCCGTCTCGATGGCGCTCGTGGTCATCGTTGTCGCCGAGATGTTCATCGGCTCCGACAACGGCCTCGGCAAGCGCATTATCGACAGTCAGATCACATTCGACCTGCCCCAGCTATACGGCACAATCTTGGTTGCGGGAGTGCTCGGCTATGGTCTCAACATGTTCTTCTTAACGCTGGAGAAGTGGCTCGTCCATTGGCAGGGCCGCTGAAGTACAGCCCGCCGCGAGATCAACGTCCACACAAGGAGTTACGACATGCAGGGACGCCGCGACTTTCTAAAAGCTACAGCGGCAGTGACGGCAGCCTCGATGCTTCCCGCGCCGCTCATCGCGAAAGAGAACGACAAGGTCACCGTCTCTTGGCTGCCGATCATGCAGACGTTCGGCTACTACGTAGCCATCGAGGAAAAGCTATTTGAAAAGCGCGGGATCGAAGTCGAATCCGCGCGTTTCCAGTCACCTAACCAAATTATCGATTCCCTTGTCTCCGGGCGTGCGGACGCCGGTGCGCCGGGCGCGGCCGCGGGCATTGCTGTGCTGGCCGAGGTCCAGTTTCCGGGCACCTTCAAAGTTTTCGGTCTGCAAGGCGGTGGCATCAAGGTCAATCGGATCAATGACGGACTCATCGTTGCTAATAACTCGCCGATCAAATCCTTTGCAGACCTCAAAGGCAAATCGCTGGGCCACCTTCCGGGAATCCAATGGAGGACAATGTCACGCCACATGGTTCGCCAAGCTGGACTTGATCCCGACAAAGATGTTCAACTGGTCGAGCTTGCTGTCGGACTACAGGTACAGGCCATCGTCGCCGGAACGGTCGATGCCACACTTTCTCTTGAGCCGGTAGGCTCTATCGCCGTCGCCCTCGGGGAAGCCAAGCGCGCCATTACCAATCCTATGTCGGCCGCCGTGTCGGACCCGTTCTACTCAGGCGTCTCCCTGCTGACGGCCAAGTTCATGAAAGAGCGCCCAGCAGTTGCGAGACGCTTCGTTGAGGCGATCGACGAAGGCACGGCACTAGCCGAGGCGAACTTTGCCAAGTATCGCGAGATCCTTCCCAAATACACTGCAGTCAAACCTGAGCAGACTGGAGTCGTAGCTCAGCCTTACCTGCGCGCATGGAAGGATCTGAACAGCGTCGATCTCGCGTCCTATCAGGCATTTGTGGATGTGTTTCGCACCGAGGGCGTTCTGAAGC
>JBAUNL010000089.1:0-6348 GCA_049579205.1 Rhodomicrobium sp. | reverse complement strand
GGGTTGGGGCACGAAACACAATCGTGAGGCTAACAGGCGCTGTGGGCACCGCCGCCGAGCGCGGCGCGGCTGAGCGGGATGCGTGGTGCATCCTCGGGGTCGATAATGTGCTGAACGAGATCGAGGTGGAGCCTTGAGGTGGCCCGTAATCCCTGGCAGGAACCCAACCAGAGACCGCAATAGCGATCGAGGTTGCCGGTGATAACGAGTGCTTGGTAAAGCTCCAAAGGCCGTCCCGTGGGCGGCGAGCTGCGGTGCTTCTACACTTCGGCGGAAAGCCGCACGATGCGGCCATCCGCTTTTCGCCAGCTCCGATGCGGCAAAAGCCGCGCGCTCAACCAGTGTCCGCCGCACATTAAGCAGCTTTGACCTCGATCTTCTTTTCCGGGTTGATCGCCTCGGGCTTTTTGGGAAGCGTGATTGTAAGCACACCTTTCTTAAAGCTCGCCGCGATCTTATCCGCGTCAACGCCTTCCGGCACCGCGAATTGGCGGTGGAACGAGCCAAAATGGCGTTCATGGAGATAGTAATCTTTCTTCTTCTCTTCCTTCTCCTCCTGCTTTTCGCCCTTGATCATGAGGCTGCCATTGGCAAGCTTAACCTCGATGTTCTTCTCGTCCATACCAGGCAGCTCCGCCGTGACTTCATAAGCGTTATCTTTTTCGACGATGTCGACGGCAGGAGCGGCATGCCAAGTCAGCTCACGCCCCCAGGAGGGCTCAACGTCAAAAGCCGGCCGGCGGAAGTGTGTGAGCCAGAAATCCCGGTCGAAATCCTCGAAGAGCCGGTCGACTTCGCGCCGGAGGCTCGCGAAGGGCCGCCATGCTTGAAGAGCTCTTGCACGCCCGGGAGCCCCTGCTTCTGTCCTTACTGGTACTTTGCTAGCTTCAGCCATTTCTTGGTCCTCCTGTTAAGATATTGAATATCCTGGATATCGGGCAGGCTGGCCGAGAGGCATTGATAAGGATCAAGGCGAGGCAGACCGTGGCTGGTATTTTGAGGTTTGTGCTGAAGGTTTGTTGAACAGCCCGCATAAACGGTATTGATCATGATGCTGCGCCTCGCCGTCTCCGTGGTCAGGTACCGGGGTACTGAGCAGTGTTCCTCCTTAGGCGTGTTGACCTTACTTGCCGTACCGGCGGCTACCGGTTGCTTATGCGTGCTTTGAGCAGGTCCTGTTTGATCACGAAGCGACTTTCTCGCGGCGCTCCCGGGCAACATCCGCCTTGCTTTTGCTCGTCTTCTTTACGAGAATCTGCCAGCCATACATGGTATGGCCCCGTGTCAGCGCGACAGTCCCGTGTTCCTAAAGATCGCCCGCATAAAGGCGGCGGCCCATGGCAGATTGCAGCCCGGGTTACCGGCCTGAAGGAAATGCCGGGCGAGATGGCCACCCCCCCCACGGGGGGGCCTCCGCAGGCTTGCCGGTGCTTCAATGCAGCCGCACTCGCTAACGCTCACCATGGTCGGCGCATCGCTGCTTTGGTGGGCTGGTTCGGCTTCAACTCCGGTTCGAATCTGGAATCGAACGCGGGCGCCGTCGCCGCAATGGCGAACACCTTTGTCGCAACCGCAGCGGCAGGTCTTTCCTGGATGGTGGTCGAGTGGCTCTTCAAGGGCAAGCCGAGCTTGCTGGGGCTTGCCTCCGGCGTTGTTGCCGGGCTCGTCGCTGTCGCGCCCGCATCCGGTTAACGCAGGCTCGATGGGCACGCTCATTCTAGGCCTCGTCGCGGGTGCGGTGTGCTTCTTTTTCTGCACCGCGTTCAAGAGCGCGCTTGGCTATGACGGTACGCTCGACGTGTTCGGCGTCCATGCACATTGGCGGCTTCGTCGGAGCGATCGGCACGGGGATCGTGGCGGCGCCAATATATGGCGGCACCGGCGTCATTGACTACACGAAGTGCGTGGTGAAGGACGGGGTTGTCACGAATGACTGCCCCATCGGCGACTACAACTTAATTGCCCAGGTCATCATTCAAGCAAAGAACGCGCTAATCACCATCGGCTGGTCCGCCGTGGGCAGCCTTATCGTCTATGTCCTCATCTCCCTGATCGTGGCTTGCGCGTCTCCCCCGAAGTGGAGCGCGAGGGCCTCGACATCACCGAGCATGGCGAACGCGCCTACAACATGTAAGAGTAATGGGGGTGGCGCCGTCGCCACCCTTAAGGTACAAGATCGTGACAGCCAACCACACACACTTTGCCAAGCTGGCGGGCGACCACGGCGGCGTGGGCCGTGCGTCCACCGCGCGCGGTTAAGATGCCGGCCGCGGCCGCTTCCGTCCTAGCTCTGGCACGGTTCAGCGAGGCATTCCTCGTCCTCAAGGCGAAAGATGTAGGGGTGCCGCTGGCAATGATCCCAGCCGTCCTCGTGGCGATGAACATCGCGTATGCCCTCTCTGCCTTTCCAGCAGGGGGGCGCTTTCCGACCGGATAGGGAAGCTCAGGCTCCTTGCCGCAGGCGCATCTCTGCTTGCGCTAGCCGACCTGGTCTTTATTCTAACCAGCGGAGTGCCGTTGCTCCTCGTGGGCGTTGGAATTTGGGGCCGTCATCTGGGTTTGACGCAAAGCCTCCTGGCGGCGCTTGTAGCAGACGCTGCGCCTGAAGCGCTGCGCGGCACGGCCTTCGGCGCATTCAACATTGCCAGAGGCCTGGCCCTCATCGTTGGGAGCACGGCCGCAGGTGCCTTGTGGCGGCCCAGCGCTGACCTTCTCCGCCGGCGCCGCCTTTGCGGTCTTGGCCGCGGCCGGCTTCATCGGCTTGGGCAAAATGATCGCTTAAATGGGCGATCTTTCTTATGCGGGCGGCGTCACCGGCCTTGATCTTTGTGCTCATATTGCTCCAGCCCCTGCTGTTGCGCGAGCCGGCGGTCGGTCTCCCCGGCGAGCCGCCGCAAGGGCTCCGCTATCGTAACCGGATAGGATGCCTTCGGGTCTAGGCGCCGCAACGGTCCGGGCAGCCGATCTAGCCCTCGCTTAACGCGATCTCTTATGTCCAGCAGGGCCGGACCGTCTTCAATCCGGCGTCCCCCCCCCGCATAACGGGCTTCAGCAGCGCGTCACCGGGCTGATCGTCACAATCGAGAGAGAGGATGTCCCCGCTCATTCTGTCACCTGAATCATACTGTCGCCAAACTTGCTTTCGCCCCGGCCAAGTCGCTTTGCCTGCCGAGTGTTTCCTCCGGGGCAGCCCCTTATATTCCTGAAGCTTGTAGGCGCAGTCGAGTGCTGGGAGGTCAAATGAGGTGGTCAGGCTTGTTCCTATGCCATACCCGTCGATGGACGCCGCGCTTCTGCTAAACGCGATGAGTTCCTCTTCATCGATGCCGCCGCTCGCAAATATGCCAATGTCCTTGAGGCCACCCTCGTCCAGAATGCGCCGCACAGCTCTCGAGAGTTGGACAAGATCCCCGCTATCGAGGCGCACAGCGCTCGCAGAAATCCCTTCCGCCTCCAGACGTCTCGCGAGCGTGACTACCTTCCCTGCTGCAGCTTCCGTATCGTAGGTGTCGATTAAGAGAACGAGATTATCGGGCCTCGAACGCGCGAAGGCCTCAAAAGCGGCGGCCTCGCCGTCAAAGGCTTCAATGAAAGAATGGGCCATGGTGCCGTAAAGAGGAATACCGAAAAGCTCGCCCGCCTGCACGGTTGCGCTGCCCGCATAGCCTGCGATATAGGCGGCGCGCGCCGCGAGCAGTCCGGCCTCTGCGCCGTGTGCACGCCTTAGACCGAAATCAACCAGCAGCTTGCGGGGAGCGAGTAGGACATGGCGGGCAGCCTTAGAGGCCACGAGCGTCTGAAAATGCAGGAGATTGATAAGCCGCGTCTCAACAAGCTGCGCCTCCGGAAGGGGCGCTGTCACCCGCAGGATCGGCTCATTTGGAAAGAAAATCGTCCCCTCATGCATTGCGTGAACGTCGCCGCTAAACCGGAATTCGGCGAGATAGTTCAAGAGGTTCTTGCGAAAACGCCCGCTGTTTGAAAGCCACTCGAGGTCTGAATCGGAAAAACGAAGCGTCTCAAGAAACTCGAGCGCCTGCTCCAGCCCGGCCGCGATCAAGAACCCGCGATTTGGCGGGAGTTTCCGCATGAAGAATTCGAATACAGCCGTCCCGGTCATGCCATGATCGAGATAAGCCTGCATCATATTGAGCTGATAGAGGTCGGTCAGGAGCGGGCTGTTCGCAGAGATCATAATGTTATCCCGCATTTCGGATAGAGAGGTGGCGCAGCCGCCCCCGCTCCTCGCTCAGAGCCTGCCGATTTCGAATTCTTCACATGACCTGCCAAACAGGGACAGGCTTTCTTCAAGATAGTCGCCGAGTAAAGGGATGCCCAGAAGATAGTCCGCCGTTAACTGTTTCTGAGAACGATGCGCCTGCAGCGCCTCAGCCCGAACCTGCAGCCAATCGCTATGCGTGTAGCCGTCCCGGCCAAGCCATGCCAAGGCAACGAGATCGATCTGCTCGTCCTCAGTCAGGTCCGAAATAAAGGACCTAAGCTCCTGATAGACGGGATCGCCGCTAGTGTCCTCAAGCACCTCCAGCATATTATCGTCCGCCGGGTTCGAGCCGGACTCTTGCTCGCTATTGGCGTCTTTCACGTCGAATTTACGCGCTCTAACAATAACAAAACAAATTTTTTCGGGCGAAATGGTTAGGGCTTCATCGCCATAGGCTTCTTCAAGGCCTGCTTCGGTGGTTTCTGGTGACAAGGTATTCACTCCCGAAGTTGGATCATTCTTATATTGATAACGCGGGTTCTGTTTTGAGAATTTGATCGTCATCAAGGCCCGACAGTAAACTGTTCGTGCAAAACTGCTAAGATGTTCCAGAAACAAAAGCAGGGCGGAGAGTGATCCAGTGGAGCGGATGAGTCTATTCGGGCTGGAGGGAAGACGCGTGGGATGGGTGCAGATGGGCAATCGAAAGACGCGCTCTGAGCATGGCCCTATAGCAGCGGTAAAAGTAGAAGAGGGAAAAGAGCGGATCGTCATGCAGAGCATGCATGACATGAGACCGGACATAGGCCCCGAAATCCACTGCGCCAAGGTGCTCGCATTCGAGATCGAGATAGGCGAGTTCCTCCAGCGGGTCGATGGCACGCAAACGGGGATTGAATTCTAGGCAGTCGATGATTTTGACCTCATCATTAAGCCAAATGTGCTCCGGCCGCAAATCGACATGGCCGTCAACGATACGCCTGTGGCGCAATCGGTCAGCAAGGATGCCGCTCTTCTCCAAAAGAAACTGTTGCAGCGCCCTATCGTGATGGCGTCCCTGAGGGAGGTTGAAGCGGGGATCGAGAAGAATAGTCCTATTGTTCTGAAGGTGAATTTTCCAGCGTTTGAGAAATTCTGCAGGTTCTAGTACGGGCGTGGATTTGCCAAGCCATGAACCAGTCTGCCGGTGAAGCATGGCGGAGGGACCCGTAGCCTTCTTGCCCGAGTACCCCGGAGAAGACTTCGGTCCGCCGGACAGATAGCACGGGTCCTACATGCTTGAGCTTGACACCCATAGTACGGCGGGCACCGCCGCGCCTGAATCTGCATTGGCCAAGCTTTCGCAACGTCCATGCCCAAGTGTGGATTTATTGTCTCGGAAAAGAGCGGTGGAATTGGCATATCATAGGTCTTCCCATCGACCATAATTCTGCCGAATGAAGTGCAGTGCGCTCGCTCGTCATGGCCTGATCCTTCGCTCCGGGCTTGGCGAGTGGAGCTCTCGCCTCGCGTCTCAGACTGAAACTACGGACCCGGCCCGGTTCCCTCGATTATCGCTCTTCAGGCATTTGATATTGGTCAAAAACTGATTTAAGCAAATTACTGCTTCGTTAAAAACAATATAAAATAATTTCTCTGAGCTTTCGTAAGGAGAGAAGCAGGCCATAATCACTAGGTGATGAGAAAAAACGCGCAGATCGAGCGGTATTATTAGTCTAAAGCCATTTCGGGCAGATTAAGACTTGAATTGCCGCTGCGGTGCGACAATATTTTGGTAAGAAAGATGCGTACAAAGGAAGCCCAGCAGCGCGCCTTAAGCTGCGCCTTGTGATGGCGCAAAGGGTTTACTTTTGGCACTACCTCAAATCGGCTAGGTTCGCTCTTGAGCTGCGCAGCAAGTTTTAGCTGCGCCCAGTCTTCAGAGCGGTGAGGCGGCGCAAGCTGCACGCCACACTTAGGCTGCCGGGGATATCCGAGCGGAAATGTCAAGGTAATTGCCTGTTATACCGAATCCGACTGATTGAGTCGCCGCGCGCATGGGATTCCGCTCGGGATTCGAAGCAGTTATATGGAAGGGTCATGATTCGTTTGCGGGGGCAAGATCATGACGGCGATAGCATCGCATT
>JBAUNL010000088.1:0-12132 GCA_049579205.1 Rhodomicrobium sp. | reverse complement strand
GGCTTCCACGGCTTCAAATCCGTGCACGACCAGCGCGGCTGGGATGCACTCGATGCAATCGAAAATTCCATTCAAAAACCAAGGCCTCGCCATCCTCAGGCCGCGGGCGAGGAAGAACGCGCGGCGTTAAAAAAAACTGCAAGACGTTGCCGCTGAAGAGAAACAAAAGAGGTCATGCTCTTTGTGAGGAATAGAGTTCGCAGCGAATTGGCTAGGAGCGACGCAAATCCCAAGCTAGGCCAAATAAATGCCCGGTCGCACCACATCGCCACTTTTTCTGGTAAGTCAATCGTGTCTTGCCTCGCGCCGGAGAAGG
Source organism: Rhodomicrobium sp. (assembly GCA_049579205.1). Lineage (GTDB taxonomy): Bacteria > Pseudomonadota > Alphaproteobacteria > Rhizobiales > Rhodomicrobiaceae > Rhodomicrobium. Next base: position 11,816 of record JBAUNL010000088.1, on the reverse strand, counting down.
TGAAATGTCCAGGAGTAGTTTTGCGTTGTACATGATGCACAGTGATGAACGGCACCTTTGCGCTGCAGCCATCATTATTGCTGTGTTCTTCGTAGTTATGGCCCGGCCCGCCTTAGCCACCGATCAAGTGCACGACGAGATCCAGGTCTACAATGCCGATATCGCCGAAGTTGGCCAATGGACATACGAGCAGCATTTGAACTATGCGCTGTGGGGTCAGATCCGGCCCGAGTTTCCGGACGCGTTCGTATCGAATCATGGTCTGCAGGGCACTCCCGAGTTTGCCTATGGTCTGACCGATTGGTGGGAGGCTGGATTCTATCTGCCGTTTGCCGTTGACGGCGCAGGCGAATTCCTTTCCGATGGCGCTAAGATTCGCAGTCTGTTCGTCACTCCAGATGCGGCCAAACGTAGCTTCTTCTATGGCGTCAATTTCGAACTCGGTTACGAGCTGCCCCAGTTCTCACTGACGCGTTGGGCGCTGGAGATACGGCCCATCATCGGGGTCCGCAACTCGGAGTGGGAGCTCATCGCCAATCCGATTGTGGACGTCAGCTTTGGCGAGGCTGGGGAGGCGGATTTTGCCCCTGCGCTCCGGCTCGCCCGCAAGCTCGGCGAGGACCAGTTCATCGGCCTCGAATATTACGCAGACTTCGGGAGGATCGGCGATTTTCTGCCGCTGCGGGAGCAGAGTCACCAGTTGTTTGCCGTTACGGATTTCAAGCTGGATAAAGTCGACGTGGAACTCGGCATCGGCCACGGTTTCACGCCGGGATCGGATGGTCTCGTGGTGAAAGCCATCATCGGCTACGCATTCCCGGTTCCTGCCAAGAGCGACGATGCCGAGAGCTCGCCGGGCACCCCATTAGCGATGGGAACATCGTCGCGGCCTTCGCAATACCGTCTATACCAAAGCCCTTGACCGCGAATGTAACGCACTGAGGTCAGAATGCGTACCAGCTGCGCCAGTGCATGTGTGTTATGCGCCGAGAAGAAATGACCGCTGTTGGCTCGGAGCCCCCGCCGTTCCCCCCTAAGGGATGATCTAGTACGATCAGAGGATCAGAGGGGCTGACCTACATCAATGCGATTGCCGTCCGGGTCCTGGAATACGAATGCCCGCAGACCGTAATCCTTGTCTTCGGGCCTCTTGATTATGCGCAGCCCATGCCGTTGGCAAACCGCATAGAGTGCGTCCGCCTCACTCACCATCATATGCGCGACGTTGAAGGGCGCCGCCTTGTAGGTTGGCTGTAGGGTGAGATGAAGTTCCGCGGCATCGCTCTAGGATCATGAAACCAACTGGATTCCCATTTTCAAAGGTCTCCGTGAACCCGAACACCTTTGAATAAAAGTCTTGGGCCTTCTCTATATCTTTCACGGGCAGCATGGCGGCGATTCGCCCAAAGCGAATGCCAGGATCAGCGATATCGTTCATCGCATTACCTCGATTTGGGAGGACGCTTGGCGACGATACGGGCGGTGCCGGGACGCTCTGGTACTCCTTTGTTGAACAGTAGGGCGGTGCCTGCGAGCTATCTTAGCCTTAACACGCGATCCTGAAAATGGCCCAGAGTGGGTCAGGATCGACGTTCGATCTGCAAGTTTGTCACAGCAAGCGCTTGGTGAGGTATTGCGCGCGCAGCTAAAGGCGAACCCCGCTAATGCTCCGATTCTTGCCCAAGCGCTCGCGGCAATCGACGCACTCCAAGCGGGACACCGGGTGGATGTGTCCACCATGCATCCTGCACTTTTGCCGCTGCCTTCAGCAAAGATGGCCCACGCGGTGACGACCCGGATCGGCCAGCCGACATAAACAGCATTGATAACTTGATGTCGATGTGTGGCGATTGCCACGACGAGATCGACAAGAACGAAGCCCTATACCCCGCGCCAAAACTGATCGAGATGAAGCGAGAGCATGAGGAAAGAATTCGCTACCTCACTGAGCTCGCGCCCGAAGGCAGAACAACCCTTCTGATCCTACGAGGACAGATCGCAGATCGACCAGTCGATATTTCTTTCGACGAAATGCGAGATGCGGTCGCTCCTATGTATCCGATTGATCGAAAAGGTCACATCATTGACGTGACTAATCTGGGCGATGACCGCGCGCCCGACTATTTTGAAACCGCCGCAAGGGTAATCAAATCCGGCATGAAGGACTTTTATGCCCGGCGCATTGATGGAACTGCGCCGAGACACGTCTCGGTCTTTGCGCTAGCCTCAATTCCGCTGCTTGTTCTATTCGGCCGGCACGTTAGCGATAAGATCCAAGTCCAATTTTTCCAAAGACATCGCGATGGAACCAAACCATGGAAATGGCAGGAGGACTCATTAGAGCCACTGGCTTTTGATAGTGAGCTTGTCCGGGACGGGAGAGATAGCAATCGCGTCGGTGTGATACTTTCTATCAGCGGGAGGATAGAAAGAAATACACTTCCTGCTGACATCATTAATGCCGGGAGCTGCATTTGTTTCCTGCAGTACCCGCGCCAGTGGCGGTCACATGCGGTCATGAAAGACTCCCGAAAGTCCAACCCATGTTATGCGTCTATGACAACATCACACAGGCCGACGGCACAAAAAAGTTCGTGCTGCGCTTAAAGATCGATAACCATGAGCAACGATAATTTTCTGCGCGAGGTGCTGCGCGCTCACGAAATCGAGCCAGACAGCCCCGAAATGAGAAACCTGCAAGATGCCCGAAAAGAGGTGGAAGGAGTCTTGCGAGATGCATTTTCGGATTGCTCTCCGACCATTCGCTACGGCGGCTCGAAGGCCAAAGGTACGATGGTGCTCGAAGACTATGACCTCGACGTGGTTTGCTACTTCCCCCGGAACGGCAGCCGTGGAGGGGAAACGATTAAAGAAATATATTTCAATGTCCGAGATGTGCTTGGCACAAGCTACAGTGTTGTCGAGAAGACGGCCGCGCTACGGGTAAAGAACCACGATGTCGATCTATTTATCGACGTCATTCCTGGTCGCTTCATCGACGATAGCGAAACGGACACGTTCCTTCACCAAAATGGTGGCGAAAAGGATTGGCTCAAAACTAATCTTGATAAACAAGTCGCTCACGTGCGTGATAGCGGATGCACAAGTGAAATTCGCTTGATGAAGTTGTGGCGGCCATGCATGGGCCTCTCACACGTCCGAACCTTTCCGCTCGAACTGCTCGTAATAAAAATTATCCAAGACACATCTGAAGCAGGACTGGAGAACCGGCTGGCAAAGGTTCTTTCGCAAATTCGCGATAATATCGACGGCATTACGATAAGAGATCCTGCTAACGCGGACAATGATCTCACCGACGCACTTAGTCCCGAGATCCGACAAAGTCTGTCACGTGCCGCTTGGGCCACCTTACTTGCAGTCGAGCGTACTGGATGGCAGCCGATTTTTCGCAGCGTTATGGGAGCTGGATTCGCTCGTCGCGAAGAGACCAGGATTTCAGTAACGCGCAATGAGCCTCGAACAGCCCCTTGGTCCTCTGACCCTAAATAAGTTCATGCATGGCCACGTACCGGAAGAAATCCTAGACACAATACGCACTACTCTTGCACGAAGCTACCCTACACTTTTCCTTCACGACCATGATGCAACCCCATTGATAGAAGGTGCGGTTCAGGTCGAACACAACGGCATTTGCTTTGAAAGCTTCTTCGTTCAAATCAATCTGACCGATGGTTATCCACTCGAATCGCCAAAGGTATTCGAGGTCGGAGGACGCATCCCAAGGAATTCGGAGCATCACATCAATCCTGACGGCAGCCTATGCCTCGGGGTTCCGGAAGAGTTGTGGCTCGAAATGCAAGGTCATTTCGAGATCGGCGCGTTTATTGAACATCTCTTAACTCCGTTCTTAATTGGGGTCAGTGAGAAGCTTCGAACAGGCCAATGGCCGGGCCCTGAACGACCTCATGGTGCGGCCGCCATCTGTGAATTCTATGGCGCTTATATCGGCTGTTCCTCCCCGCCTCAAGTAATGGAACTTCTCCAACTATTATTGCAAAAGAAAGAGCTCAAAGGACATTGGCTTTGTCCATGTGGAAGTGGACAGATTCTGCGCCGTTGCCACGGTCAGTTAGTGCGTACCCTCGCGTCAAAAGGGTTGCCGCCACAAATCGTTGCGAAGTCCATCAAATATCTAGAGCTTGAAGCTGCCCAAGCCAGTTAAACTCTTACTCCCCACCACAACGCACCCAAGCCGCGGCCGCGCCTTGTCCACCACCGAGGCCTTTAACCAAAATTTGAAACACCATTAGCCAGCAAAGCTTCCGCTCGTTACAAATTACCTACAAACAACAACTCATTGATAATATGGGGAATGGGAAATGCGCTTTCTGTTAGCTCTCTTGCTACCCTGGGTCGTTTTCTTCACGGTCGGAAAGCCGGTGCAAGGCTTTATATGTCTGGCCTTGCAGCTCACTTTAATTGGCTGGATACCCGCGACCATTTGGGCTCTAATGGCCGTCTCCGCGCACAGCGCCGATAAGCGAACGGATAAGATCGTCCGCGCCATCCAGACCAAATAAAAACCGCGCCAACGTCTGTCCCTGCGAACAGCCGCTGGAGGCCGAAGACCTCAACCTTGCCATTGATGTTGACTGCTTTAAGGGGGTGAAACCGGCATTCATTGCGGCTGAGATCTCTATGGTAGCCGAAGGTATTCTTGCCAACGCCTGCTTGAACACTTACGCTTTGGTTTAGAAGAGTTCGGACGTTAATGATCCGGATGCAGAAGGGAGGGTGTATGCTTACTAGGCGAGAATTTGCGGGCGTTGCGACCTGCGCCCTTTGCGGAATTGGCGAGTTTGTAGCTGCCGAGGCCTCGGCCCAAGGTGCGGCACCGGTCGCGACGGCAGGAGTCACGCGAAAGATCTTGTCGCAGACCGATGGTCCTATCCCAGGCTATATGACTTTACTTGTGGAAGCGACAATAGATGCCGGAGTCTCGGTCGCCCGACATAAGCATCCAGGAGTCGAGTCGGCCTATGTTTTGGAGGGCGGGTTTGAGCTTCCTATAGAGGGCCAAGCAACGCGACAACTCAAAGCAGGCGACGGCTTCCAGATCCCCACCGAAACAGCGCATGCTGGCGGCAAGCCTGGCGAGACGAAATCTAGGATTCTCATCACCTACGTGGTGGAGAAAGGAAAGCCACTCGCGTCTCCAGCCTGAACACTATTTGCGAACACCCCTTTACCAATGGATAAGTGCCCCGACCGCGCCCCTCATTGCGCTGGCCGGATATGCGCGAGGGCGCGGCGCTGTCAAGGGCGCGCGTTGCAGCCTCCCGCGAATTCACTCATAAGGGCGTCCCTTGACGGCCGCCTTCATGCGCCCGCGCAATTCTAACGGCCACGCAAATGAGGTGAGGCAGCCCGCCTCCGAAACCAAGGTGCCGTTATGCGCGCGATCCCTTGCGCTACGGCGCCAACTTCTCCGCATTGCCAGGTGCGGTCTTCACGATTTTCACCCGTGTCTGGCCGGTTTGAACATCGATTACTTTGACTTCACTCCCCTCTTTATCGAATTTCAAGCAAGGCCTCTTCGGGCCCTCTTTCCAGACTGTACAAAGTGTATTGCCCTCTATCTTCCAAGTGCCGTGCCAAAGTTCACCCTTGGGCGTTTTGTAAAGGCCATTCCCATCCGCCCCATAGTAGATGACACCGTTTCCGATAGCACCCGTAATGGACGCTGCCGTTGTTTCAACATACGCGGTCTTACCCGAAATAAGGTCTTTGATTTCTGCGCCAGTCAGCTCCGCTGCCGCCGCGTAACCGATGAGACCCAACGACGCCAAAGCACCGATCGCAATACGCTTTGTGGAATGCATGCTTGTTTACCTCCCAAAAAATTTGTGACTTAAGCATAGCTATCGGCAGGAAAACTATCAATCCTCCCGCACCTTCGTATCCGATCTCGCGGCCGCGTCCACAAATCTCCGCATCCTCACGACAATATTCTCGATTAGACAGTGTGTCGGCAAAAAAGCGGGCAGAAAGTGCAATAATGCGAAAGCGAAACATCAGAGATTTTCGAACAAGACCTCAAGGAAGGCTCCAAGATACCAAGACCAGCATGAACTTCGCGATGTCGCGCGAGACCGCCGCACGCTTGAAGCAGATAGCGACGATGAGGGAGACAAATTTGCAGGAGCTGATCGAATTAGCAGTATTCGAATGGCTCGCTCGCCAGCCTTAGCGAACCAAGCATTCACCCGTCGCCACAAAGTCCCCCGTCTCCACAATCATCCGGTAGTGTACCGCAGCATCCTGTATACTCTTGAATGGGCGGACACGGAACATCGCCAAACGAGCAGAAAACGCAGCAGTCCCCTTTCTCCGACTTCATCACCAACCCGCAGCGCTTGCACTCATAAAAATACTGGCACGCGTCCGCGGGCATGATCTCGGCAGCCCGGTGACCGCAGGCCGGACACGTAATCGTCGATCGCAGCTCAACCATAAATTCCGGCTCCTTCAGCGCACCGCGACGCGTCATATTTCGCGAGATCACCGGAGCCATAGCCAGCGATCCCCAGCGGTGGCCAGCGGTTTCCTATACGCCTCTCATGTAACCGGCTGTTCAACAATCTCAAGCCAGAGGCGGGCGCGAGAACGCTCCGCCTTGTGATCAGGAGAACGTCCGAGCGTCACCCATGCCGGTGGTGCCGATGGTGATGAGCATGATGATGCCTGCGATAGTGTGGGTGGCGGTAGCGATGCTGCCTGTAATAGTCGTAGTCGTAATAGGGATAGTCGTAGTCGTAGGTGTCGTCGTAATCCCAGTAGCCGAAGCCCCGCCCTCGGCCGTGGAAGTGGTGTCCATGTCCGCCATGATCTCCTTTTCCGCTCCAGCCCCCGCCTCCCCAGCTGCCAACCCCGGAAGCGTGGCTGTGCCCGCTACCGCTTACCATTCCTCCGCTTGCATGGCCTCCACTCGAGCCTCCGCCACCTCCCCAGCTTCCGCCGCTGCCACCGCTTCCGCCGTGACCGCCGCCACCTCCCCCTCCACCGCCTCCGCCATGAACGAGGGTTAGCGTTCCGGAGGCGGAATTCGTGATGTTCGAGGCCGATGCTCCGTTCTGGAGACCGGCACCTGCATAAGCGGCCATACCGAATAGCGACATGCCTAGGATCGTTGCGCTTGCTATCGTGAGACGATTGGCTAGCATTTGAAACCTACCTCCCTATCTATTTTCCGCCTTCGGCAGAGCGAGGCGGTTGTGATACCGAAAATAATAATCCTCTAAATTAGAAAGACCAATTCCATGTACATCTGCAACCCCTCAAAATAGCGTTACCGTGGCCAAAGGCGGCGGACCCAAATCAGCGCCTCAGGTTATGCGTTTCAGAAGGCCTTCAACCTCATGTGCATTTTCGCCGCGCATGCCCTCGACAGGTGTCAGGTTGAGACCGTGGCGCAGGCGCCCCCGTGTTCATCTCCCCCTTGCACTTCGGACACGTCGCCATTACCGCCTCCTTCCATACCGTCTAGTCTCTAGTCCCAGGCATTAGATTTCCCACTAAAATCCGTGACCACTTCCCCATCCAATATACGCTTCCGTCCCCGTGTCGCCCACGCCAGCTTGATAGCGGCCCGTGCAGGGCCGATTCTAGGTTCGTTCCCTGCCTACCCAAACAAATCTCAAGCGCACCAAAAAAGCCACATTATCAAATATCGAATATCCGGCGAGCGCATGGAGGGTGCGACCTCCCTCTCCTTGCGCTCAAATGAGACACGTCCATGCGTATTGCGTGTCACCCCGTCGTGGCCCGGTAGCACCCCGTTCTCTCGAGCCCGGCGGGGTTCTCATTTCACCAAAGTTGCGAACGGAACGACGCCTGTCACCATTGCAACAACGCCTCCGAGCGTCGCCAACACCTCTTCCCTTCCCACGACGAGACATCCCACGAAACCAGCAGCTCGACCGCCGCGCAATGCCGCGCCCGCACCAACCTCGCTCCCACAAAATCCGTGACCTGCTCGGCGACCACTTTCCGTGACCAACTTCGCCCCCGCTGTTCCAATTTTCGTGACCACACCTTCCAAAATTCGTGGCCTATGATACGCTCCCGCACATCCCCTCTTTATGTCCCGTTCTGCACTGCGTCCGGCAACAGCTCCGCACACGAACAAGCTGCCCACCGAGTGTCCTTATTGCGGCAGCCACGTCATCACCCGCAAAGGTATTCGCAAAAAGAAATTAGAGATCGTTCAGCTGTGGCGATGCGCAGCGTGCAAACGTACATTCACACCCGGCCCCGCGGCACTGCGCAACAAAACATATCCGATCCGCATCGTGCTGCAGGCGCTGACGCTCTACAATCTCGGCTACTCACTCACCGAAACAGCGAAGCGCTTCAAATCAAAAACCGGCCGCACCATCTCCCCCACGACGATCGCGGCCTGGCTCGGCGCGCATAAAGATCACACGACCTTCCGCAGGTTGCGCGCGGAGGCAACAACGATTTATCCGCCCGCGCAAACCATCCGCACGATTAAACTCTATCACCGGCAAATTTATGCCTTCGCCTATCATCGCTCGAAGCTCACGTTGCTCTATCGCAATGCGCAGCACCGGCGCTTCACGCCGCTCGCGAGATTTCTCGAAAGCATTCCCACATTGTGCCCGCATGATTTGTTTCGCAATGACGGCGATCCGAAAGCGCGCGCTTCTCAAGCCCATCCCGCGTTCGCGGATATCACGAACGTCATCGTCAATCGCAAGGAGAACGTCGCGACCAGCACCGCAGCGTTGATCATTCCGACAGTCGGGAACAACAAACTGCGGCACGAGACGCTGCAAAATTTCATGCTTGCAAATGACTCGACAACGCTCGCAGTCGAAATTCCAATCTGGCTAACCGAAGAAGAGATAACAGCACTCGAAAACAAATACCACATCGAGCTCGCGCCGCGCGTTGGAGACAATCCACGCAGCATCACCGGCCACATCGACTTTCTGCAAGTGCGAAACGATGCCGTGCATATCCTCGATTACAAACCCGATGCAGGCACCAACAAACCAATTGCGCAACTCGCGATCTATGCGCTCGCACTTACCATTCGTGTGCCCGGCTTGAAATTGTTCGACATCAAATGCGCTTGGTTCAACGAGAACGAGTACAACGAATTCTTTCCGAGAACATTGCTCGCGCGTTCGTCAGCCGATTAGCGATCGATATTTCCTTGAATATGTCAGATAAGAAAAAAAGCTCCGCATCTTGGTGCGGAGCGAAGGCTCGAACGGCTTTTGATTTAGTATTCTTCCGCGAGCATGATGGTCATGGTGCGGCATGTTTTTGCGGGGTCGGCGGGATCTTCCGAATGATATCTCCGATCAAGATCGTGGTAGTCAATCTTGGCGAAGAACGTCTCACCTGCATGCTCGATTGAGACGAAGTCATGCTCACCCCAGGGATCGTTGTCTTGATTGAAGCTGTTGAAGCTTTTGATCTTTTGCACGACTTCCAGTTGAACTTCCACGGGAAGCGCTTGCACGCCATTTGTCGCAACCACGAACCCGCCGCTTAGTGTTCTTCTGAACGCATCGTTGAGCTCACGAATTTTAGTTCGCTGCGCCTCGCTTTGATGCGCTTCATCCAAATGATCTGCCATCTCTACCTCCGTCGCGTTACCGGCGCACCAGGATCGGCATGCCGGAGACCGCGACCGAGGCCCTCTTTATTGTAGCTCCGTCTGCGACAGGCCGCGACGGTCGGCGGCAAGTCGCGTCAGGCCGCGACATGTCGCGCATTGTCGCGGCGGTCGAGTCGCGCTCTATGCCCGTGGCATTTTTCGAGCGGTACCTTTTAAGCGAATCCCGAAATACTTGTCTTTGCGTTTGCGAATTTTGCGCAGGCCATTTTGGACGCGCAGGCGATCGAAAGCGGAGACGAACTCCGCGAGGGGAAGCGCGAAGCGGTCATGCCTGCGGCACCAGCCTTCGTAATCCGTGACGAGTTCCGCCGCCAAAAGGCCGTCTGTCTCTGCGCCGGGCACAGCGCGCTCCGCCAAATAATCCACCACGAGCCCCAAGGCTTTCTCCTTGCGCTGACCTTGAGGGCGGGAAGCCTCGGCATAGGTGGCGAGCACAGCCGGCCCAAACGCAGAAACCAATTCGATCATGATCGCGAGCAATACCGAAAGTCCGGGCCCGATTTCGGCTTTGCTCAATGCCCCGTGAAAAAGCCGCGCCAAGAGTTCAGCTTGCGGATCGGTGGAAACCGAAGCGCCATGCTCGCGCAGCTGTTGCACCTGTGCCCTCAGCTCACCGAGCCGCTTACCGATCTCACGCTCTTCGCCGGCGGCCGCCAGTTCCTCGCGCAGCTTTGCGATCTCGGCACAGGCTTCGACCGTGCGCGCATCTATTCGGCGGCAGTTGGCCGAAGCCGTCGAAACCGTTCCGCGAATACGCTCCCCACTTGTAATGGGACGTGCGAAGCGTGCATCGATCACTGCCTGAATTTCATTTGAGGAGCGGTGAGCGCGAAGTCCTTTGCGCTTCGCTTCGAGATGAGCGATTTCATTTTCTGCGTCTGCATAGTTCAGTTGCAAGGCTTCGCGGCCACCGGTGCGCGCTGTCCGGTCTTCGATCGCAACGCCAAGCGCGGAGCTCATCGAGTAGATGAAGCAGACGATCCAAATCAGCGCGCCGCCAAAGGCAGAAGGCCAGCGCCGCCTGCCCATGAGTGTAAGGATCAGCACCGGCCCGAGACCTTTCCAAGCATCGCTGATCACACTCACGCAGCCGAAAACCCATGCCCTCTCGGCTGATTGCCCGAGCGAAAAGCCGAACAAAAAATTAAGGCGCATGGAAATGAGAAGCATCGCCGCCGTCGCGATGCCGCCGATCACGAGAAAAATCCAGCGCATGAATTTCTAGCTGCGCCGGCTCGGTTCGAGCTTTGGCGCAGCTCCGTGCCTTGCTTCGTAGAGCTCGATCGCTTCGATCACGATCTCAGACATTTCGCGCCGGTCGCGCGCAGCAAGAATCCGCACACGATGTTTGACTTCTTCTGGCACGCGCAAATTCAGCTGCGCCATTTTTTCGGCTTTGCGTTTGCGCCCCGGCCGCTTGCGGGCTTCCTCAAGATTCCCTTTGGTCTCATCGCGCGGCGGTGGCGCGCCGAGAAAAAACTTCTCGCGCACAATGCGCGCAGTGTCTTTGGCGCTCATGCTGCATCTCCTTTGCGCGTTCCTGCAGGCAGCTCGGCGGCATCGTCATGACCAGCAAGCATGGCAACCTTGGTGAGCAGGGCTTCCATTAACGCATCGGCGTGCTCGTTAAGAATTTGCTCGTCCGTTTCGATCAGTGAGCGGCCACGATTATGGGCAGCGCGATAGGCCGCACTCTCCGGAATAGAACCGGGAAGCACCTCGTAACCAGCGGCTTCGAGATAGCCGCGCGCCGCTTTTTCTTCGTCTTCGCTAAGAACCCGGCAGAGTGCCATCGCCAGTCGATGCTTCGAGATGCCGGCATCGGTAAGCTCGTGGAACAGAAGCACAGCCGGATGCAAGTCATCGAGGCTTGGCCCAGTTGGCTGCAGGACAAGGTGCGATAAGCGCGCAACCGAGAGTGGTCTGCTACCCGGTAAGTGGTCTGGTGAATCGGTTTGTCTCGGCTTCGCAAATGGAGCTGAGAGATGGCGAATCGAGCCAAACCGGAAGAGATCATGCCAAGCTGCGTGAAGTAGAGGTCCGCCTGAGCCGTGGCGAGACGGCAGGCCAGGCGGTTCGTGCGATCGGCGTAACCGAGCAGACTTACTATAGGTGGCGCCGCGAATATGGCGGGATGGGCGTT
>JBAUNL010000087.1:0-2442 GCA_049579205.1 Rhodomicrobium sp. | reverse complement strand
GGCGCCATGGGTAACGTCCGCACGCAGACGCTGCGCGCCTTCGGGGCCGGAGAGATGAAGCAGATCATCGACAAGATGGCCTAGCTTCGCGTTCGACAGTCTGCCGCTTATGACCTAGAGGCAGCGTCGCACTTATTCTTCGCGGAGATTCGTTGCCCGCATCTTCCCGCTTTTGCGGTCCGGTTCGAGGTCGAAGCTGACCTTTTGCCCTTCGCGGAGATACGCATTCTAGCGCGCTGACATGAACGAACACGTCAGCGCCTCCATCATCGGCGAGATGAAGCCGAATCCTTTGGTCTCGTTGAAAAATTTGACTGTGCCTTGCGCCATTTGGATGCGCTTTTCTGCTTGATTTCCACATGCTGACTAGACTACCGCGCAAGCAAACCCAAGGCCTGACACTTCCGCTGCTGCCAAGGGCCTTAATTAGGGCGATGATGTTCCCGAACTTGACTTAAGTATTTTTTATCCTACCGCTGTCCACGACAGGTCGGCGAAGATGACGGAGACAGCCTATGAGGCTGTCTCTGTTATTGTTGTTGGTGACATTAGTCCTAGGCTGTGTCGCTCTTGTCAATTTTCCTAATGAAATTAAATGGTTCGGCGTAAGCCGAGAGCAGAAATCTTGCGTGATCGAGCATAAAGCAAAATCCACATTCGTATTCGCGCCCAATATCGCCGAGGCTGTCTCTATATCGGAGAGCGACCAACAGGAACGGCTTATTATCGGCGTTGTGCAGCAAATCATGGTTCGCTGGAGTGATCTCAGCGAAGCAATTCATGGTAACTTCTTCGGAAGCGCCCCCGTTCAGCGCGTCTGCGTCCTGTTCGATCTGGCCAGAGTCACGCAAATCGCCGTCTGTTGGCCGTGTTGATTCGGCCCGGAACTTCGAGAAGTCCACCTTGTCTGAGCGATCAACGAGCTTGCGGTTGAGCTGAGCGGGGCAGACAATCGGAACGTTGAGCGTCTTCCTCAGATCCGCCATGGCCATCGAAATTGCGGTCACTTCCTCGTAGCGCTTAGAGCCTTTTTCCGGGGCGATGCGCTGCATATAGTCGATGAAGACCGCCTTGCAGCCGTCAACATTGACCGCGTTCCTGGCCCTGTAGGCGATGCCTGAAGGCGTGAGCGCGCCGGCGTCGTCAATGATGAGCGGCCAACGGTCAACCTCTATGGCCGAATCCTCTATGGCGATGGCCTCCTCATCGTCATAGCGGCCCCGCGTAAGGCGGGAGAAGTCAACTTGAGATTCAATGGCGATGAACCGCTTCACAACCTCGTCTTTCGGCATTTCGAGGCTGAAGAAAACGCAGGGAATGCCGCGCTTGCACAGATTGCGGAGGATGCAAAGCAGGATGGCTGTTTTGCCCTGCTTGGGCCGTGCGCCGATAATGGTCAACGTGGCCGGCCGCAAGCCGTCTATAAGCTCGTCAAGTTTCGGGTATCCCGTCGAGATGCCAGAGATCCTGCCGCCAAGAGCCTTTCTGGCGCGAATGGCAGCCATAACGCCGTCAAGAGCTTCGGTGATAGGCCCGTAGGTTTCCGGCCGCACCTTGCCAGCGATACGGTTCAAATCCTCATGCAAGGCCTCAAGTAAACCGGATGCGCCGGACTTGGCGCGGCCTTCATATTGGGCGAAAGTCTCGCGAAGCTTCCGGCCCTCCCATGCGGAAACAACCGCGTCAGCATTAGAGCCTAGCTGGCCCGGTTCCAACGCCTCGAATTTGAGTTTGTCGAGATAGACAGCGGTTGTAACGTCCGCAAGCGGTGCGCTCGCGTTGATCTGCGGAAGGATCGAAGACGAGTCGGCCCGCTTGCCGCGCGCCACTAGCCTTGACATGGCTTCCCATGCCTGAGCGTGAAGGGGATCGCTGAAGTGGAAAGCGCGGATTTTATCGCCCAACGCCTCAAGTTCGTGATTGTGAACCATACAAGTCGCGAGCAGGATGCGCTCTGCTTTCAGGTTCACCGGCCCGTTATCTTCGCGGGCCTTGGGCTTGCCATTTCCGCGCTCCGCTTTCTTCTGTTCGAAGGTGCTCATGAGCGGCCTCCGAACAATGCTGAAGCGTTTTCACATTTCGAAAATTCGCTAGGAGTTTCTATGAGGGGTTTTTCACCCGTTTTCAGGTGTAAGCTATTGTTTCTATACCTGAATTGAAGTCCTGTCGTGTCCACCATCAATTTCGAAGACTCCAAAAGCGAACGGCGCCCGAAGGCGCCGTCCACATAACCCGCTGTGGGGGCCGGCTATTTCAAAGGCTCATATCCGCCGCCAAAATGGTAATTCACCCCGACGCGAACGGTATGGAAGTTAGTGTCGAGACTGTTCGTCGTCACCGCGTTCGCTGCATCCGTGAGCTTCGCGGTGCCGAAATCGACATATTGATACTCACCCTTTAGCGACCAGGCCGGATTGATCTTGTACTCGATGCCGCCACCGG
>JBAUNL010000086.1:0-10577 GCA_049579205.1 Rhodomicrobium sp. | reverse complement strand
CCCTTCTCAGAAAAATCAGCACCACCAGCATGACGAGCAAAATGCTCGCCATCAGAGTCTTCTGAATGTCGGAGATGCTGGCGCGGATCGTCTTCGTGCGGTCATTCAAAATGTTTATTGTAACGTCGGCGGGAAGAAGCCTGTGCAGTTCGGGCATCAAGGCATAGATTTGATCGACTGTTTGAATGACATTGGCATCGGCCGTCTTGAAAATGATGAAAATAATGGCTGGTGAGCTATTGAAGTAGCCGGCAGCGAGCCGATTGCTCGTGCCTGTGGAAACGTTTGAGACATCGCCGATCCGGACAACATCCCCGTTCTTTACTTTCATGACAAGTGCTGCGAAGTCCGCCGGCTTGCTGATCTGTCCGTTCGTCAGAACCACCGTCGATTTGTCTTGGCCGTCCATGCTTCCGATGGGGACAAGGGAGTTGGCCTGGGTTACGGCTGTTCGCACATCTTCGAGACCGAGGCTACGCGTCTGCAATCCGGAAGGATCGGCAACAATGCGGACCGCAGGCGTTTGCGCTCCCCCGAGCAGTACTTCTGCGACGCCGTTTATCTGGCTGATACGGGTCGAAACGATAAGATCGCCGAGGTCGTAAAGATCGGTCGCGCGCCTAACCGGGGAGGTCATGGCGAGGATCATAATGGGAGACGCAGCCGCGTTCGATTTTCTGATCGTTGGCCGCCGCGTCAGCGTAACGGGAAGATCGGCTTGCGCGGCGTTTATGGCGGCCTGGACATCGCGCGCGGCGTCGTCTGCATTGCGGGATAGATCGAACTGAGCCTGGATGCTTACCGATCCAAGCTGGCTTGTAGAGGTCAGCTCATTGATGCCGGCAATCTCACCGATATGGCGCTCCAGAGGAGCAGCTATAGTTGCGGCGACGGTTTCAGGATCGGCACCCGGTAGAGAAGCGCTGATGCGAATGGTCGGCATGTCGACATTCGGCAGGCTCGAAACGGGCAAATTGAAATAGGCCACGACCCCGGAGAGAAACAACCCTACGGATAACAGGATGGTGCCGATTGGCCTTCTTATAAAAGGGGCGGACGGGTTCATCGGGTCACTGGTGTGAACGCTTGTCCGTTCTTGGTAGTGCCGATAACGGCTTGCGCGGCGCAGTCACGCTCATGCCGGACCTCCAGCTTCTGGGGTAGGCAGGCTGCCAGGCTCCTCGGCCGGTCCCATAAGATTCTCGAAGCGGCTCTTCAAGCCCTCCATGGCGAGGTAGATTACGGGGGTGGTGTAAAGAGTAAGCAGCTGGCTAAGAAGCAGGCCACCAATGATCGTCACTCCTAATGGCGTGCGAAGCTCCGAGCCGGGGCCATGACCCAATACAAGGGGTAAGGCGCCGAGCAGCGCCGCCACTGTTGTCATCATGATTGGGCGGAAGCGCAGGTGGCAGGCTTCCCGGATCGCATCAAGTGGCGCCAATCCCCGCTGCCGCTGGGCCTCAATAGCGAAGTCGATCATGATGATCGCGTTCTTTTTCACGATACCCATGAGAAGGACGACGCCGATCAGGGCGATGAAGGAGAATTCCATGCCGAAAAATTCGAGCGCAAGGAGAGCTCCAATCCCCGCGGAAGGCAGGGTCGTCAGGATGGTGAACGGATGAACGAAGCTCTCATAGAGTACGCCTAGAATGATGTAGATCGTGATTACGGCCGCTAATATGAGGAGCGGCTGACTTTTCAGCGAGGCGTTGAATTCTGCGGCGGCGCCGGTGAAGCTGCCTACAATAGAAGATGGCATGCCGATCCTGGCACTTGCATCGGCAACGGCCTGAATGGCCTCACCGAGAGAAACACCAGGAGCGACATCGAAGCTTATGGTAGCCGCCGGATATTGCTGAACGTGATTCACCGAGAGAGGCGCCGTCGTCCTTTGCAAAGTAGAGAAAGCCGAGAGCGGTACTTGCGCGCCCCGTCCTTGTCCTATCGCCGGCACCGCCGTGATCGACGAATTGGTGGCGCCGCTGGAACTGCTGCTCGCGAGTCCTGTCGTTGAATTGCCCGAAGTGGAATTGCTGATCGCGTTGCCCGGCACGAAGATCGAACCGAGCGCCGGAAGATCCCGTTGATATTTCGGGTCGACTTCGAGAATAACGCGATATTGGTTTGACTGCCCGTAGATGGTTGAAACCTGCCGCTGGCCGAAAGCGTCATAAAGAGTATCGTTCAACGCTTGCATCGTCACTCCGAGCCGCCCGGCGATAACGCGGTCGGCATTGATCATAACGGCATTGCCGTCCTCTTGAACGTCGGAGGAGACATGGGCGAGGCGGCTATCTTGCTTAAGCTCGCGCTCCAGCTTCTTGGCCCAACCGGAAAAACCCTCCCGGTCGAGACCCACGAGCACGTATTGATATTGCGTCCGGCTGCGGCTGGTACCGATCTGAATATCTTGAACAATTTGGAACGTCGTGAATATGCCTGGTACCGCGCGGGCCTGCTCCGTCAGGCGTTGCATAATATCGGTTGCAGAGGCATCCCTGTCGTTCTTCGGTTTCAAGGTGATCGCGAAGTGCGCGATGTTTGGGGTCGCGTTCGTAGTCCCGACGCCCACTACGGAAGACACGCCAAGCACGTCCGGATTCTTCCGGATGATGGTTTCGATCTCCTTTTGAAGGGCATTCATGCCTTCGAAGGAGACATCAGAGGCAGCTTCGGTATCGGCAGTAAGAAAGCCGGTGTCCTGGTCCGGAAGAAAGCCCTTCGGGATCGCCAAATAAAGCGTGATTGTGAAAACAAGTGTGAGAGCGGCAACGATGAGGGTCAAAAGCCGGAAGCGCAGCACTACGTCGAGCGAGACCCGGTAAAAGACGAAGAGCGCATTCAGGGGCGCCTCTGTCAGCCGCGCATACCATGGCGCCCTCTCACCGTGCCGCGGCACACGCAAGAGCCGCGCGCTCATCATCGGCGTCAGCGTCAGCGAGATGACCATCGATGTAAGCACAGCAATGGTCAGAGTAAGCGCGAATTCGTGGAAGAGCCGCCCCACGATCCCCGTCATGAAGAGGAGCGGGATAAAGACGGCGATGAGCGAAACGGTGAGCGAAACAATGGTGAAGCCGATTTCGCCCGCTCCCTTATAGGCGGCTACCATCGGCCTGTCGCCGCCCTCGATGAATCGCATGATGTTTTCAATCATCACGATGGCGTCGTCTACGACGAAGCCCGTGGCGATGGTCAGCGCCATGAGCGAAAGATTGTCGAGGCTGAAGCCGGCAAAATACATGACGCCGAATGAAGCGATCAGTGACAGTGGCAAGGTAACGCCTGCCACAATAGTTGCGCTGAAAGTGCGCAGGAACAAAAGGACGACGAGGACGACTAAAATAACACTGATTACGAGCGTGTATTGGACTTCAGATACGGAAGCGCGAATCGTGCCCGTGCGGTCCGCGGCGATCGTGACATTTACGCCGGCCGGAAGCGCAGATGAAAGGCGCGGCAGCAGCTTCTTCAGCCGGTCAACTGTGCCAACTATGTTCGCGCCCGGCTGCCGCTGCACATCAATGATAACGGCGGGAATGCCATTATATCTCGCGGCGACCTTGTTATTTTCGAGCCCTGAAATGACGGTTGCCACATCCTTCAAAAGAACGGGCGTGCCGGCGGAAGAGGTGGATACAACGATATTTTCGTAAGCCTTCGCCGTATCGAGCTGGTCGTTCGCACCGATCAGATAGGCCTTGTTGGACCCGCTAAGGACACCTTTCGAACCCGTAACGTTGGTGTTGCCGATCGCCGCCCGCAGCGTCTCCAGCGCGATGCCATAGGAAGAAAGCTGCGTGGGGTCAGCTTGGATGCGGATTGCTGGCCGGATATTGCCCTGGATCGTGACCCTGCCGACGCCCGTGACCTGACTAAGCCGTGGGCTGAGAAATGTGTCCGCAAGATCGCTCAGCTTCTCCATTGAGAGGCCAGTGGAGGTCAGAGCAATCGTCAAAATCGGTGGATCGGATGGATTGACCTTCGCATAGGTGGGTGGATAGGGGAGATTTTGCGGAAGGTTGCCCCCTGCCGCACTTATCGCCGATTGCACATCCTGGCCGGCAGCGTTGATATCGCGGTCCAAGTTGAACTGCAGCGTGATTTGGCTGATCCCCTGCGAACTCGTGGAACTCATTCCTTCGAGTGACGGGATTTGTCCGAGCTGCCGCTCTAGAGGCGCGGTAATGAGGCGCGCCATAGTATCGGCGTTCGCCCCCGGCAGCTGCGTCGTAACTTGGATGACCGGAAAATCGACCTGGGGCAGCGATGAAATCGGCAGGAAGCTATAGGCGAGAACGCTGCTGAGCAGAATCGCAACTGCCAAGAGCGAAGTCGCAATCGGGCGCGCTATAAACGGCGCGGAAATGCTCATGGCTTCCGGGAGCCCTCATCCGCCTGCTTTACTTCTGCGGCGGTTTCGGTGGCGGGATTGTCGGCACCAGCACCGCCTGCTTGCTTATTTTGCCCTCTGCGATGGGGATAGTCGCCGTTTGTGCCTTTAGAGGCGCCCGTGGGGGCGGCCGGTGCGGCTGCGGCAGGAGCGCCCTTATCCGAGGCCGAGGCGTCAGCTTTGACCTTTGCGCCATCCTGCAGGCTCGCGAAACCGGTCGTGACAACGAGATCCCCCTCTGAAATACCGGACCCGATCACAGATTGCTGTTCGCCTTCCTGGATGACCTTTACGTAGGCGAGCTTAACCGTGCTCTCCGGCGTCACGATATAGACGTAGCTGCCGTTTGCACCCTGCTGGACAGCTACGGAAGGAACCACAATGACATTGGGAAGAATCTTTAACTTCAGTCTGACATTCACAAACAGGCCGGGCCAAAGCCGGTTCTGCTGGTTCGCAAACGTACCCTTTATTTTGTAGGTACCGGTGGATTGATCGATTTGGTTGTCGACGACGAGGAGGGTTCCATCGCCGGTCACCTTGCCGCCGGAGAGTGCTTGGAGTTCGACAGGACCCTTGGCGGAAGCGTCTAGAACATCCGCTACTGTATCCTCGGGAAGTGTGAAGACAACTGTGATGGGCTGAAGCTGGGCGATAATGACGATGCCGGTCGCATCCGCCGAGCTGACCAGGTTTCCCTTGTCGACAAGCCTTATGCCGGTCTTGCCAGCGAACGGCGCTTTGATGGTCGTCCACTGCAGATTAGCCCAGGCATTATCGATTGCTGCCTGGTCCAGTTTCACCGCCGCCTCGTCCTGATGAACTGTCCAAGTTGCAGTGTCAGCCTGCTGTTGCGTGGCTGCATTGGTCTTAACGAGGTTTGAATATCTTTTTTCGTCGAGCCGCGCATTGGCAAGGACTGCCTCATCCTTAGCCTTCTGAGCCACTGCTTGATCGTAAGCTGCCTGATAAAGGGCCGGATCTACTTTCGCGAGTATATCGCCTTCCTTGACGTACTGCCCTTCGGTATAGGGTACATCGATGAGGCGGCCACTGACCTGTGTGCGGACGATTGCAGTGTTATAGGCCTGCACCGTGCCAACCCCGTTCAAATAGACCGGCACGTTGTCGGTTTTGGCTTTTCCAGCGAGCACGGGAATAACCTGCTCCCCGCGGTGATGTCCTCCGGCGCCGCCTTGCCTGGCGTCCCCTCTAGCGCCAGTTGCCGCCGTTTCCGCCGGCGGGAAGATGCGATCCTTGTAGATGAAAGCGACCAGACCGCCGGTAATCAGTATAAATATTAAATATGGCGTTAGCCTTTTCATTGAGACTTTGCTTTCACTTCTATAACAGACGCAACCTCAGCTATGCCTGCGGGAGGCTTATACCATCCTCCGCCCAATGCTTGGTAGAGGGAAACTGCATCCAGAAGTCGCGTCTGCCTTATTTGAGCGTAAGCAATTTCGGCAGTGAACAAGGTTTGCTCCACTTGCAAAAGCGTGGTCACGTCGATGATGCCGCCCCTTAGCTGTTGCTCAGATAAATCAAACGCGCGCCTCGCGGAAATCACGGCTTCGTGCTGTAGGCGCTCCTGTTCCGCATCTTTCTTGTAGGCAATTAAGGTGCTCTCAACGTTTTGAAATGCCGCGACGACTGTCTTTCTATAATTCTGGAGGTCCGCGCCGTAGGTGGCCTTATTAAGGTCGAGCATGGCCTGCAGCCCATACTCATTCGTGATAGGCTGAGTTATGCCTAAAGCCATGTTGTAGAAGGCATTGTGCGGCGAAAAAAGGGTCGCCAAGGCGACACTTTGGAGACCACCCTGGCCCGTGAGCTGGATAGAAGGAAACATCGCTGCCCGCGCCGATGATACATCGAATTTATCTGCCGCGAGTTGAGCTTCGGCCACTGCTATGTCTGGCCGGCGGTACAAAAGATCCGAAGGCAAGCCTGACGGTATAAGCGGCACCGTCACTGAGAAGAGCTTTTCCCCGTCGTAACGGAAGAACTCCGGTGCCTGACCCACCAGCACGGCCAACGCATATTTGAATTGCTCAAGCTGCCGCTCCAAGGGTGGGATGGTGACAGCTATGTTGGCAACCAAGGTTTCCTGCTGGGCAACATCCAGCCCGCTTGCCGTGCCCTGCGCGAAGCGGTCGCGGATCGCCTTGAGAATGTGTTGTGCCGCGGCGAGGTTTCTCTTTGCAATAGCGATCTGCTCTTGTGTGCCGATTGCATCGAAGTAAGTTATGGCGATGGTCGCGTCGGTTGTGATCGTGGTTACGGCAGCGGCGAAGCTTGCATTCCACTCATTCGCCTTGGCCGCGTAGAGGAGTGAGCGGTACTGACCCCAAACATCAAGCGTATAGGTCCCGTTCAGCGCCGCGGTCACCGTTGTGGTCCTGACAGCCTGTCCATTCGCGTGATTGAGACTTTGACTTGCGCCGGTGCCACCAGTTGTAATTGTTGGAATAAGCTGCTGGGTGGCAATGCGGACCTGTGCTTCCGCCACCTGTATCCTTGCGATCGCGGCGCCGATGTCAAAGTTGAACCCGCGTCCCAATGCGATGAGTTCAACGAGATGCTTCGATCTGAAGGCCACAAAATCATCGGGCGGAACGGAGCTTTGGTTGCTCGTTTTCTGCGAGATATACAGGTTGGGGAGCTCAAGTTCCGGCGAAGGAACATGGGGATCGAGAATGGAGCATCCACCTGTGCAGCCGAGCGCCATCAGCGCCGCCGCCACGCGGCGCCATGTTTTTGCGGTCCTTTGAACGGTGTCCCTCTCGTATGCCCTTCGCATTCTGCCCAATTCGAAGATAATTCCGCCTCGCTCTCACCCAATAACGGGATTCGTGGGGCAGCGAACACTTCGATTGCGACTGTTAAGAGGTTGTATTGGGAAAATTCTAGCCAGAATTTGTAACGGTTAACGATAAAGGTAATGTTCGCGGCGATGCGTGTTCTTTTCGCATCAGCTTGCGCTGTTAAAGCTCAGCCTGACGAGATTTGAATCGACTGCCCGGAATAGATTATCAATTCGAGGAGTGTATTTTCGCTCAAGCGCCCAGTGATTGGCAGGCTCCTGTGCCTCTCGAAGTCTTTGACGGCGCCGATGGTCCAAGGATCCATTCGCCCGGATAGCGTTCCGCGAAAAAAACCAAGGCCGAGAAGAACTTTCTGCGCTTCCATTACAAATCGGGGAGAGGCTTCTGCACGGTCTGCGAAAACGCCGCGTGGTGCCTGGTTGACGTTGAAGATCACCTGCTTCAGAAGCGCTTCTGTGGGTTCGCCGGTCAGCGGCATTCCATTATCGAATTCATAGGCCAGAACGGCAAACCGGAGACCATTGGATTGAGCTGTAAGCTGTTCGGCGTATCCACGCTGCCCCAGTTCTCTCCGTAGCGCGGAAAAAAGGCGAGGTTCCCCCCGGCCAGCCTTTGAAGGGACCGGGGAAGCAGGCTGCCCACCTTGCCCAGACGGCGCACCATCAGGCGCTTTCTCGATCGGTAATTGAGCGACGGAAACTGCGGTGCTTGGCATCGTGCCCATGCGAAAACGGCTTCGATCCTGCAGAAACAGTGCATTTCCTGCCGTCGCGAGAAATATCGCGGTGATGGCAATCACGGTGAAACGGGCGCGCGCGGGTGTCATGATCCAATATTGTCATAATTCGCAATTTAAGAAAAGATTGCTTGGCTTCGGCAAGCGTCGAGAAGGCATAAACAAGATTGCGTGCGAGTCCACGGACGCGGCGGCCGGTGTGCCCGCAGAGTATTTCCTGGCTTGATGAAGACGAATTTCCGCGCTACCGCCGTGATAGCAGGGCAGGTTGCAGTAAGTGAAAGGACATGCCGAGCGTCTCGGCGGCGTCAGGCTTCGTAAAGTGCAGGTGCGGCGCTATCGTGGAGGGAAAAATGCAAAAATGGTGCTGTGCTTTGGTGTTGGCGGCGGTCACTGGTTTTTCTGCGCAGCAAAGCCAGGCTCAAACCGCAGTTGATGTATCGCGCTTTGACATAGCCGGGATCAGACTGAGGATGACGATCGCCGAAGTAGCAGCCGCACTCAAACGCCGGCAGGAAAAAGACGGCGGCGAAATTCTCGGCGAAGAAGACCTCGAGAAGGCGGTCAAGGATTATAATGCAGTCACGGAGACCAAATATTTTGGCTATTCGACGCCAATCTACAAAATCGGGGTTACTCTATCTCCCGCCTATCGCGTGGAAAGCAAATCCTTTCCGCCCTCGGTTATCGATGTTGTCTTTGTGATCAATAACTATGACAAGCATTCAGACGCTATACAGCAGGTAATCGAAAGGTATGGCGAGCCAAGCTTTCACAACAAGATAACTGGGCAGGTTAAATATTGTCAGCGTCTAATCGGCGAAGGAAACAATAAAACATGCGATGAGAAGCATGGAGAGACATTATTTTTTGTCAATGGCGCGCTCTATCTATCTGATAAGGAATTCGCAGAACTTACTCACGCCAAGGTTTCGGCGCCTTCAGCGGTGCAGTAAGCTTCCAAGGATGCTAGGGCTCATCGCCAAATTGGTTTAACCCTCGGGTTGGCGGCTCCTTGGCGGGTGGCGAAGCTGTGGTTCGGCATGACGGCGAATGCGAATTCTCTGCTTTGCTGCCTCCACGAGGGTTTGGCTAACCGCCGATGATCTGGGTGGTTTGGGAGCAGGTCGCATAAAGCCGGCCAGATACTCCTCCTTGGGCACAAAACTTGCGGCGGGAACAGGCTGCACAACCTTAGAGCCACTTTGCCTGGCGACTGACAAGATATCGTCGAGTGTATCGACGGTGACTTTGCTTGTGTCGTGGAACTGAATGACGCCTTTGCCTCTCTCGCGAATCTTCTCGAGCGTGCGGTTGAAGAATTGTCCCGATGTGATGCCTGGCTCATTGTCCCCAGAGGCGATGTCGTAAGACCACAGGCTCACGCCCCGTTGCCGGAAATAAGCAAGCACATCCGGCGCCGGGACGCTGGTTGAAATACGAAAGAAGGGCGCGACTTGCCCTTCTGCGGCTTTAGCGACGGCAGTGAGCCCCTTCTCGATCTCAGATTTCGCATCCTCGATAGGGATGTTGGCGAAGTCAGCAGATGCCGACCACGGTCCCGCCGCGATCGTATGACCGCGCCGCGCAATCTCACGGACCATTTCCGGGTTCGCGATGGCTGCGCTGCCAGTGAAAAAGAACACAGCCTTCGCGCAGAAGCGATCAAGAGTGTAGAGGATATATTCTGTGTTCGTAGGGTGAGGGCCTTGGTCGAACGTCAGCACAATTTCTTTATCGTTCAAAACAAGTGCGGGCGGTGCGTTGTCCGCAGTATCGATTCTTCCATAAATAGCACCGTTGGCGGAATCGACAGCTACAACTCTCGATAGCATGCTTTTCTTTGAGCCATCGTCACAGTCCGCGACGGCAGCAGTATTCATGCTCAACAGGACTATTACTATACAAAACGCGTGAAACTTCATTCTAATGGTCCGATTCCGGCATTTGCATCCGCTTGCAGCACGATCGAGAGCAAATGCCGGGATCAAAGGACCACTAGCAACCTTATGACTCTAGTGGAGCTTTTGAATTTGACATCTGAGCGCGAACTTGCGGCGGGTGGAACTCAAATGTCAAATTCGCTCCACTAGCAGCGTCGCTAACCCTTGCCCTCTTTGAGCGCTGCGATGTTATTCTGATCTACGTTGTTCTCTCAACCTGAAAATCGCCGCGCTCCAGTTTGTGCCAAACAGGGAGAGTGTCACGGCGTTGGATCCAGGCTGGCCGAAGGCCGGCCTCCTGGCCTATAGTCCCTTTTTGTATGGCCGTAGGGCTGGGTCAGCGAGAGAGATAAAGTGCATATCCTCGGCGGCGCGCGAATAAGCTCAGTTTCGCCATCGCGCGTTGAGATCGAACTCTCCCGCGGCTACCGGATCAAGCTCTTTTTTCTTGCTCCTCATCTTGCGCGCTTACTCATCATCCCGCGCCAAGGCTTGGGGTGCCTAAGAACCTGGTCGCTTTCGTCGGAATTAGCGGGAGACGATCCCATCGACGGCCGGGACAGACTTGACGTGACAGGCTTTCCCGAAAGCGAAATCCTGGAGGTCACCGAAACAGATGTCAGCATTTCGATAGAAAGCGCGCTGATCAAAGCTGAGATCCGGCGCTCTCCGCT
>JBAUNL010000085.1:0-3474 GCA_049579205.1 Rhodomicrobium sp. | reverse complement strand
GATGGCGGTCAATTTCCAATTGGCGGCATGCCAGGACCAACGCGCGCTTGGATCAAAAATGACCTGCATCAATGTTGGAAGAAGGCACCAGATTTAGGCTTCCTATTTGGAACAGAGAGGCAGCCTTGCAGCTAGAAGTGAGAAAGCCTATCGACGCTTCGAGGGCCGCGATTTTCTCCGTCGTTTCTGATATTGACGAATGGCCCCGGACACTGCGGTCGGTGAGAGCTGTTGATCTATTGACGCCCCCGCCGCTTCGTGTGGGTTCGAGATTCCGGCTAGTCAGGATCATGCTTCAGCATGAAGCCGATCACGAAGTGGAGATCCTCGCGCTCCATCCGCCCAATCGACTGCTCTTGTCCGCTGCAAGCGCCGATCTCGACTATCAACTCGATCACCTTGTCGAGTCTGTTTTTGGTGCCGGCCCACGGCTTACCTTGATTTTCCGAAGTAAACCGCGAACGCAACTTCATTACTTAGCTCAGCCTTTTATGACTCCATATGTGAGCATCTTACTTAGGGACGAACTCGAACAGGACCTTGCAGATTTTGCCGCAGCAGCAGAGCAATCCAACTTGGCGGCATCCTAGCGAATGGCTGCGAGGGCAAAAATTGCACTTTTGATCGTCTCCGAAACCTTGGAGACTCCTTAGTGAAGCTCATAGTAGCTTCTCGGTGCAGACATCGCCGTGCAAGAAATTTCCTCCAAAAATGACCGCGATCAGCGTGCTTTCCACCGCCCTCTGAAAGACTGCGCCGATCGCTTCTGTTGCTCGGAGGATGAAATGCAACACATATCGGCCGCTGAAGTCGCTGAGGCTCTTAAAGGCGCCAGATTCCCTGCCAGGAAAGACGATCTGATCGCCGTTGCCATCAAAAACAATCCGGTCATTCAAGCACTCGAACGGCTTCCTGGCCGCGAATTCAACTCGGTTACCGAAGTTGAAATGGCCTTCTCCGAAGAAAAGAGAATGGCGCGGTGACGGAGAGCGAACTGTGACGCGTTAGCACGCGGGTGGAGCATGATGCATCACGCGGGTGGAGCATGATGCATGGTGCCGCCTGCCAATACAGCTTGATCCCCCGTTGATTGAGGAGGGGGCCGTTCGCAATCGGCTAGTTCCGCTTTTGCATTCTTGCCTGCGCCTCTTTTTCCCTCGGGAAGGGTAGATATTCCACCCCTCCCGTCTGCGAGCGGACGGGCTGCGGATAAAGCCGGATGAGTTCGTAAACCTCCTGGGGCATATCAGTCGAGACGGGCAGCCCAAGTTCCTTGGCTTCGCGCGCCAAGATGGGGTAGTCATGCGTCCAGGTGCCCGTCGATAGTTTCTCCGCAAGCGAGCGTGCCTCTTCCATCGGCATGCGGTGCCGCAAAAACTGCTCAGCATATTTCTTAACCTGATCTATAGCCTTGCGGCCGACATCAGCGAGGACGAGCGTTTTGTCGTCGACGTCAGCTAGAGGCTTTTGCTCCACCACTTTGATCAGCGAAGCTGCTGGAGAATCCCCCAGTTGAGGATCCACCGGTCCTAAGACTGCGTACGGCGCCATTACGATTTCATCGGCAGCGATCGCGATGAGAGTTCCGCCGGACATGGCGTAATGAGGTACGAAAACCGTTACCTTTGCGTTCCGGCCGCGCAAGGCGTTGGCGATTTGGAGGACTGCGAGGACCAAGCCTCCCGGGGTGTGCAGAATAAGATCGATCGGAACTTCGGGGTCCGTCATTTGAATGGCATGCAATATCTCTTCAGAGTCATTCACATCGATGTAGCGAACAATGGGAAAGCCAAGGAAGCGCATGGTTTCCTGGCGGTGTACCATTAGAATGACCCGTGAATTCCGAAGCTGTTCGATTCTTGCTATTTTCCGCATCCGCTGGAATTGAAGCATTTGCTGCTGCACGAGCGGCTGGAAGGCTGACAAGATCAAGATCAGCCAAATAATATCACCGAAGGACATACTCTATTTACCGATGGACTGACCAAAAAATCTTTGGCTAAGGTTGGGCGATTCCCATTCAGACCCGCCCAGGCTCGACGCCTTCCGAATATAAGCTCTTTATTGCTCAGAAAAATTGACCGCGATCAGCTATCGGGCAATTGCTGCGGCACGGCAGGCGGTGGCATTTGAAGGAGTGAGGGCCTTAAAAAGCTGATAGCCGTCAAGGCGCTGAGGCAGGCGCAGCCTAAACTTGCGGAATGCTACATAGGCTCGGCCACGTCGCCGCGGGAGCTCTTAAAAGTATTCTGGAGGCTCACATGAGATCCGACGAAGAGATCGAACAAGACGTGAAAGACGAGCTACGGTGGGATCCCGAACTTGACCCCTCGGATATCGCGGTCTCCGTCAAAGATGGCGTTGTGACCCTCGCAGGCTTCGTCCACAGTTATAACGAGAAATATGAGGCTGAAGCCGCCGCAAAGCGCGTAGCTGGGGTGGCTGGCGTGGCAAATGACCTCGAGGTCCGCCTGCCGGCCGTAGATGAGAGACCGGACCCAGATATCGCTCGAGAGGCCGTTGCCGCTATCAAGGCGCAATTGCCTCTGATCTCGGATCAAATCAAGGTCGTGGTCAAGAATGGCTGGATCACGCTCGAAGGCAAAGTTGAATGGCAATTTGAGCGGAATATGGCCGAGAGTGCCGTCCGGCGCATAAAGGGCGTGCACGGCATCACAAATTCGATCGCTCTCAAGCCGCGAGCCCAGCCCTCCGAAATCAAACGTAAGATTGCGGACGCGCTCAAGCGAAACGCCGAGGATAGATGCCAATCGCATCACGGTCGAAGCAGAGGGCAATAAGGTCGTCCTTAAAGGAACCGTTCGGTCATGGGTGGAGCGCGAGGAAGCCGAGCGTGTGGCCTGGTCGGCACCAGGCGTTACCGCAGTGGAAGACCGGATCGTGGTGAACCCGTGAGGCAATCGAGCCGAGATGCCTGGAGACACCATCCGCGTAGCGGCGGGCAGCTATAAGCAACAAAGTATGTTGCGTGGCGCTTATCCGAAACAAAAACAGGCAGCAGTAAGCAGAGCATAAGGAGATTCACGCCATGATCAGCCGCTTTGAACCCCAGCTCATCCTTCCCGTAGGGCCACGTGATCACATCCGCGGCGCACGTGACGCCGATGTTACGCTCGTCGAATATGGAGACTACGAATGCCCATATTGCGGCCAGGCGCACATCATCACCTCGGAGCTGCTTGACCAGTTAGGCGACAGGTTCCGCTTCGTCTTTCGAAACTTCCCCCTGACGACGATGCATCCGCACGCAGAGCTTGCTGCAGAAGCCGCGGAGGCGGCCGGAGCCCAACGCAGGTTCTGGGAGATGCACGATACGCTTTTTGAAAATCAAGATGCTTTGGAGCCCGAAGATCTGCTGCAATATGCCGCCGATTTGGACCTCGACGTGGACCAATTCGCCAGCGACTTGTCATCCCACACCTTTGAACGCCGGGTCCGCGAAGACTTTATGAG
>JBAUNL010000084.1:0-3195 GCA_049579205.1 Rhodomicrobium sp. | reverse complement strand
GCGCTACGCCTTTAGTAAGATCGGGGCCGATTGGCTGGGATTGTTCTTCCGCCATAGTTTTCTCCACAAAGCGTCGGCGTTACATTTCCCTCCAGTGGCGAATTGCACAAAACGCTTCCGGGATTGTCCCGAAAGAGGCCGCGGAGGGGCTCGCGGCATTCGCAGAGTTCGTTGGCCTGCTAATGGCCGGGTATCTAACCCCGTCACCTCGAAAACGATTTGCAGTTCGACCGTCGCAAGCCTTCCCCCTCGGCACACCGCCAAATGCAAGGCGGCAAAGGCTCGTATCTTTTCCAAAAACGGCTTGCAATAGCTCCGAAGCGTCATTAGCGCCTTTCGGCTGATCGCTGTTCCCATCGCATCTTGAAATTCGTGGCCAACCTTAGCTTCACCCAGCAAACCTACCGTGGCCTCAGGAGATCTAATACGCTCCTTTTTGTCTTCCCGCGACGACCGGAATTGGCCCAAGCCTGAGATCATCGGAGCGCATAATCACGAGCCAGAAACATGGTGCCTAACGAAGGTTTCCACCTCAGCTGAATCTCCAACAGGAGACGTGTTCCTCGCCGATACAATGGTTTCAGGCAACGCGCATTGCCTGATATTAAAGGTGAAAAACACAATCGAAAAGAGTATACTCTGCCTTTTCTATTTTCCAGTCAGAAGAAAGCCTTGTGCGCGATGCTATGCTTGAGGAAGATATCGCCATAGAGATTATCCATAGCTTAGGTGAAGAAAAGGCGCTTGAGGTCGCCAATCGGATCATACGTCTATTGGCTCCCGCAGAAGGCGGAAAGGAAATACACTAGGGGAACAACAATGAAGAAACTACTCGCATTGGCAGTGGTAGCCATCATTATGGCAGTGATAATTTTTAACTTTTTCCAGCATGCGCCGCCTCAGACATGGATTGCCGAGGGCGACGAGATTGCGGGTACAAGTGCACTTGGCTTGGCTTGCTACTCGCATGCGCAAGAAATTCAGCCACCGTGCAGTGTGCGTTCGTCCATGGCGGAACCCGATGACGGCGTAGCCATGTGGGCTGTTATAAAGAATGGACACGCACTTGAGAACCAATTTGCCACCAAGAAGCAAGCCAAAAAATATGTTGCGAGTATGAGTGATGACAGTTGCTATACCGTTCTCTTAGCTCCGGCATGTCATAATGAAGCGCTGGAAAAAGAAAAATGAAGTCTCTTCTCATGCTGGCTGGTCTTATCTGTCAGAGCTACGAAGAACCGCCGCATATGCCATTGCCTGATTGCCTGTCCGCCGCCCGCATTCGAGCCTTGACGGCATGAAGCCGGATTGTGCTTATTTCGGTCCGCTGTCCGTCCGCTTGGCAGCTTAAACCCGGCAGGAGTTCCACTTATCGAAGCGGAAATGCTGTCCAAACAAACGGAGCCACCTCTCGGTTTCGTTCCCGGCAGTCTCACTGCAATTCACGCAATTGCTGATGGCTGTCGCTTACACCGTTCGCCACGAATACCTTCTCGGACGCGCAGGCACCCGGTTTTGGATAGACCTAGCAATCGTCACCACAGCCACACAGCTCGTAGCCCATGTCACAGGGATAAAGATTTGGACAGCTGTATTGGATTTTTGTGACGAATTCACGCCGACGGACAGCAAAGTGATGCTCGGGCGGTCGGTTCCCTTTCATGACCCGTGCCTCGAACCCAAAAACTCCCATAAACACCTTACCTTGGGTTTGGGCGCCGCCTGCTGGCGCGCCGGTAATGAAATCGGCCTCCGTGTTCAGGCAGCCACACATTTGGCGGCAATGGCGCAAGCCGCAGCCGAAGATCAAGCCGGTAACCTTGGCGAAAAGCTTCACGGCACGCGAAGCTGCGGAGCAGGCCAGGAGCGATGTACAAGCCCAGCTTTCAAACGCTAGGGCCTGGGTATTTGTGCTGAGCACGCGGCTGCAGCAAGAGATCAGCGCTAGGCAGTTGGCTGAGATGGCCAGAATAAGAGCAGAATCTGAGATCCAGACTGCCAAGGATGCAACCGTAAAGGCGCAAGCTGAAGCGCGGTCCGCAATCGCGCTGTGCTATGGCTGCGGATTACGCGCCGGCGAAACGTGCCGCCTCAAGGGGGGTGACATTGACAGCGAGCTCAACATCATCCGCGTCGTGCAAGCCAAGGGGCGCAAGGACCGTCATGTGATGCTGCCGCCCGAGGTCCTGGATCTCCTCCGGCAATGGTGGAAGGCGCGGCCCTCTTCCGGGCAGTAGGAAGACGAGGTGAAGCGTAATCTTCAGTTTATTTAGCTGCCACCGCCCTCCCGTTGCAAATAACTTTCACCCACACGCGAAAAGACCGCCGGATGCTTGGCATATAATAACGGCGGCCTTTTCTGTCTTCTGGTTACGCGAGAGAAGACGATCTTGACTATACTCTCTGGCCTATTGACCAGGCAAGCAGCAGCCAAGCACAAAACGACCGCCGATCGGATGCGGGCGCGAGGATGGCGGTCTTTCCGGTCTTCCTGTGGGGCATGCGGAAGACGAGCCCAAGTGTACGCCCCGGTCTATCGATCAGCAATCTTTCACAATCATGGCCGCGGCGAGCAGGCTATGGCTTTTTTGGGGGCTTTGTTTTGCCAAGCCCGCGCAACATCCATGCGCGTCAATAGATCACTGATCTTCCGGGCGCCATATCGAGACGCAAGGCCATTCGGATCGGTGTGTTGTAGTTTGGCCGAGATCGCGGCGGATCGCAGTGCACCGCACGCTGCGCGCATTGCCGCAGCCAGTTCGCTTCTTGACCGTGGGTTTGGCAAACCGCCGCAAGCGTTACGCCATATCATTCAGGATGACGCCCCGGTTGAGCCAAAACTGATCCAGATCGAATTTGTGAAGCCGGCCGTTAACGCGCTGGACCCTTTTGAGCCTCCGCAGCGGGAGTTGCAGTCGCCCGTGAACATCCGGCGCCTGAAATGATACTGCATTAGGTAGAGTACGGGTCCGAGCGGCCTTTCCGGCGGCGCGGATGCGGCCGGCGCGATTTACACCGTTCGCCAACGCCTTCAGCGTGTTTTGGCCTGCTATTTTTCATTTTTTTTTATTTTGCGATTCCGCTTTTGGCTGCTTAGCTTTGGCTTCTTCCTCAGAACTTTCTCTACTATTACCAGTGATGGTTCACAAGTTTGCGCCGGTTCCCGATATAGGCCCTCGCGTTTGAGGAGCCTCA
>JBAUNL010000083.1:0-10308 GCA_049579205.1 Rhodomicrobium sp. | reverse complement strand
CCAAAGCCAAACGAGGCGAACTAATCAACCGGATACGGTATCACTCCTGATTCGCGGGCACCAGCGTGCCCGTCGTCAGGCAGAAATTCCACCTACCGCACCGTCCGAAATTGTAGAGCCACTTCTGGCATCGCAAAGCGCTGGATAGAGAAGATGTGGCTGCGCTATTAGCGCATCCTTTGGCTAATGATCTCTCTTATCTTCGTTTTGTTTGCGACTGGCTTGTTGCTTTCGCGCGCTTCGAAACGATCCCTTACGCCTTGCAACAATGCTTGCAGGTTGAAAAATTTTCGGACTTTTCAGTATTGCTCAATCGCAAGGGCCGCGCAGAAATGAGCGATGCTGACTGGTCGAAGATTACAAAGATGATTCTAAGTCCGGCGCAGGGATGTTCTGAAGCCGACTTAACCTCCCGCGCAGGCGCGGGCATTGCCAATCTATATTCAGGCCTTTCGATCCTTTTCCCAATGCTCGAATCATGGTCAGGCAGGATATGGCGTCACCGGGGGCGGGATTGGGATGCACTGGTAAACGCGGTGCTAGATGGGTGAGAGACTGTAGCCTCGCGCGCTATGGACCCGAAAGACAGCCGTTACCAGGGTTGAACCGGACCAGACACGACCAGGAAAGAAGGTCAGGTATCGGACCCGACCCGGAAATCTGGGGTTTTCAACCCGACTTTCCACCTTGGGTCCAAAAGCGCCAAGTCCATAGTTGGGCGCCGAAAGGGCGCTTTGGGGCCGGGAGCGGGAATTCAAATTGAGACGCTATCGTGTCTCGCAGCCGCCGCTCTCGCGTTCCATATTCCCTTTAAACCGCTCACCCCCCAGAAATCGCGGAGTATTGCATTTATATCACACCTGGAATCCAAGCCATGCCCCTCGAACGTTATGAATTGAAATGCCTCAAAACCGGCCTCCATCACGCTCAGCAGGAGCTGGCGGAAGCGATCAAGACCTTGCGCGAAGGCGGTGAAGCCATAGCAGCGGAGCGGCTTAAGGTCGTCTTCATGGCGCTGTCGCACGAGATCGCGGCGATTGAGGATAAACAGCCTTCTGGGCCTCCCATGGATGGCCGCCACTAGCGGCCAATGCTGGGCCGATGGTGCGCCCGGCAAGGCTCGAACTTGCAACCTTCAGATTCGAAGTCTGATGCTCTATCCGTTGAGCTACGGGCGCGAAATAATTGAGCGGGACTGCTCAATCGAAACACGTGTACGTCGAAGACTGCACTACCTCAGCCCACTTGGGGCCAAGGATTTGCCGCGCTGGGATCGCGTTAGCTCCTTGCGGATCGCCATCCTTGAACATCTTCACGATCAGCCCGTGGTCGTGAGTTCCCGCGACAATCGGCTGACCGCCATAGACCTGGGTGGTGGCGGTTCCTCCGCCATAGGTTGTCTGCGCTACCGTCGGCGTGTAACCAATGACACCGACGTTATTCTCTCCTCTTGAGTCGAGGATGACATAACGGTCAAATCCATGACGCAGCGTTTCAACGGCGGCCATCTTAGACGCGACAGAAGCCGCTCTGGTTCCGCCGCAGATGGGAGCGACGCTCGTGTTGATCTGGACCGTGTCTGCGCTCAAAGGGACTGATGACGTGCTGGCGCACTCAGCCAACAGCACTGTGCCGAGCGCAGCCACTAAGCTCCGCCGTATTTTTTGGTTCCTCATCGGATCGTTCATCGCGGTGCCCCTGTCGCGTTGCAGCTCTAGCATAGCTGCAACGCGCGTTTCTGCGCAGATATTTGGGATTCGCGATAAACTTCCGGACCTTAGGATGATCAAGCACCGCGTTCATTTGGTGGCATGGTCCCGGCGCCAATCTCTCTTGCTTCCTTCCGTTTCAAATCCCATTGGCAACCCTGGATCGTCAAACAAAAACGGCGCCCGAAGGCGCCGCACAACCGACCAAATGGGCCCCATCTATTTCAGAGGGACGTAGTCACTGATGCCAAAGCGATAATTGATGCCGACGCGGGCAATATCGTCGGTCAGGGAGACGCTCCGATGGTCGACCGGCGGGCTAGGAAGACCTGTGTAGTCCGCACTTCCGAAATCGACGTGGAGATATTCGGCCTTCGCTGACCAATGATGCCCGAAGGCCCACTCCACGCCGCCGCCAGCAGCCCATCCCGTGCGGGACACTCCCGATTGTGTGAAGCAGCCAGCCGTGCCGCAGACTTGGAGGTCTGTACTCCCGAACGCTGCGCCGCCCGTCCCGTAGATTAGAAGCCGATCCCACGCGTAGCCAATCCGGCCTCGCAACGTATCGAGCCATCTTTCAGTGACCGTGTTGTTCGTGGTGGCAACGTGAATGTCAACGGCAGACCCTGATTTATCCGTCCAAGAGATATCGTCCTCAATACCGATCACCCAATGCGGGGCGACCTGGTAATTGTAGCCGACAGTGCCGCCGAAGAGGCCTCCGCTCAGGCCGAATGAATTCGTCTCGGGCCTTTGGAGCAGGAGGTCGTAAATGCTGCTGTTTCCCCAGTTTCCGCCGCCTTCGGCGCCAACATAAAACCCTGTCCAGCTCCATACTGGGACATAGGCATCTTTATACCCGCCGGGCCCAGCCGCGGGCCCTGGCACATACATGTCAGCGGCGCTGGCCGCAGCCGTCAAAGCGATAACGCTTGCAACTGTTAAAACTAAACGCCGAAGCATTGAAGTACCCCCTCCCAGACACGAAAGCTCGCTCTACATGCTTTAGCTTGTAGGACACAAATTGCCTGATCTTACATCAACCCTAGGTAGAGACAGCTGATTCCCTTGTATTGTTGCGGCTTTGCCACGTTAGAATGCCGTATCAGGAAGCAAAGACGAAGGGGGCATTGCTCAGCCAGGAGCGCGATGTTCGCCTATACGGAAGATTATTTGCATCTCGACTTGCTTGAGTTAGCATTTTGACCTCAAGAGACGCCATTGGCGCAACTGACGGGACATAGGTAAAGGCTGATTGGCTATTGTTAATACGCCGCTCATGTTGTCGCCCACTCAAAGGAAGCTGTTCGACTTCATCAAAGATGAAATTGCAAAGAGCGGAAAGTCTCCGAGCTTGGCCGACATGGCCGCAGCTATGGGGTATTGCTCTAAGTTCCCCGCTGGACTTCCACAATCGAGCTGAGAAACTCCACCGTAGGCATCACCGTTCAGCTGAGCCCAAGCGTCTGCGGCTAAGAGTGACAGCTTGCGTCCGCGTGCGCGATCGTTCGGCTAGGCACCCTTGCTCCCTTTGGAAGCTTGCGCGCCAGTTCATTTTATAAAAAAAGCCGTGTAAAAATGAAATTAGGCGCATGGGTGCGTCTGGATATAACGAATTGCCAAGCCTATTAATGATGGCGCGGGGCGGACGCGAAGTACCAAAATGACCCAAAATTTATGGCGAGCACGACTCCAAGACCGTCGCTCAGATGGATCGCACCATGCGCGTTGGCAGCGCTGTCAAGGGCGTTCTCTGTGCCGATGGCCATCTCGGCTATGCGCATCCGATCGGCGGGGTCGTAGCCTATGAGAACGATATCTCCATCTCCGGCGTCGGTTTTGACATAGCGTGCGGAAACATGGCCGTGAGGCTCGATACGCATTACGCGGATGTTGCGCCACGTGCTGCCGTGATCCTTGGTGATATTGCGAATTCCGTGAGCTTCGGCATTGGACGCTCCAATAGCGAGATGGTCGATCACGAGCTGTTCGAAAGCGATCTTTGGAATACAGCGGATGTGGCACAGCTGAAGCAAATGGCGCGCAACCAGCTCGGCACAGTTGGCAGCGGCAACCATTATGTCGATCTTTTCGAAGACGAAGCGGGTTTTGTGTGGATCGGCGTTCATTTCGGATCGCGCGGACTTGGTCATAAGATTACAACGAAGTACCTGAAGCTCGCTGGCGCGAAGGACGGCATGGAGGTTGACCCCGCGCTTGTGCCAACCGATAGCGACATCGGGCGTGGCTACATCGCGGGCGTGCAGCTAGGCGGCCTCTATGCTTATGCTGGCCGCGAATGGGTTATCGAGAAGGTCCGCTCCATTATCGGCGGCACCGTCACAGACAGTGTTCACAACCATCATAACTGGGCGTGGCGCGAGACGCATGACGGCCGCGAGCTCTGGGTGGTGCGTAAGGGAGCGACACCCGCCTTTCCGGGCCAGCAGGGATTTGTCGGCGGCTCGATGGGCGATGACGCAGTGATCCTTGAGGGCGTCGACAGCGAAGAGGCACGAGATAGCCTTTACTCGACAGTGCATGGTGCGGGCCGCATCATGGGCCGCAATGAAGCCAAAGGCCGCTTCCGGAAAGACCCTGAAACAGGAAAGAAAATTCGAGGACAGGGCGCCATTCGTCATGACGACTGGCAATCATGGATTCGGGAGAAGGGTGTACTGCTTCACGGCGGCGATATCGACGAGGCACCCCAAGCATACCGGCGCTTGCCAGAGGTTTTAGCGCATCATGCTGGAAGCATTCGTATCTTGCATCGCCTACGGCCTTTTGCGGTCGCGATGGCGGGCGAGAATGAGTTTGATCCTTACAAGGATTGAGCGCGAGATCGCGGCGATAGAGCCTTCATGGCAGCCAAGGGATTCGTAGTGACAAACGTCTGACAGGAAGCGGGCGAGGCGCTACGCTAAACCCTAGCTCCGGTAGCGCAGCCTGTGGCGCTCCCATCGTGCCCGCAAAGAAAAGCCGTGTGGCTCCAAAATGCGCAGGCGTAACGAAGGGCGCTGAACTCGATGCTCCTGGAAAGTAGGCTTGCGAGACGTAGGCTTCGGCCGGTATGTAGGACGAATAGAAAGGAGCATTTTCTACGCTGGCAACCGGCGGCGGTTGCTCCACAGGCCAGATGAGTGCAGAGGTAAGCCCGAACGATACGAACGCTGTGCCCACACCTATCACGAGGCCATATGCAAACTCCAAGAGATGGACCTTTGTTTCGAGATAGTCCATCATGACCAAAAATAGAACGGATACGCAAAAGATAGGGATTACGTAGAAGACCGGGCTCATGGCTACCTCGCGGGCACGCAAGAGGATTTAAGCTCCAATTTAGACATTTTAGGCTCACTTCCGGGATCGTGCGCGACCCGGTATCGCTATCGCTGGCGCCTCTGGTTCTGAGCCGCCCTCTTTCCCTTCTCCCCCACACGAAAGGCACGTCACTTTTCGCCCCGTGAAGCCCATTTGTTTGCGGCTTCGGCATTCAGGGAATTGCCATCCCCGAGCTGAATGCTATAGCCGTGCCCGAGGAAGGTGTGGCAGATGGGGAGTTCTTCGGAGGGGGGCATTACGCACCCCGCTTCACGGGAGCATTATTCGCCACCGGCAGCGTCTCAACCCATGCATCGATGTCGCGCTCTTTCCAGCCGACACTTCGCGGGCCAAGTTCGATGCCCCTCGGGAATTTTCCCGCGGCGATCATCTGGTAAACCTTCCCGCGTTTGAAGCCGACTTTCAGCTCAAGATCGCGAAGGCGGAGGATTCGCCCTATAGGCCTGAAGGCAAGTTCAGACGGACGCGGGAAGGGTTGAGGAGTTACAGCCTCAGCTTGGGAGATTTTGGACATAGTGAGCCCTTGACGTGATTGGACACGATCAGAGGGCGCTTTAATTCTTCACGGGTTCACGGATTTGATTGCTTAAGTTGGTTCTCGATGCCCTCAAGCAGCGGCATTTATACGTAAACGGACGAATATAGTCAAACTTTTTTCCGAAGCATATCAATATGATCGGCCCACCAAGCCATCATCTCCACCCGTTCGGGCCAGTGCTTCGCCCTGTTATAGGCAGCCCTGACAGGATCGCGCTCGGCATGGGCCAGCTGCCTCTCAATCACGTCGGGATCGAACATCCGCTCCCCGCCAGGCTTGCGCGCTTCATTCAAGACCGTGCTCGCGAGCGACCTGAGCCCGTGGATCGTCTGTTTCGAGTGATAGCCGCACCGGTATAGGGCATAGATCAGAGTATTTTCCGATACATGCTTCTTTGGGTTTTGGCCGGGAAAAACCCAGCGATAGCCACCATTGAGATCGCAGAGCTGCTCAAGAATGGCGATGGCTTGCGGCGCCAATGGCACGAGATGCTCCGACTTCATTTTCATCCGTGCCCCTGGGACAGTCCAAATCCGTTTTTCGAAATCGATCTCTCTCCATTCTCCACCGATGAATTCGCGGGTCCGCAAGAACGTGAGCGTGATCAGCTGCAAGCCAAGCCGCGTTTGCATATGGCCGTCATAGCAATCCATGGCACGCAAGAGGCCGGGAAGCTCTTCGGCCGGAATGGCCTTCATGGGCTTGGAGACATGAGGAACCAAAGCGCGCATGATCCCGTGCGCGGGGTCATTCGCACAGTAGCCGGAGGCAATCCCGAACCGGAAGACCTGGCTGCATAATTCGCGCGTGCGGTGAGACATCTCGGTGGTGCCAGCGGCCTCGATCTTGCGGATTGAAGCAAGCAACAGGGGTCCTGTAATTTCATCGATGGGGCGTTGTCCCAAATCCTCGAAGATGTGCCGCTCAAGCCGCCGCAGCACATATTTCGCATGGTAGGGTGTCCATCGGGCCCGGTTGAGTTCGATGAATTCGAGCGCGACAGCCTCGAAGGTCTGGATTGAGGGCGCGTTTTTATCTGTAGGCTGCTTGGCCGCCGTGCTCTTTTTCTTTTGCGCTTTGCGTTCAGCCGAGGGGTCGCGGCCTTGTGCCAGGCACACACGGGCAGCGTCGCGAAGCTTCCGCGCTTCCTTGAGAGAGATTTCGGGATATGAGCCAAAGCCCAGCATCTTCTCTTTTCGCTCGAACCGGTAGCGCCAGCGCCAAAGACGGCTCCCCTTTGGCGTGATAAGCAGGCACAGCCCGCGATCGTCTGTCAGCTTGATAGGCACAGCGCCAGGCTTCGCGTTTTTTATTTCGAGTTCCTTGAGAGGCATGATTCAGCCGGAAAATGAGGGTATTTTTTCAAAGTGTGCGGGTACGTGGTGCCGATGAACGCGAATCGTACCCTCAAAAACTCGTGACTTCAAGCCAATCCATTAGACTGTGAACGGATGAATATGGAAAAAGACGTTTTCAATTTCAGTGCGTTATGATAGGTGGAGTGGACGAAAGCGGAGGTCATTGAACGCTATGATGGTGCCCAGAAGAGGACTCGAACCTCCACGCCTTGCAGCGCTAGTACCTGAAACTAGTGCGTCTACCAATTCCGCCATCTGGGCAACACCATCAGAGGTAAAGCCGGCGGCATTCTTTGTCAATTGAAGCGCGTTTCCAGAGGCCCGCAATGATGCAGCCGCGCCTGTTGCGGGGCTTTGCTTTAGTGTCCCCAGGTCGGAATGAGCTTGCCCAAAGGGGGGAATGAAACCGTAAAATTGAAGGCTGCAACACAGCATGCCTTTCCATTCCGGTGTAGGCAGGTTATGCCATTTGCATAGAGCCCGCAAAAGCGCCCGGAAGCGGCGAGGAGGCCATGGCAATCACATTGGGAAATAATACCGTTGTCACCGTGTTCGGCGGTTCGGGATTTCTCGGGCGCTACGTAGTGCAAGCCCTGGCGCAAGCCGGTTGCCGCATCAAGGTCGCGGTGCGCCGCCCCGATCTGGCTTTGCCATTGCAGCCCCTTGGCAATGTCGGCCAGATCGCGCTGGTCCAGGCAAACATCCGCGATGAACGTTCGGTGAAAGAGGCGCTGCGCGGCGCGCATGCCGCAGTGAACCTGGTTGGCATTTTGCAGCCCTCGGGCCGGCAGAAATTCGCCGCTGTTCATGCCGATGGAGCCGCAAGGATAGCCAAGTTCGCCCGGGAGCGCGGCGTCGAATCACTTGTGCATGTTTCCGCCATCGGGGCCGACCGCCTCTCCCGCTCCAACTATGCGCGTACAAAGGGAGAGGGCGAAGCGCGGGTCCTTGCGGCGTTCCCGGAAGCGGTTATCGTCAGGCCATCCCTGATCTTTGGGCCAGAGGACAATTTCTTCAACCGATTCGGGTGGCTCTCGCGAATAGCGCCCGTGATGCCCCTGATCGGCGGCAAGATCCGCATGCAACCCGTTTTTGCAGGCGATGTAGGGCATGCCATCAAGGCGGCGCTGTCGGGGCGCGCAACTGAAGGCGCCACTTACGAGCTGGGCGGCCCAACAGTGTATACGTTTCGCGAACTGCTTAAGAAAATCGGGCAGTGGACCGAGCACCCCCGCCCCTTGTTCCCAATTCCCTTCTGGATCGCAAAGATCCCAGCGTTTTTCGTGCAATTCCTGCCGGGGGCGCCGATCACCGTTGATCAGATCCGGCTTCTGCAACGCGACAATGTCGTAAGCGCTGACGCGATTCGCGCTCAGCGCACACTCGAAGGTCTAGGGATTCAAGAGCCGAAGAGTGTGGAAATCATCGTTCCTACCTATTTGCAGCGTTACAGGCCGAGAGGCGAGTTCTCCACCGATCACGTCAGCGTCTCGTAGCAGGGGCGCTGCTATGATAGGGTCTCAGCGATGTGGACCCTTCTACACTACCCCCTCTGTCCCGCCTCGCGCGCGATCCGGCTCGCGCTGTTTGAGGCAGGCATTGAAACAGCGCAACGCGAGGTCAAACCATGGGCGGTGGCCCGCGACTTTCTAGATGTGAATCCTGCCGGCACCCTGCCGGTGCTCTTAAGAGAGGGGAAGGCAATTTGCGGCGCCTATCCGATTTCCGAGTATCTGGCAGAGACAGCCGCGCGCGAAGGACCGTCATCGGCGCGGACGGGTCTTTGGCCGGGGACGCCTCCGGAAAGGGCCGAACAGCGGCGTGTCGCCGATTGGTTTTTGCGAAAATTCGACGCAGAGGTCAGCCAGTATCTCTTGGAGGAAAAGCTTTACAAGCCCATGTCGCGCAAGCGGCTTGCACCTGATCTAAGCGTAATACGGTCCGCGCGCAGCAATATTCGCTATCATCTCTCCTATATCAGCTTTTTGAGCGATCAGCGGAAGTGGTTAGGGGGCGATAATCCGAGCTTTGCGGATCTTGCCGCCGCCGCCCATCTTTCCGCTATGGACTACCTCGCTGAAATCCCCTGGAGCGATTTTCCCGAGGCGAACGCTTGGTATGCGCGCATGAAATCGAGACCGTCGTTCCGTCCGCTTCTGGCGGACCGGGTACCAGGCTTTGGGCCGCCGGAGAATTATGCAGATCTCGACTTCTGAAACCGAAGCGCAGGAACCAGAAACGCTTGATTTGACGGCTTGGGTCAGAGCGCGTGCGCTCGCGGAAGGCTTCGACGCGGCGGGCATCGCTGCCCCGGATGCCATCGGGAGAGCCGGTGCAGGCCTCCATGAATTCCTGCAGGCTGGATTTCACGGCGAAATGACCTGGCTTGAGGCGAAGGCAGACCGGCGTGGTGATCCCCGGTTACTTTGGCCGGATGTGCGTTCGATCATCATGCTCGGCATGACTTATGGGCCCGGGTCAAACCCGATGGCGGCGCTCGCCAGAAAATCGAACGCGGTCATCTCGGTCTATGCCCAAGGCGAAGATTATCACGATGTTATCAAGAGCAAACTTAAGGCCATTGCGCGCGATCTCTCAATGCGGACCGCTGCGGAAGTCAAGGTGTTCGTGGACACCGCTCCGGTGATGGAAAAGCCGCTCGCACAAGCCGCTGGGATGGGCTGGCTTGGCAAACACACAAACCTTGTCTCCCGTGATTTCGGATCTTGGTTGTTCCTTGGAGCGATTTTTAGCTCCGCGGTGCTTGAGTCCAGCACTGCCGAGGTGGATCATTGCGGCACTTGCCGCCGCTGTCTTGATGCGTGCCCGACGCGCGCTTTTGTTGCGCCTTACCAGATCGATGCCCGCCGCTGCATCTCGTATCTTACGATCGAGCATAAGGCGCAGATCCCGCTTGAATTCCGCGCAGCCATTGGTAATCGCGTCTATGGGTGCGACGATTGTCTCGCCGTTTGCCCCTGGAACAAGTTTGCACAGACAGCGCGTGAGGCGCGCTTTGCCGCAAAGGAGCGAGCAAACAATCCACCGATCGCGGAGCTTCTCAAGCTGGATGATGCTGCATTCCGCGCGCAGTTCAGGGGCACCGCAATCAAGAGAACTGGCCGGGACCGTTTTATTCGCAACGTGCTCGTGGCAGCCGGCAATTCTCAGGATAGCTCGCTTCTTAGCTCTGCCGAAGCACTTCTCGATGATGCATCGCCGCTTGTCCGCGGGATGGCTGTTTGGGCTGTTCGCCGGCTGGCAGGGGGAGACCTGATCGAAAGTCTGAGGGCATCGCACCGCCCCCGGGAAAATGACCCAGGCGTACTTGCCGAATGGGATCTCGCTGAGTGAACCG
>JBAUNL010000082.1:0-1913 GCA_049579205.1 Rhodomicrobium sp. | reverse complement strand
TCATAGGGAAGGCGAATGCGGTCCGAGATCACGTCGCGCGAGATGAGATCAACGTCCTCGACCTTACCGAGCACAACGCGGATATTAGGACAGTTCGCAAAGATGCCGCGGATGGGCCAGGCCACATCAGCCGACGACAGATCGGCGGTCGCAACCTGTTATAGCAGCGGCTGGAAGAGGTGGTAGTTGCGTTTGTCGATGAGGGTCACGTCGACGGGGTGGTTTGCGAGCCGTTTTGCCGCCGCCAGTCCGCCAAAGCCGGCCCCTACGATGACCACGCGCGGGCGCGAAGAGAAGCTTTCTGCTGAGGCCATCAAGGCACTTCCACGTTAAGGTTGTCAAAGGTACAGCTTCGGTAAATTTAGCGCGGTGCGATCAAGAGGGTTTGGGGCTGAGGGTACCGCGAATGGCATCGCCTGCCATGACGCGGCCGGCGTGAACCTCATGCAGGATGAAGCCCTCGGTCCGGTTGAATTCCTGGTTCCACGGCATTTCCATGAGTGCACGTTTCGTGTCCGCGCGGCCCGCCTCCCAGCGGGCGCGAATACCCTTCGCACTGAAATCGATGTCTTTGGAATGATCTTCGCCTGCGAGAGGCGGCGCCAGCAAGCGTACGACATGCATGCGGGTCACGCACCCGTAAGCCACCAGCGCCGCAACGGCGGGATCAGCATGGGCTCCGGCAGGCAGCCGCTCTGCGAGCTCTGCGATGACATGACGGAGCTTGTGGATCTGTCTTTGACGCCGGATATGGCTCACCGCCCGGCTCGCATATTGGAGATCCTTCTGGCGTCCCATGACGCTCCAGAGGCTATCCGGCTCGGGACCGTTCGGTCCCCACATATGCACCGCGAAGATCAAGCCGCTGCGGCGCGGGTTGTCGTCGAACACAGCTTCGACAGG
Organism: Rhodomicrobium sp.; assembly: GCA_049579205.1. Classification (GTDB taxonomy): domain Bacteria; phylum Pseudomonadota; class Alphaproteobacteria; order Rhizobiales; family Rhodomicrobiaceae; genus Rhodomicrobium. The sequence continues at coordinate 1,010 of JBAUNL010000082.1, read as the reverse complement.
GGTATTGGAAAGGACGCCGCCGTCCCAGTAAAGTTCGCCATCAATCCTGATCGCTGGGAAGACCGGCGGAAGCGCGCCCGAGGCCATGATGTGACGGATCGACAAGGTGGACTCACGGCTGTCGAAATAACGCATTTCACCCGTTTGCACATTGGCCGCGCCGACGGTCAAACGAGGGCTTCCGGCATTCAATAACGCGGCAGAGGTCAGACCGTGAAGCGTACTTTGCAAAGGCGCGGTCGAGTAATAAGCAGCCTGCTCGGCTCCAAGCCTCGCCTTCGCACCGATCCAGGCGGCCGGATTTGGTTCGAAAAAGCCAGGAACGCCGCCGGCGATGGTGGCTGCGTTGGGGGCGAAGGCGGCTATGAATGGGTTGGCGTTTGCGGCCGCAACAACAGAGCTTTGCGTTATGCGGGACCAGAATTCCTGAAGCTTGGCCAGGCGCTGATCCGGGACATTGCCGGCGATAAGACCAGCGTTGATCGCGCCAATCGAAGTCCCGATGACCCAGTCGGGCTCGATATTGGCCTCATGCAGGGCTTGATACACACCTGCCTGATAAGCGCCGAGCGCTCCGCCGCCCTGAAGCACCAGAACGATCTGTCCGAGCTTTTCCCGGTCGATTTTGATGCTTATCGTCATCTCTTTTCCGGAAGGGTGCGCTGATTGCCTAGACATAATCCCGGCTTGGCCCGCAATCGCCTGAAGCCGGCTTCCAACCGGGTGGCGCTGCCCGGTAAGTTATGAATCTGTTCGTAGTCCATGCCGGGCTCACCGTGCGGATCGGCAAGTCGCCCGCCAGCAGCCGCCACCATGGCGCGCGCCGGAGAGGTGGTTTCGGCACCGGCCTCGCCTCTTTGTTTGTCATCGCGGCATCCTGCTAGGGGGGAGAGACCGCGCCACTGTGGCATGTGGGAGCCGCGCTAGAAGCGCTCGTGAGAAAAGTGGAAGGGATCAAAATTTCCATCGTGATTACCGCTGCTGTAATAATGCGTAATATTGTGGCAAGG
>JBAUNL010000081.1:0-8234 GCA_049579205.1 Rhodomicrobium sp. | reverse complement strand
GCCGGCGCAAGCCGATCCTGGCCAACCGGGTGGCGCCGGAGATCGAGGCCGCGGTGGTGGAGCTTGCCATCGACCAGCCAACCTGGGGGCAGGTCCGGTTTCGAACGAGTTGAGAAAGCGGGGGCCCTCGGAACGATTATGCGAGGAGTGTTAGCCCAGCCGCCATTACGGCGATCCAAATAATAGAGTGCCGACAGTGAGCGGACGCGGTTGCCTATGTCTTTATAGTCACCGGCACTTTCAATCAGCTTGTCGAAAATCCGTTTTGGAGGGCCTGGGCAGCTATCCAATAGTAAGCCTTGCTGAAGCCCGTGACCTGGCGAAAGGATACCGCAGGCAACTCCACGATGGTTTTAACCCTCTAGAACAGCGAAGGGCGCAAAAGCAAGCAGCCAAGCTCGAAGCTGCCAAGCGCATTACATTCAAGCAATGCGCCGAAACCTATATCGCTGAAACTTCCCCAGCCTGGAAAAACCGGAAACACGCCGCACAGTGGTCCTCCACTCTTGAAGCGTATGCCTACCTGGTCTTTGGCGATCTCCCGGTCCAGGCCATCGATACCTCCCTTGTTGTGACGGCGCTGCGAGCGATCTGGCAGGCAAAGCCCGAAACAGCATCACGCCTGAAGGGTAGGATCGAGCGTATTTTGGATTATGCACGGGTGAGCGGGTATAGAACCGGAGAAAATCCCGCCCGCTGGCGCGGCCACCTCGACAAGATACTGCAACACAGAAGCAAGTTACGGGAGACAAAGCATCACGCCGCCCTGCCCTATCGTGAGATTGCGAGCTTTATGCGAGCGCTGCAAGAACAGGAAGGTGCTGCAGCAGCGGCTCTTGAGTTCACGATTTTGACGGCAAGCCGCACCAATGAAGTGAGAGGTGCGCGCTTTGAGGAAGTGGACTTCAAGGCGAAAGAGTGGGCCATACCGGGCCGGCGCACGAAGAGCGGCAAGCCCCATCGTGTACCCCTTTCACCGGAAGCGTTGCATATCATCGAAACCATGAAAAAGGTTTCAAGCGGTCCTTATATCTTTCCAGGCGCAGGCAAGGGCGGTGCAATGGGCGGCATGGCCATGCTGCAGCTGTTGAAGCGGATGGGGCGGAGTGATCTGACCGTTCACGGGTTCCGCAGCACCTTCCGGGATTGGGTGGCGGAGCAAACGTCATTTCCCAGTTTTGTGGCAGAAGCAGCGCTTGCCCATGTCATTGCCGGCAAGGTTGAAGCGGCTTATCGGCGCGGTGCGCTTATGCAGAAGCGCCGCAAGTTGATGGAAGCGTGGGCTTCGTATTGCGGCCGGGCGGGCAGCGGGGAAGTTGTCAATTGGAAACGGGCCGTGTGATGACAAAAAAGCCAGAATTGCCGGGATTGCCGGTGCTCGATGACCTCACCATCGAACAGATACGCCAGCACCCTTGTTCGTCACTGCGCCATTCCGAAGAGCCTGCCGGTCCACCGCTACCGAAACCTCAAAAAGTTAAGCTCAACAAAAAGCTGGGTACCGGGAACAAAAAAGAGCTACTTACCATCAGCGTTGCTGATTTCAAGCAGATGAGCGGCTTTAGCCATACGAGCACTTACAAGCTTATTAATAAGGGTACCTTGAAATCGAAAAAAGTTGGCGGCAAGAGGTTGATTGATTACCAATCGGCCAAAGAGCTGATAAAAGCTCAAAATTGATTGTGTGGACCGCCGGCCAATGAAAAGTGGCTTCAACAGATATTGCCTTTGCCTATTTCGGCGGCGTTCCGCAGTCGATCCTTATGACAACACCAAGCTTGCGGTTGCCAAGATCCACGGCGACGGCAAGCGCGAGCGCACGCACGCCTTTAGCGGGCTTGTCAGCCACTACCTGTTCAAAGACCGGTTCGGCCGGCCCGGCAGACAAAACAGCTTGGCCTTCGAATGAGCCTGTAATGGCTGGCCCATGCGCCAGATCGATGAACTCCTCCCCTGGGCCTATGCCAGGCAACAGAGTGCCCGCGCCGTGGCGTGAAAACATCGCTTACGGTACAGGGTTAGCGATTGAGTTTCCTGTGAGAGCGCTTAAGCGGCATTTGCACAGTAGGCGGTCAGGGTTGAGAGGCGCCGAAGGAGCCTATCAAGATCATCTTCTGGAAGCTTTGAGCTGCACGCTTCGAGCAAAGCTTGGCCGCGTTCAAGCAATAGCCGCTGAATATTCTGATCTTCAACAGTGCTACAAATATCGCCAAGCGAGCGCATCAGTCTCAGGCTCACAGCGGCATCGGCCGAGCTATAGTGGCGGATTTGTTCGAACGCGAGGTCCAGGAGGCCCTCGAAGCCGATCCAGGGCACGACAAGCCGCAGGACATGTGGGGGATCATAATAATGGGTGGGGGCTGGAGCTCTGCTGAGCCAGCGAATGAGAATGCAGCTTAGCTGATCCACACAGCTGATGGCTGTAGTGGGGTCATTGACGGCAGGTGATATCGCCCTCAAGCCTATATCGACGATTTGAACAACGCCAAACTCAATGTCCTGCTGCATAGTACGGCTTGGACCAATTTCAACCGTGGAAAGAAGTTGTTGTGAGACCTGGCTGGTCACGCGTTCCCCGCGCGTAACGCGCAATAGCGTCACGCCTTCGCTAATAAAATGGCCGACTCTGCGGTCGAGGCGGATGCCCACGCCATAAAACTTCGCCACCCTTTTGAGGCGCGGAATGTCAACATAGCGAATATAGCCCGACGCACGGCTCGGCACGGCGAAGTCAGCGCTTCCAGGAAAAGTGTCAGTCCTTTCATAATCAAAGCGGGATCGCGGATAAGGCATTAGCTCATCGATCACAAGCTCCGTATCTTGCCGGATGCGGTCGATGATCGTGTTGACGCTTATGGAGTTCGAAATGTGATGGATGAAATAGATTAGCCAACCCACGCATATAGGTGCCAGCACCATCGCGCCTGTAACTGTTGCCACCGGCGCGAATGGATGCGGAAGCGAACGCGCCGCGGGAAGTCCCGCTATGCAATAGGAGAACGTTCCGAGAAAAACGCCTAGCGTCCATTGTGTGACGTGATCTCGGACAAAACTTGTGAGAATACGGGGCGAGAACTGCGTAGAGGCCAGCGTTAGGGTCATCAGAAGAATTGCGAAGACGATCGACACAACGGTCATGGTCCCCGTGGCGATGGTGGAGAGTATGGATTGAGCCACCTGGGGGTCTTCACGCGATGGAAAAAGCGCGGTTGGAATGGCGGCCTGTATCCCCGGAAAACGCTCCTCCAAAGAGGAGAGAACGGCGCCAGAGACACCAAGGGTGAAAGCGATCACGAAAGGCCGTATGAGAAAGCCGCCGCGCAAGGCGTATAGCGCGGCGCGTATCGTTCCAGGGATTTTGTTGCTCATAGCGAACCTTTAACTATGTTCGCCGCGCGCATTCTAGAAGCCTGCTGCAACTGAAGAAAGTGCTCCGCAGAGGGCAAAGGGTTCCGGGCTTGAGAAAGTCTAGGCAAGGTGGCCTCGCAGCAGTGTCTACGGCTCCCCTTAGTAATCTCACAGTACTGTGGATTACTCGAAATTCTTGGCGGCTTGTTTCTGATCTTCGTTTGGTACTGCTTAATACTTCGCTAAATTACTAAGAATGACGGGAATTCTGCCGGGCACGCTAGAACAGCTGCCCCGCCCGCATCGCAAGATGCTCTGCTACCGGGCCGAGAGTGAGGGCCGGCAGGAAGGTGAGCCCTCCCACAACCATGATAACCGAGGTGAGCAAGACGATAAAAAGCCCGCCGCGCGTCGGCAATGTGCCTGCCGACACCGGCACGGCTGGCTTTCCCGCAAGCGAACCGGCGATGGCAAGGACTGGCAGGATAACCAGGAAGCGCCCGAGGAACATGGCAAGGGCAAGTGTGAAATTATAAAAGACCGTGTTGGCGTTCAATCCCGCGAAGGCGCTGCCATTGGTTGCGGCTGCCGATGTATAAGCATAAAGGATCTGGGAAAACCCATGAGGCCCGGCCTTGACCATTCCAGTGAGGCCCGGCCCTATCACGCAGGCGATCGAGGTCAGCCCCAAGACCGTTCCAGGGACCACGAGTAGCGCCAGCATCGTCATCTTCACTTCATTGGCCTGGATCTTTTTGCCCACATATTCGGGCGTGCGCCCAACCATGAGTCCGCCAACAAAAACAGTCACGATGCAAAACAAGAGCATGCCAAAAAGCCCAGAGCCCACTCCGCCAACAATGACCTCACCGAGCATCATGTTAACCATCAGCAATCCGCCACCCAACGGCATAAAGCTGTCATGCATGGCATTGACGGCACCGCTCGAGGAATCCGTGGTAACCGTGGAGAACAGCGAAGAGCCGGCGATGCCGAAGCGGACCTCCTTTCCTTCCATATTACCGCCGGCAAATAAGGCATCGCTCACTTGCCCGCCCGGAGCATTGGCAAAGGCGGGATTTCCTAGGCCTTCAATGCCATAGACGGAAAGCGCGCCTAAAAGGAACAGAACGCCCATAACAGCAAGCAGGGCCCAGCCCTGGCGCTGGTCTCCGATCATGCGGCCAAAAGTGTTGGTCAGAGCCGCACCGACGAGAAAGATCAGCACCATCTCAATCAGATTCGTGAGTGCCGTAGGATTTTCGAAGGGATGAGCGGAGTTGGCATTGAAGAATCCGCCGCCATCGGAACTCAGCATCTTTATTGCAATCTGGGAGGCGACTGGGCCACGGGCGATCAGTTGCTTCGAGCCTTCGAGCGTCGCAGCGCCAGCCGGCCCCTCCAGAGTTTGCGGCACGCCTAACAGGATTAGGAGAATGCTTGCGGCAATACAAACCGGCAGAAGAACGTAGAGGGTTGCGCGAACCATATCGCCCCAGAAATTGCCGATCGTTGCCGTACTTTTGCGAGCGAAACCTCTGATGAGGGCGATGGCAACTGCGATGCCACTCGCGGCGGAAAGAAATGAATGAACCGTAATTCCCGTCATTTGGGTGAAGTAGCTAAGCGAGCTTTCGCCGGCATAAGACTGCCAACTTGTATTGGTGGTGAAGCTAACGGCTGTGTTTAGGGCCAGGTCTGGGGCGACATTGACGATGGCTTGTGGATTGAATGGCAGCAAAAGCTGCAGCCTTTGTATCCCGTAGAGCGCGATTGTACCGCAAAGATTGAAGGTAAGAAGAGAGAAGGCATAGTGAAGCCAATTCTGTTCTTCGTCCGGGTTCACCCCAGAAATGCGGTACAACCCACGCTCTAGCGGTCTAAGAAAGCGGCCCAAAGGGATTTGTTCGCCCGTGAAAATCCGGGCCATGTAGTAGCCAAGGGGCTTTGTGAGCCCCGCAATGACTGCTGCGAAAATAGCTATTTGAAGTAGACCTGACGATGTCATAAGCCCTGGTCTGCCGACCCGTTCGCAGGTTCTATCGCCCTCTTGAGCGCCCGGGCATAGAACACAACGGCGATGAAACTCAATATGATCAGTGCTACAGTCACGATGTCGAGCATTTGTCCTCCACGGAAGACAATGGCATCACATGCGCCCTCTAAGACAATTGCTTTCGCCCGCTGTGGCGATGGCCCTTCGCCGGGCCCTATGGAGCATCTCGTAGCGAACCCATGCTTGCGCTTGGGCTTCCGTCGAAAAGCCGAACCAATGCTCGGCTGGAGCATTCTCGGGGCTCCCCAGAAGACGCTGCGTCCTTTCCTTGCGCTATGAGGCTTGCAGGCTGTTAGGGAGTTCTATTTAGCGAACACGCGGGGGAGCATTTCCCAACATAACACCGGGCACTGCCGATGCAGTCTACTTCATTGCGGCAAGAAGCTCCTCCGCCGGTTTTTTGCGCTCTAGCGGCGGGAAATCGTCCGGCGTGATGGTATCCTTCTCGAGAAGCAGCGCGGTTCCCCGGTCAAGGTCCTTGCGCCGTTCCGCCAGCACTGTCTTCGCCTTTTCGTAGGCTTCGTCGATGAGTTTCCGCACGGCAATGTCGATCTCCCGGTTTGTCTCATCGGAGTAATCCTTGGGCCGGGTCCCCACAAGCGCCTCGCCGGCAAAGGCCTGCCGTTGAGGTTCGTAAACCCGCTGACCAAGCGCTTCCGCCATGCCGAAACGCGTTACCATCTGCCGCGCGATATCGGTGGCGCGGTCAAGGTCGTCCGCAGCACCCGTCGAGACCTCGTTAAAAATAATTTCTTCCGCGGCGCGCCCGCCCATCAGCACCGCCATCCGGTTGATAAGCTCGCTCCGTTCGATCAGGAAGCGATCCTCCGTGGGCCTCTGCATGGTATAGCCCAGGGCGCCTGCGCCGCGCGGAATAATCGACACTTTGTGCACAGGGTCGGCGCCTGGCAGAGCGGAAGCGACGAGCGCGTGGCCCATCTCATGATAGGCAACGACCTTGCGCTCTTTCGGGGACAGAATACGCGAGCGCTTTTCGATGCCGGCCACCAGTCGTTCTACGGCGCGCGTGAAATCGTCCATGGTCACGATGTCGCCGTTGCGCCGCGTCGCCGCGAGTGCGGCTTCATTGACGAGATTGGCAAGATCAGCGCCCGAAAAACCAGGTGTAATCGCGGCAATGCGGTCAAGGTCTATCTCTGGCGCCGTCTTGATTTTCTTGATGTGAACTTTGAGGATGGCGACCCGCGCCTGCCGGTCGGGGCGGTCGAGGGCGATCTGCCGGTCGAACCGTCCGGCGCGTGTCAGGGCCGGGTCCAGGATTTCGGGCCGATTCGTGGCGGCGAGCAGCACAATGCCCTCACGGGGATCGAAGCCGTCGAGCTCAGCGAGAAGCTGGTTGAGCGTCTGTTCTTTCTCGTCATTGCCCCCGCCCATGATGCCGGCGGTCCGCGATCGTCCAAGGCTGTCGAGTTCGTCGATGAAGATAATGCAGGGCTTCATCTTGCGGGCCTGTTCAAAAAGATCGCGGACGCGCGCCGCGCCGACGCCGACGAACATCTCCACGAATTCGGAACCGGAGATTGAAAAGAATGGCACACCCGCTTCGCCAGCGACGGCGCGGGCGAGGAGCGTCTTGCCGATGCCGGGCGGTCCCACCAAAAGGATGCCCTTCGGCACGCGCGCACCAAGCCGGCCGTACCGTTCGGGAGCCTTGAGGAAGTCAACCACTTCCTTCAGTTCTTCCTTGGCCTCATCGGCGCCGGCGACGTCTTCAAACTTAACCCCGGTCTTCGTCTCGACATAGATCTTCGCGCGCGAGCGGCCAACGCTCATCAGCCCGCCAAGGCCCTGTCGTTCCGCCATCCGCCGGATAAAGAAGGCCCAGATGCCGAAGAAGATCAGGATTGGCAACACCCAGGACAGGATATCTCGCAGCAAATTATCGCCTGTGCTACCGGAGTAGTCGACGCCATATTGCTGCAGCTCGTTGGCGACGTTCGGATCGACTCGGGTGGTGGAAAAATACTTCTTGCCATCCTGCGGTGTCTTGAACTCGCCCTGGATTTGAGACGGCCCGACGACGACTTTTTCGAGCTGCTTCGTCTTTAGCAAATCCTGGAACTTGCTATAGGGAATTTGCTCAACCTGCGTGTAGCTCGCCCAAAACGATTGAAACAAAAGCAGTAGGCCGAAGGCGATAAAGAGATATGTGAGATTGAGCTGATGCTTCTTGTCCATCGGTGCGTCCCCCCAAGGGCGTTTCTGCTCACTTAGTCGCGACGCCCCGCTGCCGGAAGAGCAGGTGCTTGAAAATCCGGCGTGCCGGTGGCGAACCTATGACTTTACGGTTTTCTTTAGCCGGGAGCAGCAAAATCTTCTTGGATTGCGCCGGGAGCATTCGATAAATGATCTCTCAGAGTGGCGTGTGATACCGAATCCGGTTCGTCGATGAACCCCTCGTCAACACCCATTTCGAGACCATCGAAGACATCGAAAAGATTGTCAGCGACCGCTGCGTCGCCCTAATCGGCAAGCGCGATACCGATGCATGCAAGCACATCGTTCCACTGGTGGCCGAAGCCAAACGAGGCGAACTAATCAGCCGGATTTGGGTAATACGTGCAAAAATACAACCTTCCCGAATCAGGTGACGATCGGTTAAGCTCAAGCTTGTGGTTAACCGTATTTCTGTATTTCTGGGTGGGACGGCGATCGAGCAGCTTGGCCAGCCAAGTTCCACGGTTAATGGAGCCTCGCGCGACCGTGTCAAGTAAAGCGCGCCGCCCAGCGCGGCGCCGCCCCGGTTTCAGTTTGGATAGGGGCTGTGATTTAAAACGAAAACGGCGCCTCCTCTGAGCTAAGCGCCGCT
>JBAUNL010000080.1:0-10318 GCA_049579205.1 Rhodomicrobium sp. | reverse complement strand
GAAAGGGTTGTCAGCCAGCGCTGCGTCGCCCTGATCGAGCAGCGCGATGCGATCCGGGCTAGCACGCTCTTCCATTGGTGGCCAAAGCCAAACGAGGCGAACTAATCAACCGGATACGGTATCAGTTACCGGGTTCATTAACATCCTCCCATCTCCAATCAGCCTAGAGAATCCGCGTGTCTCAGCTTCTTGGCTTGCTTGTCCCGGTAATACTTGCAGTTGGGGCTGGCGTCAGTCTTGTCATCCAGCAGGTGCTTAATGCGAATTTGCGCATGGCACTTGGTTCCACGGCATGGGCCGGATTTGTGAGCTATTTTGCCGGGACCCTTTGCATGGTGGCGCTGGCAACGGCGTTGGGAGACAGCATCCCGACTGCGGACATGGCTTCACGCGGCAATTGGTGGGCGTGGGCCGGAGGAGTCTTTGGGGCGATTTACATCGCACTGGCGATTTTGCTAATTCCGCGCCTTGGCGCCGCGGCCTTCATAGCATTGCTAATCGGGGGTCAGTTGCTCACCTCAATGATCATTGATCATTATGGGTTGTTTGGTGTGCCGGAGCATCCGGCGAACGCTTTTAGGTTAGTTGGAGCACTGCTTCTCATGGCAGGTGCGGTTTTGATCCGCTTCTGAGGTGCGATTGAATAGGAGCCGCAATCCTTAATCTTCGCCTATGTCTTCATTCCAAAGCTCGGGTCTTTCGCGGATCAACCTCGCCATCAAATCGATACAATTCGCGTCGTCCACGACCTCAACAGTGATACCCCTTGCACGCAGGAAATCCTCGTTCCCGCCAAAATTCTTATTTTCGCCGATCACTACTCGATGAATGCCGAATTGTACGATGGTGCCAGAACACATCATGCAAGGGGATAGTGAGGTATACAGGACTGTGTCTTTATACGTTCTTTGCCTGCCCGCATTTCTGATGCAGTCCATTTCGCCGTGCGCGATGGGATCGCCGCACTGAACCCGTTGGTTATGGCCTTCGCCGATGACCTTGCCGTCGCGAACCAGCACAGATCCGATGGGCAAGCCGCCTTGATCATAACTCCTCTTGGCAAGCTCATAGGCTCTTTGGACGAATTTGCGGTCGTCAGGATCCATTTTGCCTCCAAGCGCGGCACAAGAGGGAAGCGCTGCCGATTGAGCGGAAACGCCCCCGTTGTTGACAGAGTTGTTTAGACGAAACCGATATTACTTGGCGTACTTCTTCGAGAGTTCAAAAACTTCGTTTGTCCAGGCGCCCACCGGCTTCTTGGTTATGACCGGGGTCGATTGGGTCGAGAGGAGGATCGTAACCGTGCGCTCCGCATCCGCGGGATCGAGGTAGCCTGTCCCCTTCTTTGATCCCTCGACGAGCTTCGCAACTTCTCCCATCATCCGTTTTTGGTGCTTCTCAGTCTGGGCGCCTGTCGTGTCGTTATCGAGCACGATTTTGGCCGCTTCGTCCGGATGTTTGACCGCATAATCCCATGCCTTATTCGAGGCCCCGACGAAGCGGGCAAGCTTGTCCTTGTACGAAGCATCGCTGAGTTTAGCGCCATTGGCATAGAGGCCGTCTTCCAGAGTAGCGACACCCTCATCGGAATATTTGAACACAACGAGATCGGTTGGCTTGAAGCCCGCGTCGATGACCTGCCAATATTCGTTATAGGTCATCGTCGAGATGCAGTCGGCCTGGTTTTGTAGCAAGGGGTCGACATTAAAGCCCTGCTTCAAGACCTTGACGCCCTTCGGTGATCCATCCGTTGGAATTTTGAGTTTCGCCATCCAGGAGAGGAAGGGATACTCATTGCCGAAAAACCAAACGCCAAGAGTGCGTCCACGAAAATCTGCAGGGCTCTTGATGCCTGAAGCTTTCCGGCATGTCAGTTCCATGCCGGACTTCTGAAAGGTCTGCGAAACGTTCACAAGGGGGACGCCTTTCTCCCGGCTTGCAAGCGCAGAAGGCATCCAATCAATGATCACATCGGCGCCGCCTCCTGCCATCACTTGCGGTGGAGCAATATCGGGTCCGCCCGGCTTGATCGTTACGTCGAGGCCAACTTGCTTGTAGTAGCCCTTATCCTTGGCCACGTAATAGCCGGCGAATTGCGCCTGCGTAACCCATTTGAGCTGGATCGTGAACTTGTCTTCGGCATTCGCGGGAAGAGCTGCCAAGCCCAACACGCCTGCCGCCAATAAACGCAGAGACCCCCGATTCATAGGACACCTTTCTTTTTTTACATACTGCACGACTGCTCATGCCGCCCTGCGGAAAGACGGGTGCCAAAAGGCGCTCCGGCGTTCCAGCAAAGCAAGCAAGCCGTAAAAGGCCGAACCTGTCGCGGCGGCAACCGCGATAGCAGCCCAAACCATCACAATGTTCATGCGGCCGGCTTCCGTCGATATCCGAAAACCTAACCCGATAGTAGGACTGCCGAAGAATTCAGCGACGATCGCGCCGATAAGGGCTAGCGTCGAATTGATCTTAAGCGCATTGAAGACAAAGGGTAACGCCGCAGGCAGGCGTACTTTCAGCATCGTTTGCCAGTAGGACGCCGCGTAGCTGCGCATAAGATCGCGTTCGGTCTGGCTCGTCTGTGCGAAGCCCGCTATCGCATTTACGAGCATCGGGAAAAAGGTCATGACAACGACGATGGCTGCCTTCGACTGCCAGTCGAACCCGAACCACATGACCATAATGGGAGCAAGCCCCACGATCGGAAGCGATGAGAAGAAATTGCCGAAGGGCAAAAGGCCGCGCTGCAAGAACGAAAGCCGGTCTGCCAGAAGTGCAACAATAAATCCTGCGGCGTTGCCAATCACATAGCCGGGGAGGACGGACTTTAGGACCGTCTGAAAGAAGTCGCCCGCAAGCGTCCCAGGCGCGGCACCGATCGCTGTCCCAATATCGGAGGGAGCGGGCAAAAGGACAGGCGGTATCGCAAATCCATTCGCAATGACCTGCCAGAGATAGAGAATCCAAACCCCAAATATGCCGGGCGCCAAGATGCCGAGATAGGCCGCGCCGCCAGGCTGAGCTGCACTCGCAGCATTTTCCAATACGCCCCAGGCGAGAAAGCCGAGTGAGAGGACAGCACACCAAAGACCAAGCGCGCTTCCACCTTGGATACCGGCCGAGATCAGTCCTAACGGGACAGCTGCGCCCAGAAACAGCGCCGCCATGCCAAACAGCAAAGAGGCTATGCTTTTCCCGGAGACCGGATTCCTGGAAGAAGTGCTGCCGGCCGTTTCCTGAAAAGCGAACGCGCCCAGTGCCAGCGCGGCAATCCAGATTGCTGCCAATCGCGGCTGTTCAAGCCATGAAGCGCCCGCGCCAAAAGGCAGAACAAAGGTCAAAAGACCGAAGAAAAGGAAGGCCGTTCGTAGCGAATTCCACCGCACGCTCATGGCTGGCCGCCCATTCGGCGCGCCGTCAAGGCGCCTGCCACTCCAACAGCCCACACAGCGCCTGCGGCAAGCAGCGAGGCTACGATCAGCGCTGCCCACATCTGAACGGTTTGGCCATAATAGGACCCCGAAAGAAGCCGGGCGCCGATACCTGCCTGCGCCCCTGTCGGTAGCTCCGCCACGATTGCTCCGGTGATCGAGAGCGCTATCGCGACTTTGAGGCTTGCGAAAAGGAAGGGAAAAGAAGCCGGCCAGCGCAGTTTCCAGAATGTTTGCTGTCCGCTCGCACTGTAAGTTCGCATCAAGTCGAGGTGAATCGTCTCTGGGCTCCTCAAGCCCTTGACCACACCTATAGTGACCGGGAAGAAGCAGAGATATGCAGAGATGATCGCCTTGGGCACCAGCCCCACCAAACCAACCGAACCAAGAACCACGATAACCATGGGTGCGATGGCGAGGATCGGCACTGTCTGCGAAGCGATGATCCATGGCAGCATGGAGCGTTCAAGGGTGGGAATATGGACGATCGCCGCCGCCAGAACCAAACCAAGGGCACTGCCAAGAACGAAGCCGAGTAAGGCTGACGATAATGTCACCCACGCATGGTAAACGAGGCTCCGGGGGGAGCTTACAGGACGGCTGAGGACGCTCGTATTCAGCTCTTCCACAATTTGATGTGGGGCTGGCAGAACGGGCCGGTCCATTGACCACGCATCGCTAACCAGCTCAGAGAAAGAGACAGACCGTTCTTCGCGTTCGTAACCCGATTGCAGGACCTGAGCATTCATGAAAACAGCGGCGATGTACCAGAGGATGGAGGCCACTACGGCGATGCTCAAGACGGGTAAAAGCGAGCCTCGCTTGATCGCATTGAATTGTTCACGCAACAGCGGGCCCATCGTCTCAGCTCACTCGTCGTAGCTGTGAGCGGCACGCAGACCATCGCGAACCCGCTTTGCAATTTTGATGAATTCCGGTGTCTCGCGGACATCGAGCGTGCGATTTGCCGGAAGTGTTGAGTCGATGATGTCAATAATACGCCCAGGCCTAGGGCTCATGACGACGATCTTTGTCGACAGAAAGACCGCTTCCGGGATCGAATGTGTGACAAATGCAACCGTCTTTGCAGTGCGCGCCCAAAGCCTGAGAAGCTGCTCATTCAGATGGTCGCGAAGGATCTCGTCCAAGGCTCCGAAAGGCTCATCCATCAATAGAATGTCGGGGTCGAACGACAGCGCGCGGGCGATGGAAACTCTCTGCTGCATTCCGCCGGAAAGCTGCCACGGAAATTTCTTTTCGAACCCTGTCAGATTGACGAGATCGATAACCCGTTTTGCGCGCTGAAGGCGTTCGGGCTTGGGCATCCCCATGATCTCGAGTGGCAGCGTCACATTGCTTTCGACGGTGCGCCAGGGATAGAGGGCAGGAGCTTGGAAGATATAGCCATAGGCCCGCTTGAGACGCGCTTCCTCAGGGCTTAGGCCATCGACCTTGACTGTTCCGGAAGTAGGCTTCTGAAGGTCTGCGATCACACGCATTAGCGTGGTCTTGCCGCACCCTGAAGGGCCGATCAGTGAAACGAAGTCGCCCTTGCCGATCGTGAGAGTAACATCAGCGAGCGCGTGGACGGGAGAATCTGAGGTTTCGAAGACGAGATCGAGACCGGCAATTTCGATGGCGGTCGGCACAAGCACTGCTGCCTTCGCAGGCGGATGCTCATGCTCGGACCTCACATCGATCATCGCTTCCAAGCGCTTAGCCCCGGAGTCTCTTGTCTATTTGTTGCTGCGTTCACCACCTCACGCCAAAGCATTTTCTATGCCGAAGCATGGGTGAGTACCGCGCGCAGCAGCACGTTGCAGCCGGCGGCGAGGTCTTCCGGGGTTGCGCTCTCGCTTTCGTTGTGACTGATGCCGCCCGCACAAGGCACGAAGATCATGGCCGTCGGCGCAACCTTGCTAATGTTGCCCGCGTCGTGACCGGCGCCCGAGACGATGTCGCGATACGCATAGCCCGCCTCCTCCGCAGCCCGCCGCACCGACTCGATGCAGGATTTATCGAAAGGGGCAGGCGGGCTGTACCAGATTTCATGCAGATCATGCGTCAGCGACAGCTCGGAGGTGACTCGGTTCACGGCCTCCTGAAGCTCATCTGCCATTTCCCTCAGCACATCCGCATCCGCATGACGCAGATCGACGGTGAAGAAGACCGACCCTGGTATGACATTGCGCGAATTGGGATGAACCTGAAGCAGTCCCACGGTCGAAACCGCATCAGGTGCGTGCGCTTTCGCGATCAGGTTGATCTCATCGACGATGCGCGCCACGCCAAGCAGCGCGTCCCGGCGCATGGTCATTGGCGTGGTGCCGGCATGGCTCTCATTGCCGGTGACGGTGCATTCGAACCAGCGGATGCCTTGAATGCCGGTGACGGCGCCGATGGTTTTGTTCTCGGCTTCGAGGATTGGCCCCTGCTCAATATGAGCTTCAAAGAGAGCCTTGAATGGGCGCCCTCCACAGGGGGCCTCGCCACGATAGCCGATCCGGTTCAACTCCTCGCCGATGGTCTTGCCGTCGAGGTCTGCGCGGCTCATTCCGTACTCTTCGCTGAACACGCCCGCAAACACACCTGATGCAATCATCGCCGGTGCGAAACGCGAACCCTCTTCATTTGTCCAGACTACGATCTCCAAGGGAGCATCGGTTTCATAAGAGTGGTCGTTCAAAGTCCTGACGACTTCGAGTCCGGCCAGCACGCCGAATACGCCGTCGAACTTCCCGCCGGTGGGCTGAGTATCAAGATGGCTTCCGAAAGCGACCGGATCGAGGGCGCTGTTCCTGCCGGGCCGGCGCGCGAAAATGTTCCCCATTCTGTCGATGGTGATCGAGCAGCCGGCGTCCTTGCACCACGAAATGAAGAGCTCCCGCGCTTCGCGGTCGAGATCAGTGAGGGCGAGGCGGTTGCAGCCGCCCTTGGCAGTGGCCCCGATTTTGGCCATCTCCATGATGCTGTCCCACAGCCGCCCTTGATTGATCGTGATATTGCTCAGCATTCAAGCACCATATCCGGCCAAGCCTCCATTGCAACCCCAGGGAGCGGCGGGCCGCGCTTTTGCTACTCCGCTGCCTGCTGTCTGATCGGATTATTCGGATGATGCATCCAGTTTTCGTACGGACGGCCTGAGCTGACCTCCTTCATAGTGATGCAATCCGGCACGGGGCAGACATGCATGCAAAGATTGCACCCCACGCATTCTTTCTCGATTACCTCATATCGCCTTTGCCCATTCGCGCGCAGTGCGGCGATGGCCTGGTGCGAAGTATCCTCGCACGAGATGTGACATAGGCCGCATTTGATGCAGAGGTCCTGATTGATCGCGGCGATGGTTTTGTAATTCAGATTCAGATATTGCCAGTCGGTGACGTTGGGAACTGCTTTGCCCTTGAACGCGCTTAAAGCCGGATAACCCTTGGCGTCCATCCAGTTCTTCAGCCCATCCGCCATGTCATCGACGATCTTGAATCCGTAGTGCATGGCCGCCGTACAGACCTGAACCGTGCCTGCGCCGAGAGCCATGAATTCGGCCGCGTCTCTCCAACTTTCGATCCCGCCAATCCCCGAGATTGGAATGCCCTTGCACTCGGGATCGCGCGCGATCTCGGCCACCATGGCAAGCGCAATCGGCTTTATGGCTGGTCCGGAATAGCCGGCATGCGTGCCCTTCCCGTCTACGACGGGCTCCGGCACCATGTTGTCGAGATCGACGGCAGTGATCGAATTCACAGTGTTGATAAGGCTCACGGCATCGGCACCGCCGCGAACTGAAGCGCGCGCGGGGCCAAGGATGTTTGTAACGTTTGGGGTGAGCTTTACAATGACCGGCAGCCGGGAATGCTGCTTGCACCAGCGAACAACCATTTCGACATATTCTGGAACCTGCCCAACCGCGGAACCCATGCCGCGTTCCGACATGCCATGGGGGCATCCGAAATTAAGCTCGACTCCGTCCGCGCCAGTTTGCTCCACCTCGTGGAGGATCTTTTTCCAGGGTTCCTCTTCACAGGGCACCATCAGGGAAACCACGACGGCATGGTCCGGCCAGTCGCGCTTGACCTGCTTGATTTCCTGCAAGTTGAGTTCGAGGGGCCTATCGGTAATCAGCTCGATATTGCTGAAGCCCGCGACGCGGTTGCCTTTATAGGAGACAGCCCCGTAGCGCGAGGCCGTGTTCACGATGGGAGGATCTTCTCCCAGCGTCTTCCAAACAACCCCGCCCCATCCGGCCTTGAAGGCGCGAACGACGTTATAGGCTTTGTCCGTTGGCGGTGCCGAGGCCAGCCAAAACGGGTTTGGTGATTTTATTCCAGCGAAAGTGCTGGTGAGGTCCGCCATGGCGCTGGCCCTTTCTAGGCGCGAAGTGCCCGGTCGATGGAAAGCGCCGCGATCTTTCCATTCTGAACGGCCGAAACAGTTAGATCATCGCCGGGTGTGCAATCGCCGCCAGCCCAAACCTTGCCGAGTGAGGTCTTGCCCTCGGCATCAACGGCGATTTTCCCGCCTTTAACCTCAAGCAGGCTGTGACCGTTTTCGGTGACGGGATCGGCAATGAAGCTTTGGCCGATGGCTTTGAAAACCATATCGGCGGGCAAGGCGAATGTTTCCCCCGTTCCCCCCACCTGCCCTTTTTCATCGAGCTTGGTGTATTCGAAAACCGCTTCACTGACATGACCACCGCTGCCAATGAGCTTTAGCGGGCGCGCCCAATGCTTGATCTTCACACCTTTGGTTTGAGCAAGGTCTTGCTCGTGATGGGTGGCGCCCATGGCTTCCGGCCCGCGCCTGTACACAATGGTTACATCCTCTGCGCCGAGCAGCTTTGTCTGGATTGCAATGTCGATCGCTGTATTGCCGCCGCCAATAACCACGACGCGTCTGCCCACGGCCAATTTGGAAAAGTCTTTGGCCTGACGGAGTTCGGCTATGTAATCGACCGCATTCATCACACCGGCAAGGGACTCACCTTCTGTTTCAAGGGCTTTCACGCCAGTCAGCCCCATGCCAAGGAACACCGCATCGAAATTTTTCCGCAGTTCAGCGAGTGTGACCGTCTTCCCCAAGGCCTGTTCATAACGGATTTCTATGCCCCCAATTTTCAGGAGCCAATCGACTTCCTTGCTCGCGAAATCATTCGGCAGCTTGTATTGCGCGACTCCATATTCATTCAGGCCGCCTGCGCTGGGCTTGCTTTCGAACACCGCCACGCTGTGCCCGAGCATGGCGAGGCGATGGGCGCAGGCCAATCCCGCAGGACCGGCTCCAGCGACTGCAATGCGTTTGCCGGTGTCAGCCCGTCGGGTGAAGGGATGCTCGCCGGACTCGAACAAGTGGTCGGTCGCATAGCGCTGAAGAAGCCCGATCAATACAGGCTTGTTCTCCTGGGTGGTACGGACGCAAGCCTGCTCGCATAGGATTTCCGTGGGGCAAACCCGGGCGCAAGAGCCACCGAAGATATTCGCCTCCAAAATACGGACTGCGGAGCCCCGAACATTGTCAGTGGCGATTTTTCTGATGAAACCGGGGATGTCGATGCCAGTGGGACATGCCTCGATACAGGGCGCGTCATAACAGAAGTAGCACCGGTTGGCTTCGGCCAGAGCGGCCTTGCGATCAAGCGCAGGCACCAAATCGTTGAAGTTCTTCTGATACTGTTCTAAAGGCAGGCGGCCGGCAGCAATATCAGGGCCTGAAGAAGCTCCACTTGACCCTTGCCGGACTTGCCCATCACCTTCTTCAGCAGTTGACGTTCCGAAAACGCGCATGAATCTCATACCCGCTATCCCACCGCAAAAACTGCGCTCGAAAATGATAGCAAATCTGATCGTTTGGTCAGCTTTAGCAGATCATACGGTTAGGCGATCGGTCAAGATGTTTTCAAGATTCGTAAACTTATGCCCGATACTCGCAGTCCAAGCGCCATGAAGAGCATAAAAAATGCCCAAGTGACCTTAAAACAGGCAACCGCGATCAGCACTCCCAAAAGGTCGAAAAGAAAGGCCGTTCCGTTAAAGGCCAAAAGAGTTGAACGCATTGCTGGCTCCGTTCGCGAGCGGAACCAAACGAAGATATTGAAGGCGGCTGAGGCCGTATTTGCCGAAAAGGGTTTCGACGGCGCGACAACGGCCGAAATAGCGGCGCGCGCCGGAGTCCCGAAACCGAATGTTCATTATTACTTCGGAACCAAGCAACAACTCTACGACCGGCTGATCGCGAACATTCTCGAAGTCTGGCTGGATGCTCTCGACGTCATTCGCCCCGATGCCGAGCCGGCTCAAGCCCTAGGCGAATATATCGAGAGGAAAGTCCGCGCATCCCGGGATTGGCCGGAATCCTCACGTGTCTGGGCAATCGAGATCATTGGGGGCGGCCGTAACGTCTCGGATTTCCTGAAAGGACGCCTCCGCCAGGAGGTGCGGGAAAAAGGAAAAGTGCTCGCCAAATGGGCGGAGGAGGGCCGCATGGACCGCGTGGACCCGGCCCATCTCATGGTCATGCTATGGGCCATGACGCAGACCTATGCCGATTTCGCGGCCCAGATCGCAGCGGTGCTTGCGAAGGACCGTCTGAATGACAAAGTCTTTCAGACGGCGGAAGAAACCATAAAGTCGATCATACTCAAGGGCTGCGGCATCAAACAGGAAAAGGTCTAAACCCCGGATGGGATTCAAAACCAGGTTCCTTAGTCAACTCTCGAGAATCTTGACCAAGCGATCAAGCAGCCGTTACGCTTCCGAAGTTACAGCCTACGAAAGAGTTGGAGGGGCAATGCCTATCCTGATCCGCGGCGGCACCGTAGTGAATGCCGATCAATCATTCCGCGCCGATGTGCTTGTTGACGGCGGATCGATCAGGGCAGTTGGCCCCAA
>JBAUNL010000079.1:0-14682 GCA_049579205.1 Rhodomicrobium sp. | reverse complement strand
AATGCGATGCTATCGCCGTCATGATCTTGCCCCCGCAAACGAATCATGACCCTTCCATATAACTGCTTCGAATCCCGAGCGGAATCCCATGCGCGCGGCGACTCAATCAGTCGGATTCGGTATTAGTTGGTCCTCCCCCAGGTCAGTCGTAGGAACTGAAATAGGATTTTCCTCAAGGGGGAGGCTTTCTATGCGTCGTTTGTTGTTGGGTGCTGTCGGCTGTCTCGCTCTAGCTTCGGCTGCGAATGCGGCTGATATGTACGTGGCCCCGCCACTATCGGGCGGTTATAAGGATGCCCCCGTTCCGGTTGCGACCTGGACCGGCTTCTATGCTGGTATTAATGGCGGTTATGGCTGGGGTGGTGACTCGCAGGTGGCTTGTCATGGCACCAATTATTGTGACAGGAACAGCCTCGGAGACGATCGCACGAGCTTCTCCTCAGAGGGCGGCTTCGGAGGCGGCCAGATCGGTTACAATTGGCAACCTCTTAGCGGCGGTGGATTCAAAGACGGACCGGTTACAGGCAACTTCGTTTTCGGCATTGAGGCCGACATCCAAGGTTCCGGTATCGAGGGTTCGGGAACGATAAGCAACACGCTCGGCAGCGCCACGGCTAAGAATGCTCTCGACTGGTTCGGCACAGTTCGCGGTCGCCTTGGCTATGCCTGGGGTTCGGCTTTGCTCTACGGGACGGCCGGCTTTGCCTTCGGTGGCGTCCAAGACAAGCTGAATGTAGGCGGGACCACGGTGGCAAGCGACAGGACTGCCACTGGTTACGCGGTCGGCGGCGGGTTGGAATATGCTTTCACCCCGGCTTGGTCCGGCAAGGTCGAATACCAATACATCAATCTCGACGACGACAGCTTAGCCCTCAATGGGGTCACAGCAGATTTCAATCACGAATACAACACCGTCCGCGTTGGCTTGAACTACCACTTCAATCGCGGTTACGAACCTCTGAAATAGCATACTCTCTGAGGGGGAATGATGGCCGCCTTCGGGCGGCCTTTTTTTGTCCGCCAACCCTCTCCTAATCGTCCTGAGGTGAACACTCCCTTTTAGAAGGTCGGAAGCACCTTCAAGGCGCAAGACGGCCAGAACAACGACTGCATTAGTCGCGATTGTCTAAGTAGCGCTCGAGCGGCGATTGGAGGCCGGATCTTCTCTGCCGCTTCCCTATCCGGTACATTTGGTTGATCCGGACCCGCGTGACGCCCATGATCGCCGCGATCTCCTTACGGCCGGCTCCTGCTTCAACGGCACGCACGATGCGGTTACAGTTCTCCCACTTGATATGTTCGGTTGCCAATTGAGACGGCAGTAAATCATACCAGCCATCATTGGCCTTGAATCGGCGCCTAAGCGATTTCCCCATGACACTTTGAAGTCAATGCATACCCAGCACATCTACCAGGCCCAACAGCGTGTACCTCCATACGATGTAGGCAAAGCAGAGACTAGCGGTTTAGTCCCAGCATGCGCTGGATAGGATCGAGCCTGACCTGATCCGACTTTTCTGTCCAGCATTGGAGTTAGGCCTCGGAGCCGTTTTCAGCACCTTTGCGAAGTTGTATGCAGCCATGAATTAGCGAGGTGTTCTCGCAGCGAGCCGATGCCGAATACGCGCCTTCGATGATGTCTGTTTCCGGAGGTTCAGCCGCCTAGGTATGCTCGTCGCGAAACTTTCCGGAATCGACCCTTCTCGGGCGAATGTGGGCGTCCGGCGGGGATGCTGGCGATAAATCTATCTAATTTAAGATTTCTCTCGAGGCTGACCCCCGAAATGAATTCTCTAATGCAAACGCGTTTGTGTTCCGTGGATGATAGCACTGCCTGTTAAGGAGCGCACTGCAGCTCGTAAGTAGATTCCGAGTCTCGACCTTAAGCTTCCAATCCTCGAAGGTTTGTCAAGGATTGGCAAGGCACAGCACCCTGTGGCAGATAGCATCGCCGACGGGTGCGCTTGCTCGATCTATCCAGGTTAGTGCATCGCCTGTAAGCAAAAGCGCTATTCAGGATGCAAGAGCCATAATAATCTGCAAAGGAGTGTATCTATGAAGGGTTTTATCGCCGCCGCCGTCGGCGCCACATGCGCCTTGGCGTTGACTGCAACTGCAGCATCGGCCGACGTTGCTTGCAATCGCGAAGGTGATTGCTGGCACGTGAAAGAGCGGCATAATTACCACCCCGATTTCGGGGTTACAGTACATCCCGACAATTGGAAATGGGGTGATAACGAGCGTGACAGATATCGCTGGCGGGAGCACGAAGGGCGCGGCTATTGGCACCAAGGCAGCTGGATTGAATTCAATTAGCCATCCGCAGTGTGCATATGGGTAGCCACAATCTTATGCGGCAATGGCAGGTGCCGGCATGAACCGATCTTTGCTCATGCGATTGCCGCGCCATAGCATAAGCTACCGCTAACTTGTCTGCATGATTGCCTCGCAAAGGCAGGCGAACGGTCGAGGTGTGTCGCCTGCCAACATCTGCGCCGATGCCTACCGGCAACTCAACGTGAGCGTGTTCCGTCGACCAAGCTTGCTTTGGCTTTTCGCATCTCCGAGAATCTGCGCAAGCTTTGCAAGACGCGCCTGAACCTGACGCCTCTCACCGCAACGGAGAGCCCAAAATGACCACTGCCTTGCAAATCCTCATCGTTGTGACACTTATCGGCATTATTGCCGGGTTGGCTGTTACTCGCTATGGGCGTGGCTGGTTCGGGACGCGCGCCAGCGACCTCACCGCGGCCCTGGTCGGCATCGCGGGAGCCTTTCTTGGCTTTCATGTTGGCGTTGCGGCGGGCCTCACTCCCGTGCCTGTCGCCGACTATCTCGTCGCAATCGTGGGAGCGTTGATTACCCTTTGGGCGTGGCGAAATCGCTAACTTGTCATACCCGCTTCGTTTCAGTATCTCCGCTTCTTGGGGTCAAGCGGCTGCGCCCAAAAATCAAGCCCATCCCGCTCCCGACCCTCCACGGTCTTTATAACCCGCACGATAAAAACGGAAAATTAGCCAACCTCGCTCGGAACTAAAAACGGACATCGTCAGGAAAAAGCGTTTCATTTAAAATACGAGCCTAGTTACAGCTCTATTTCAGCCCCAGTTCAGGAGGTTTTATGGCCGATAACCCATTCGAAATCCCGCAGCAAATGCGCGATCTGACTGAACAGAACTTGAAACAGGCGTATGCCGCCTATGAGCAGCTCGCAGATCTTATGACCAAATCCATGAGCGCTTGGATGGGCGCGGTCCCGGCAAGCTCCGGAGCCGGTGGCTTCAAGGAAGTCCAAAACCGCGCTGTGGAAATGGCCAAGAAGAATGCCGATGCTGCTTTCGCACTCACCGACAAGATATCCAAGTCGAGGGACATACAAGAAATTTTGACCCTTCAGACGCGGTTTGTCCAAGACCAGATGCAGGCCTTCGCCTCGCAAATGCAAGAGCTGCACAAACTGATCGGCGACGCGGTCCAGAAGGCGCAACGGGGCTGATTTTCGCCGGCACGAGGCCTGGCTGCCATGCGCCAGCCCTCAATAGGGGACATCACAAAAGGGCCGCCTCCTTAGCAAGGCCGTTCTCGAAGCTGCAGACACTCTCCCGGACCCACGCAACAGAGCAAGGATCAACATCATGGCCGAAGCGATTGGCAAATCCGCGAAAACCCTGACAGCACTCTTTGCCCACCCGATCCCCGCGAATCTGCACTGGAGTGATGTCCTGACGCTGCTTCAGCGCTTCGGCAGCGTGGAACATCGCCGCAATGGCGATCTGCATGTCGATGTCGCCGGGCATCGCTTAACCCTCAAGCACACAAATGAAAAGCAGATCGATAAGGATCAGATTGTGCTACTTCGCCATTTTCTTGAAGGGCTGGACATAACACCGGGCCATCGCAACCTTATTGCGCCGGAGCCTGAAGCTTTCGATCAACCCGGCCTCATCATCGTTCTCGACCATCATGAGGCAACGCTTTGGCAGCAGGCGGCAACCAATGCCCCTGTCGAGGAGCGCAACAAGCTCCAACCCCACGATCCTCATCATTTCCGGCATCATCTCGCCCACCGGAAAGAGGCGTCCTACACCGGCCAGCGTGCGCCCGAGGATTACGAGTTTTACAAGGAGCTAGTGAAGGCGCTGGAAAATGCGCCGCAAGCCATTGTGATCGGAGATGCGGCGGGCAAGAGCAGCGCCATGCAGTTTTTTAGAGACTACTTGGCCGAGCATCACAAAGCCCTGCTCCAGCGCGTGTCCGCTTTCGCCGATGCCGATCTATCTTCGCTCACCGAGCCGCAAATCCGTGAAATCGCCGCACGCTACTGGCATTAGCGCGAGCTGATAGACGATGAAATACCGTCATCTGCGTTGGCGAACATGGCGAACCCCGAAAAGTGGGCCGCACCTCTTTGCCAGGGACCCTTCGCGTTTGCAGCAGTCAGGAACCCGGCCCAGGTCACCTTACCAGCCGTTAAATCGCGGCCAGACGGACTGAATAGCGCGACTGCCGCTTACCACTACGTAATGGTCATGCTGGGCCGCCGTGGCACAAGCGTGGTTCGGTAGAATCCGGACCATAGTACCGACGGGCAGATAAGGCGCACTGTGAATGCTGCCTGGCCTGGCCGCCAGAATGCCATGCTCTTGATTGGTCTGCAGCATTACAAGGTCAGGATAGGGCCTGCCATCGATGTCGCAGACAACACCGTAGTACTGATCAACGGGCTGGCGCGCGGTGCCGCGGTCACGGGACACGGCCATCCAGCCCGCGTCAACGATCGTCCAGCCGCGGCTCTGTTGATGGCCGATCACTGTCGCCAGCACGCTTATTGCGATGTCCTCGCCGTGGCAAACGCCGAGACCCGCCATGACGAGATCGAAGAAAATATAGACGCCCGCATGAATTTCCGTGATGCCACTTAGATTACTCGCGAAATGCGCGGTTGGCGTTGAACCAGCGCTCACAATGGGGCAAGGCAATCCGGCCGCGCGCAGCGTTTCTGCCGCCGTCACCACGGCAAGCCGCTCCCGTTCCGCTGCCGCAATTATTGGCGCCTCGCCTGGGACATCATATGAGCTTCCACCATGTGTCATGACGCCGGCAAGCTGCGCTCCCCCATCGGAGAGAATGCGCCCAATGCGAACGATTTCGGGCCCGGCGGGCGAAATTCCGGAGCGGTGTCCATCGCTGTCAATCTCGAGCAGCACGGGCAAAGGATCGCCCTCGGCATTGGCTTTTACCGCCGCCAGCGCCGCAATTTCCGCGTTGTCGAGGATAACGGTCAGCTGCGCGCCGCGTTTGCGCAGATTGAAAACATGATCGAGTTTGTTCGGGGCGAGGCCCACCGCGTATAGAATGTCCGTGATCCCGTGATCGAGGAGATATTCGGCTTCCTTGAGTGTGGAGACGGTTGCCGGGCCTTGCTCGCTGCCCAGCATGACCTTCAAAACCTCGATACATTTAGCGTCTTGAAGTGCGGACGGAGCCGCACTGGAAAGGGCTTTAGCCTTTCGCGCAGCGCGTGCGCGTTTTGGAGCATCCTATGCTCATCGAGAACAAGGCAGGGGGTTTCGAGAGTTTCGAGGGAGGAGGAGTCAGCCACAGGATTTCCCTATGTTGAAAACAAAACTATAGATCTCGCGAGGTGCCTTTTGCGAATGCCATTTTTTTGGCGAGCATCATCAAACGAAATCCTGTGCTGAAATTGACTCGATTTATATAGGAGCACCGCGATCGAGGTTAGAGCCAAATAGTGCGTTTACGCTCGATATGCGTGCAAAGCCCTCGCATATAAACGATCGCCGCCAACGCCAGCCTCACCTCAGATTCGAGCAGGGCCTGATTTCCCCGGAGAAACAGCAAAAGGTCCCTCGATGACCCAAGTTGCCGAGAAACAGGTGTCTCGATCTCCCATAGTTTCAGCTTGCAACCAGAGCCGAACACTCAAAGGGTGTGCGCAGCTA
Organism: Rhodomicrobium sp.; assembly: GCA_049579205.1. Lineage (GTDB taxonomy): Bacteria > Pseudomonadota > Alphaproteobacteria > Rhizobiales > Rhodomicrobiaceae > Rhodomicrobium. Next base: position 8,719 of record JBAUNL010000079.1, on the reverse strand, counting down.
ACCTATTCAGCTCTGATATCAAAATGGAAACGAGCCTCTATGCGCCGGTCAAACAGTTCCTGGAAAGTCTCGGCTTCCATGTTAAAGGGGAGATTAGCGGTTGCGATCTTGTCGGCCTTGCGGAGGGCAGCCCGCCCGTTGTCGTGATTGGCGAACTAAAGCTTACCTTTAACCTCGATCTCGTCCTTCAAGGCGTCGACCGGGCGGATGTTTGCGATGAAGTCTGGCTGGCTGTGAGAAGCTCGCGTCGAAGCGGACGCGAACGCGATGCGCGTGTTCGCAAGCTTTGCCGGCGGCTGGGGTTTGGCTTGCTGGCGGTATCCGAGGCTGGCACCGTAAACATTATCGCCAGTCCCGAAGGACCGATGCCGCGCCGCAATCATCGGCGCCGCTCACGCATCGTCGAGGAGCACCTCAAAAGGCGCGGCGATCCCATGCCCGGTGGCGGCGCTCGCGCTCCCATCATGACGGCCTACCGCCAGGAGGCCTTGGCCTGCGCGGCCAAGGTCCGAGCTGGTTTTCAGCGCCCGCGGGATTTGAAGCCCTCGATCCCGGACGCGCCAAAAATTCTGCATCGTAACGTCTATGGCTGGTTTAAGCGCACCGGCCGCGGCGTCTATACTCTCTCAGAGGTAGGCGAGGCCGCTCTACAGAAATGGCCTCAACCCGATGAGCAAAATGCTCACAGTATTCCGCCCTCCGCCTAGGCCGCTGAGACAAAGATTGTATCCCAACTGGCGTTTTAGGCCGAATCCGGACCTCTCGCTTACTAGCGGAAACTTCTCTTATTGGGGGCGGAGCGGGCGTCGCGGCTTCGGGATAATTTTGGCGCACCTCGCCCTTTTGGATCGCCCTTTTTCAGACATTGACTTCTCTCCATTGGCCGCAATGCGCGCTGGAAACATAGTCAATCGCGAGATTAACAGTCACAGCTCCAAATTCACTTGTGCTCTTATTGTGGCCGACACACACATCGCATTGTTTGCGAGTGCGGCAATCACGCCCCCTTGCAAAAAGCCTTGGCCGTTGCAATGAGCTTCAATCACTTCCAATCCTATGTCTCTGCCCCCTCCTGCTCGGCGTGAATAGAGTGGTTGCGTTTTGGCTGCAGGTGCCTCCTAGGCATGAACCTACGCCGATAACTTTGGTGTTTCGTTCTTTTGGGGGCCGGACTATTTCTAAAGAATTGGGGCCTGTCGCTTCATTAGGATGTGGGGTAGCGGAACAAGAAGCGGCGAGAGGCATTGCGTCATCAGCCTGCTCTTGCGGCAGGTAGGCCGCCGTAGGCGTATTATACCCTCTTCGGGCCGCGCGCCTGCTGCTAAAACCGGGCCGAGGTCAAACCCACGCGCTCCCGATCAAAGGAACGCCAAGGATACCCTACCCAATATCTTCGACGTTTTCCCCTATGCTGCCCGCTACAACTGTACATAGGAGCACGGTATGGAAAACTTAACTAGCCACAGCAGTGAAGCTCCCCGGACTTCGGCAGGTCTAACCATCCGGCAGATGGAGCCAGCCAATTTTGAGTCCCCCTTCGAAAAGATCGACTCCTATCTAACTCCACCGGAGCTCTTCTACATACGCAGTCATTTTCCTGCGCCAGACTTGGACCCCGGCTCCTACAAGCTGCAGATCGATGGCGCGGTTAGGCAGTCCCTTGCATTGAGCTTGGATGAGCTACGGCGCCTGCCATCCGAAAAGCGGATCGCGACCCTAGAATGTGCGGGCAATAACCGGGTCTTTCTCGTCCCGCAGTTCCCGGGAGCGCAGTGGGAACTTGGAGCAGTGAGCACGGCAGAATGGACAGGCGTTCCCTTGCGCGCGCTGTTGGAGCGTGCTGGCCTCAGAGAAGATGCCTGTGAGATCGTGCTTGAGGGAGCGGATCGCGGCACGCCCGCAGAACCCCCTGTCCCTCCCGACCCGATCTCCTATGCCCGGAGCTTACCGCGAGCCAAGGCACTGCAGCCGGAAGTCTTGATTGCCTACGAGATAAATGGCCGCGAACTTCCGCGCAATCACGGATTTCCGGTCCGCGCAATCGTGCCTGGTCATTATGGTATGGCTTCGGTCAAGTGGCTGAGGCACATTCAGGCTGTAAACGAGCCGTTTAACGGTTACTGGCAGTCTTCGGACTACGCCTACTGGGCTTCGTTGGACGGTAAGCCTGTTCGGCGTCCGCTAGCAGAAATCAAGCTCAAATCCCAAATCGCGCGGCCCTCCTTCTACGAAACCCTGCCCCCCAATCAAGTTTATAAGGTTTGTGGCGCTGCGTGGGCAGGCGAGACCGACGTCGCAGAGATCGAAGTGAGCACCAACGGTGGCCGAACCTGGGCCAAGGCAGAATTTCTGGACCCGGTGCGGCGGTACGCCTGGCGGCGTTGGAGATTCGATTGGCTCACCCCGGAAAAGCCAGGCAAATGCACGCTAATGGCCCGTGCCGGGGATTCGGACGGTTTAGGCCAACCCGTCGAGCATGACCGGAACTACTGAAGCTATGTTATAGTTCACCCTGTCCCCATTGAAGTATTCGTGGCTCCATCTTGAGCTCACGATACAATGCCGAGGTAAATTTCTTGGCGGTCCGGGTGTGTTAACCACAAAGTTGCCAGTGCGATGGCAGGTCGAGCGAAAAGCCATTCTTTACCGGCTTCACGCCAAATAATATCGGCACGCCTGCCAATCCGGACTCACTCCACTATCGTCGGCTTGGTCCGGGCGGTCGTCTCGAAAAACTGGCGATCATACGCCTTTGTGCTGAAGACTGCCGTTTTCATGAATAAGCCCTTAAACAGGTTCAGGACGTCACTCGCGTGGCCAACAGCAAGCTCCTCGCGGCCGTCTTCGGCAAGGAGCCTCGTCCCTGCTCAAACAGCTATTCAGCTGCCTTCTTTGCCGGGATCGCCGGGTGATATTCCGGCTTGTAAACGTGGCGGCGAATGAACGCGAGCAGGTCAGGCGGCCGCTTGACGCGCGCCAATCCGGCATCAAAGACAAGCTTTGCTATCCTTGCAGCAGTCTGAATCTCGGTCTCCAATATGTTCGACTGAAGCGGATAAAGGAGACCCTGTTTCAAGAGATTATCAGGTACCTGATCGGCAACGGCGTGTGCAGACTCGATGAACATGTCGTCGGTGATCCGGGACGCCTGTGTCGCGAAGACCGCCATGCCAATTGCCGGGAAGATGTAGAAATTGTTGGCCTGACCGGGCAAGAACGTTTGCCCGTTGTATTGGACGGGCGGGAACTGGACGCCCGCGGCATAGATCGCTTTTCCCTTCGACCAGGTATAAGCTTGCTCGGGCGTGCATTCGGCGCGCTCTGTCGGGTTCGAAAGCGCCATGATCACTGGGCGCTCATTGATTCGCGACATGGCCTCGATGACCTCTTTCGTGAACGCGCCGCCAACTGTGCTAACGCCGATGATGGTTGTCGGCTTGATGCTCTCGATCGCCGCCACAAAGTCGTGCGTTGGGGCATGTTTATGAACGTAAGGCTTCTGGAAGTCGAACAGGTCCTTGCGGCTTGGCTCCAATAGGCCATTGATGTCGAACATGTAAACGCGCGATTGCGCCTGCTGCAGGGTCAGTCCCTCTTTGGTCATCGCTGAGCACAGCAGGTTGGCAAGGCCTATCCCCGCAGAGCCAGCGCCTAAGAAAAGATACTTCTCGCCGCTGAGCTTGGTGCCTTTGATTCTGGCCGCATTGATCATGCCCGCGAGGACGATTCCTGCCGTGCCCTGCACGTCGTCGTTATAGACGCAGTATCTGTCCCGGTACCGCTCAAGCAGATGGACAGCGTCGGAACCTGTCCAATCCTCGAAGTGAATGCAACACTTGGGGAAGACCTCCTGCACTGCTTCGACGAACTCGTCCACGAAGGAATAAAGTTCCTCCGTCTTCGGGCGGGTCCGGCGCAAGCCCAAGTAAAGGGGATCTCGCAGATATTGCTCATTGTTGGTGCCGGCATCGAGATACATGGGCAAAAGATAGTGCGGAGGAACACCAGCACAGGCCGTGTAGAGCTCCAATTTGCCGATGGGAATGCCGGCGCCGTTCGCGCCAAGGTCGCCGAGGCCGAGAATACGTCCGCCATCGGTGACACATATGAAGCGCACGTCCCTTTCCGGCCAGTTCTTCAAGACATCCTTGACCCTGCCTCGCCGGGTTATTGAGAGGTACATGCCGCGTGGCTGCCTGTAGATATGCCCAAATTTGAGGCATGCCTCGCCGATTGTCGGGTCATAGACGATTGGAAGGAACCGGGCCGGATCGGACATGACCGTCCGGTAGAAGAGTGTCTCATTATGATCGAGCAGATTAACGAGGTAGATATAACGGTCGAGATCGGTTGCCTTATGTCCGAGCTGCATCATCACCCGGCTTAATTGCAGGTCTTCGCTCTCGGTCACGTCGGGAACCAAACCGACGAGCCCGAGAACTTGCTTCTCTTCCTCGGTAAAGGCTGTTGACTTATTGAGTGAGGGGTCCCGGAGTACTTCGATTCCACGCTTGGGCATGTCGTCTCCTTTCAGTGCATCTTTCTCCCCCCATTCTGCGAGTTCCGTCAGCTTGCCTTGGCAACGTAGGGATGGACCATCTTCGCCGGATCCACAACCCGGTCGAATTCCGCCTCGCTGACGAAGCCGAGCTGCAAAGCCGCTTCCTTGAGCGTCAGGTCCTTGTCCATCGCATAATGGGCAATTTTCGAGGCTTTATCATAGCCGATGACGGGCGAAAGCGCCGTCACCAGCATCAGCGAGCGCTCCACATATTCATGTATCTTCTTCTCGTTGGGCTTGGTGCCCTCGACCAGGAACTTCCGGAAGTTGACGCAGCCATCGCTCATGATCGTGATTGAGTGGGTGATGTTGAAAATCATAAGCGGCTTATAGACATTCATTTCGAGATAGCCGCCCGCACCCCCAAAACCCGCGGCGACGTCATTTGCCATCACCTGGACCGCGATCATGGTTAGTGCCTCGCACTGCGTCGGGTTGACCTTGCCCGGCATGATCGATGAGCCCGGCTCGTTCTCAGGGATTAAAAGTTCATGGATACCAGCGCGCGGCCCGCACGACATGAGCCGGATGTCGTTGGCGATCTTGTAAAGCGACACCGCAAGCGTGCGCAGAGTCCCAGACAGCTGCACGAGCGCGTCATGGGCGCCTTGTACGGCGAATTTATTCGGGGCGCTGACAAAGGGCAGCCCGGTGAGCTTGGCAATCTCAGCGTCGGCCGCTTCTGCAAAGCCCGGCGCCGAATCAATGCCCGTTCCCACTGCCGTACCGCCAAGCGCCAAGCGGTACACACCTTGCAACGCTGTTTCGAGCCGCTCCAGATCGTCCGATAAGATCGCCGCATATCCCGACCATTCCTGGCCCAAGGTGAGGGGCGTGGCATCCTGCATATGCGTCCGGCCAATCTTCACGATGTTATCCCAGGCCTTCGCTTTGGCGCTGATGGCATCGCGCAAAGCAGCAACGGCCGGGATCAGGCGCCGCTTCACGTTAACCGCCGCGGCGATGTTCATTACAGAAGGAAACGTGTCGTTTGAGGATTGCGCCATATTCACGTCATCGTTGGGATGAACCGGCGTCTTGCTCCCAAGCGGCGTGCCTGCCAGCTGGCAGCAGCGGTTTGAAATCACCTCATTGACGTTCATGTTGAACTGGGTGCCGCTGCCGGTCATCCAAACATGGAGCGGAAACATGTCATGGTGCTGCCCGCCGAGGATTTCGTCGCAGGTTTGGACGATCAAGTTGCATTTCTGATCATCGAGCCGCCTACCGGCGTGGTTGGCAATGGCCGCAGCCTTTTTCAAAATGGCATAGGCATCGATCATCTCGCGGGGAATCAAATCGCTGCCAATGCTGAAATGCTCGAGCGAGCGCTGCGTTTGAGCGCCCCATAATTTATCCGCAGGCACTTCTACGACGCCAAGGCTGTCGCTTTCTTTTCTGACATCGGCCATGAGCTTCTCCTTAAAAGTGGAGCAAAAACAAGAGAGATTGCAGCAAAATCACAAAATAGTTGGGAGACCCCTGTCTCTACGTCAGAATTTTCCCGCAGAAATTATTTGAATCAGCTGGTGCATATCAGTCTCATCTAAAATAAGAAACTTCGATCTGACCTCGATGTATACGGACTAAATTTCGGAATACTAAGACTTGCCCCATCAGCAGGGTATTTGGCTTTAGGTCGCCGATCAAGCGCTGCCCTACCGGGAGGTTTCTGAAGTTGGCTACCGAATGGATTGCTTTTGTTTTAAATCGGCTTTGGGAGAGGCCGCAGTTGTTCCTGATCTGCACATAGATCGGTCTGAGCCTGCATCCTGCGCTCCATGCCAATTCTGATGACGACCTTGGCCGCTCCTTGGTGCGGTACCCCTCATGGCTGGAACTGGCACGGGTCCGAAATTCGGCTGGACTGCCGCGCGGCTTTTACGTCTTGCCGGCAAGCCAAAACAGTGACGGCTCTGCTGCCTTGTCGTTGCTTTCGAGTCCGATCTCCTAACCCGCTGAAGCTCGGCAACTTGTTGGGGCCCCATCGGAAAACCCGATAGCAGTTGGCAGCGGCTGGCGGGTCCCACGTCCAAGAGCAATCGGTAAATTTACTTTCTAGGGCCGAAGGAACAATCCAGCATCTGCTGCAATGAGGTGGCAGTTGGACGGCCTGCGCTTGGCCCCAAACGTTGATGCTCGTCCAACTCAGACTTTCGGCACCTCTAAATGAAGGGAGCCCAATCATGGTAGCCGTGATCCAAAATCTCAAACCCATCGACGACGGACCGCAACCAATCCGCGGCGAATGGGGTGCGTCCATCCTGGGTCCGCGCAACGTCTCAATGGAGCGCGAGAACCCCGACATCCTCGCCTCGCCCTACACCGACCACGGCACCATCCCAAACCTCAAGTTCTCGTTCTCGGCCGCCCGCAACCGCCTGCTTACCGGGGGCTGGGCGCGGGAGGTAACCGTTCGCGAGTTGCCGGTCGCCACCACTCTCGCTGGGGTGAACATGCGACTGAAGCCCGGCGGGATCCGGGAGATGCACTGGCACAAGGAGGCTGAGTGGGCCTTTATGCTCGCCGGGCGGGCCCGCATCACCCTCGTAGACGCTGAGGGGCGCAACTTCATTGACGACGTCGGCGTGGGCGACCTCTGGAATTTTCCGGCAGGTCTTCCCCACTCGATCCAGGGGCTGGAGGAGGGCTGCGAGTTCCTTCTCGTGTTCGACGACGGCAACTTCTCGGAGAACCAGACCTTCCTAATTTCCGACTGGTTCGATCACACGCCACGTGAGGTGCTTGCCAAGAACTTCGGCGTTCCCGAGTCCGCGTTCGACAGCCTCCCGAAAGACGTCGACTACACACGGTACATCTTTAACGGAAAGGTACCCCCTCCGATAGCCGCAGATGCGGTCAAGTCCCCCGCAGGCGCCGTGCCGTTGAGCTACAGCCATCGCCTGCTCGCCCAGGAGCCGATCAAGGCGGCGGGCGGGTTGGCGCGCATCGTCGACTCGTCCAACTTCCCCGCCGCGACCACCATCGCCGCGGCGCTGGTGGAGGTCGAACCGGGCGGACTGCGCGAGATGCACTGGCACCCCACCAATGACGAGTGGCAGTACTACATCTCAGGGCGAGGACGCATGACCGTGTTCGCCTCCGGCGGGGGGGCCCGAACCTTCGACTACCAGGCGGGCGACGTAGGCTACATTCCGTTCGCAATGGGACACTACATCGAGAACACAGGCGACGAGACGCTGCGTTTCCTGGAGATGTTCCGCAGCAACCGCTTCGCCGATTTGTCGCTGAACCAGTGGATGGGGTTGACACCTCCCGAGCTGGTGCAGGCGCACCTGAACTTGGATCAACAGACAATGGGCGTGTTGCGCAAGGACAAGCCCGTGATCGTGGGACCTCAGCGTGACGCTTTCTGGGGCCGGCCCGCGGCTCCCTCAAACAACAAGCAGGCGTTCGTGACCGGCAAGTCCCAGCCGCAGCGTTCGCAACCTATGCCTTTGCCCCAATGGCCGGCCGGAACGATTGCGGTGCTTAGTACGGCGGACGCCGAGCCTTACGCAATCCCGATTACGGCGCCGGTGCGGGTGGGGGATCACCGGATCCTGTTTAGTTTGAAGCGGACGCGGGAATCGCTGGCGCGGCTCCGCGAACATCCGCAGGCGGCCCTCACCATTTTGGCAAAGGGCGACATTGCCTTCACGGCGCGCGGTCACGCCCACGTCGCCGAAGATCCAATGGACCGTGCTCCGGAGTTCGCGGCAGTGGCGCTGGAGGTCACAGACATAGACGATCATCGCTCGCCGAGTTTGGCAGTGGAAACTGGCGTGAGCCTCGACTGGACAAACGAGGCCACCCACAAATTCCTGGAGGAGCACCTCGATGCCCTCTCGCAGGTCGCTGCCAGCGGAAAGTAGTCCTCGGGACCAAGTGATCCGGGCTTCACGGCACCAAGCCGGCACAAGTTAGCATCGCGATCGGCGCTGGAGGTTACGTCTCCAGTCCGATCACGACCGCACGCATGATTGCTGCTAGTGGGGTTAGAGCGGACCGTCGGTTACGAGAACCTGAGGTCTGCTTTCGTAATGGGTTTCAGATGGCGGCCGCATCGATGCGCGGGACTTCTCCGGCCCGGCCGGCCGGCGTCTGAAAGCCCTCGAAGAAGGAAACCGCGGGAAGCGTCCGTGACCTATGGGGATT
>JBAUNL010000078.1:0-6258 GCA_049579205.1 Rhodomicrobium sp. | reverse complement strand
CCGCCGGGCGCCGGCGTGGCTTTGCGCCGTAAACCGACACAAAGCTTGGGCAGAATCCCTCAACGCAAGAGAAATCCTGATTGCATGTCGATTGATTGATTGCTCGCTTGCGGCCGAATTCTGTCTCTACAGGCTCGACGGAAAGGCAATTGGAGGCGCGGGAGCAATCACCGCAACCTTCGCAAACACCTGTGTTTATAACGACCCGCCGGGCGGATTGTTCCATAAGCCCGCGCTTGCGGCGCCGGCGTTTTTCCGTCGCGCATACCTGGTCGTAGATGATGAGGCTGACGCCCGGTTCTTCGCGCAACTCGCGTTGAACGACATCGAGCCTCGAACGGGGGTCAATGGTGGTTCCAGGTGGAAGGTCTGGATGGCCGCGAAATCTGTCGGGGTTGTCGCTGACGATTGCGATGCGCGGCACGCCTTCGGCGCGCATTTGAGCCGCGATGGCGGGAACGGAAAGCTGGCCGTCCACGGGCTGGCCGCCGGTCATGGCCACCGCATCGTTGTAAAGGATTTTGTAAGTCATATTTTGGCCGGATGCCACGGCCTGCCGGATAGCAAGACTTCCGGAATGGAAATACGTCCCGTCACCCAAATTGGCGAAGATATGTGGCTCAGAGGTAAAAGGTGCCTGGCCGACCCAAAGCGCCCCCTCGCCACCCATTTGGGTGTAGCTGTCGGTCTGGCGGTTCATATAGATCGCGAGGAAGTGGCAACCTATCCCCGCGGTGGCGCGGCTTCCTTCCGGGACGCGAGTGGATGTGCTGTGAGGGCATCCCGAGCAGAAATAGGGTGTGCGGACGTGAAGAGGGGCGGCCGCTGCATCGTTGGCGCTTTGCCAAAGAAAGCGTTCGGTGGCGTGCATCCTTTCGGACTTCCATTCATCAGGCATTATGCGAAGGATCGCGCCCGTGACGTGCGCGGTATCGATGTCCATAACATCGCTGATGAGTGGAGCACCGGCTGCGTCGCGCTTGCCCGCGATCTTGGGACGGCGCCCGTCCGGCAACGCATAGGCTGCGGCGCGCAGCTGATGCTCGATGACATCGCGTCTTTCTTCGACCACGAGCACGGTTTCGAGCCCATCGGCGAAGGCTTGTGCACCCCGCTCTTCCAGCGGCCAAACGAGACCCACTTTGTAAATGCGGATGCCGAGTGCCGCGGCCTGCTCGTCGCCGATGCCTAGGTCGCGGAAAGCCTGCCGCACATGCAGATAGGCTTTTCCCGAGGCGGCAATGCCAAAACGTGGCTTCGCGCTGTCAACTGCGATCCGGTCGAATCCATTCTGCCGCGCAAATGCCAAGGCGGCGGGAATCCTGAAATGTCTATGAACTTCCTCCTGCTGCGGAGGTGTCAGATGCAGCCGCCCATTGCGCCCGCCCGGAGGTGCCGGCACTCCTTCAGGTGCCACCGTCACGTAACGGCTCGGAATAATGCGGACCGTGGAGCTGGCATCCATCGTGTCGGCAATGGCCTTGACGCCCACCCAGAGCCCAGCAAAGCGGGAAAGGTCGAAGCCCTTCATTCCGAACTCGAGGAGTTCCTCGATGTCCGCCGGGCTCAAAACTGGAATCTCCGCATCCATAAGCGCAAAGTCGCTCTGGTTGGGAAGCGTCGAGGATTTGCAGGAATGGTCATCGCCCGCGAAGGCAAGAACGCCGCCTCTCGCCGCGGTGCCGAAGAAGTTCGCATGCTTCAAAGCATCTCCGGCACGATCGACGCCTGGCCCCTTTCCATACCAGATGCCAAAGACGCCGTCATATTTGGCGCCGGGAAAAAGACCAGCCTGCTGGCTGCCCCAGACGGCCGTAGCGGCAAGCTCCTCATTTACGCCCGGCTGAAAAATGATGTGATGGGACGCGAGCCGCTTTCGCTCCTGCCAGAGCTGCTTGTCATACGTGCCTAAAGGGGAGCCCCGGTACCCAGAAATAAACCCGGCGGTGTTCAACCCCGCTCTGGCATCCGCGTCGCGCCTAACCAGCGGCAGCCTTACCAGCGCTTGCACGCCTGTGAGGAAAACCTCACCTTCGCCGGCACTATACTTCTCATCGAGATCGACGGAATGTGCTTGAACGAGCGTGTCCATGGACGTCTCCCTGGTGTTTTTGCTCGCGGTATTTTTATGACTGTAACATGGAGAAAATGAAAGGACTTTGCAAACTCGGCCGCTAGGCCGTACCCTGAATGTAGCTTCATTTCATGGCGAGAGGACTTTTGCATAAATCATGAGTTCTGGCCTGGATACCGTGGACCGAACCATCCTCATGCTCTTGCAGGCGGATGCTTCCCTCTCCACGGCGGATATGGCGGCTCGCGCTGGCGCGTCGCAATCCTCAATTTGGCGGCGGATCGAGAAGCTCGAAAGCGCAGGTATTATCAAAAAGCGGGTTGCATTGCTGGACCGGCGCAAGCTTGGGCTGGATATGATGGTTTTCGCCCATGTGAAACTGCAAGGGCATGGCCAACGCACGCTGCCCATCTTCGAGGATGCCATCAAAAAATTTCCCGAAGTCGTGGAGTGCCACACGCTGTTGGGTGAGACAGACTATCTTTTGCGCGTCATCACCCGGGATGCGGCTTCATACGAATTGTTTTTCCGGAAGCACCTGACCCAGGTTGCGTCCGTTCAATTCACCAACTCCACGATGGCAATCTCGGAGGTGAAGAGTACCACCGAGCTGCCGCTTTCCCTTCTTCCCTAACCAAGCGGTAGGCGGCGCCAAGACGACGCCGCTTGCTTGCTGGGAGGGACTTTCTTACCTCGTGCTTGGGGCACTCTGGTTCTGAGTCCCGCCCTGCCCAGGCTGTCCTTGGGTGCCGCCTCTGCGATTTCTAGCGCTAGCAGAGCGCTTGTTACGGGCGGTACTTGTATAGGCTTGCCGTTGCCGTCGGCTTGTCATTCCCCGGTTAGAGGCGGTGCGCCGGTTGCGCCTCATGCCTCTTTCATTAATTCCAAGAGCGGCGAGTGTCCGGGGAGTTGGCTGACCGGTTGCATTGAGCCCTTTCTGCTGTTGAAACCTCCTCAGAGCCGCCCGTGTACGGGGACCCATAATGCCGTGCGCCCGTCCGGCATTGTCTCCGCTCCGATCGAGATCGCGCTGCAGAGTCATTACCTGCGATCTTGAAAGGCGCACATGGCGTCCACGCCCGGTGTTGCGGGCTGCGCCTCTCATATGCCTGCCGCCGCCGGGGCCTCCCACCTGAGGGCCTGCCCCTCCGCCCGGATTGGGTTCGTTTTGTACGGCGTTCTGATTGGGCGCATTTTGGGTGGCGTTTTGATTCTGATCGGGCGCATTGCCTGGGTTTGTATCTTGCTGCTGAGCCATGGCCGGTAGCGTCAGGGCAGCCGAAGCCAGCAGTGCGATTAATGTCCTATGCATTTCACACTCCTTCCAGAAGGACGGTCCTTAGTGAAACGCTTGGTTGGTTGTGTTGTTTCAGCTGTGTAGTCATTTCATCCTACAAGGCCCGGAATCATTTAGAGAAATTTACTAGCTTTCGATGCTTGAGCATGAGTATAGCTCAAAAAAATACTCGTTAATTTTAAGTTAAGCCGGAACATTACGGGCAGCAACGACTTAACAGTTGTCAGTCCACCTCAAGGTGAAAGGTAACGTCCATGGGAAATGAAAGCGAAAAAATTAAAAACATACTTGTGGCTTCCGCTACGGCGTGCAGCTTAATCCTTGCTGGCAGCACTTTGGCCCTCGCGCAGCAACCCAGCACGCCCCCCCAAGGAACAACATCCCCGCAAGCCCAGCCGGCACCCGCTCAGCCCAATGCTGCCGGCGGAAGCGAGGGAAGCAGTCTGTCAAACAAGCAGGCAACCCTGCAGCGCTCACAGCTTGTGGGGAAAAAGCTGTACGGCAAGGATGGCCGTGAAGTCGGGACTATTCAGAACGTCACGACAACGGCGAGCGGTGATGTTAAGGCCGCAGAGGTCGATACAGGCGGATTCCTGGGGATCGGAACAAAGCGCATCTCAGTACCGGCAGACCAACTGCAATTCAAAGGCGACCGGATCGTTGATAACGCGATGACAGCCGACCAGATTAGCAAGCTGCCTGCAATGGTAAAAAAGTAAGGCGGTAGTGCCAAGAAAGTGTGCGGAGGCGTCAACGCGCGCCTCCGCCGCCAACTCTAGTTTTTAGTTATCTATTACGATGGGCGATTGCACTTGTCCCGTGCAATTAACTGAACATCTACTATAAACTGCAAGTTGTCTGCTGCAGTTCGTACGATTATTCGTTTTGCAACCGGGAATGCAGCCAGATTACTTTACAACTGAAAGTTGACAGATACTCTTCTTCCCGTGACGAGTTGCATTGTTGTTTACGGGGAAGCGTTATGATTACCAGAGTCTTGTTGGGTACAGTCAGCGTTGTTGCTCTGATCCCGGCGTCCTTCGCAGCAGACATCTACAGTCCGGCTCCGGTAGCCGCGCCACCTATTCTCGTTCCGCTGCCAAGCTGGGCAGGGTTCTATGTAGGCGTGAATGGCGGTTACGGCGGAAATAACAGCTCAAGATGGACGGAGGATGTTTTCCCTTCGTCTTTTACAACCACCACCACTCCTTACGCCCTCATTGGTGGCAAGACCACCATCGACGGCGGTTTTGGGGGCGGGCAGCTCGGCTATAACTTCCAATGGGGCTCTTGGGTCGCCGGCTTTGAGACCGACATTCAGGGGTCATCCATCAAGGGCAGCGGTGAAGCTACCATATTCAACCCAACTACGTCGGCCACATTCGGATTCCCGGGTGTTTGCGGGGCGGTTCCAGCAAACGCAACTAGCCTCACCGGCGTATGTTCGGCCAGAAATGATATCAATGTGGATTACTTCGGGACCGTGCGGGCGCGGATTGGCTACGCTTGGGGCGGGGTACTTCTCTATGGCACCGGCGGCTTTGCCTATGGCGGGGTAAAATCCGGGTTCTCATACACTGATAATAATACGTTCAGGCCTATGGGGGCACCGCTTACACCTCAATTCGCCAGATTCACGAACTCGAACACCCAAACGGGCTGGGTTGCGGGCGCTGGCATCGAATATAAAATCGCCCCGAATTGGTCCCTGAAAGGCGAGTATCAGTTCATCGATCTAGGCTCAGCAACGACACGTCCGTCCGAGACCTTCTTTGGCTCCTCGTCGGTCAACCCTTGTGCAACCAACACTGCAAGCATCAGCTGCCGAACGGCCAGAGGCCACTTGTCGGATGTCTCCTTCAACACCGTCCGCGTGGGCGTGAACTACTACTTCAACACGCCCTACGAGCCCCTGCCCCTGAAATAGGGAAGCCACCGTTATCGGCGCCTCGTGCGCCGATCGGCCCTCACCTGCCAGTTTCATTGTAAACGCTGCGCCCCTTCGCCAGCTCCCACCACAGCAAGCGCGGTCATATTGACGAGCCCCCGCACAGTGGCCGCTGGCGTGATGATGTGCGCCGGCTCGGCCGCCCCTAGCAGCATCGGTCCGATCGAGATCGCGGAGCCAAGCACCTTGACGGCGTTATAGCTGATATTCGCGGCGTCAAGGCAGGGCATGATGAGTACATTCGCCTCTCCTTCGAGCTTCGAATGCGGGAAAAGTTCATCCCGGATATGATCGGAGAGCGCGGCGTCGGCCTGCATCTCTCCTTCCGCATCGACCTCCGGCTCACGCTCCCAGAAAAGGCTGAGTGCTTGCCGCATCTTGCAGGCGGACTTGGTGCTGGCGCTGCCGAAGCTGGAATGGGAGAGGAAAGCGAGCTTCGGCGTGATGCCGAACCGGCGCACTTGTTGCGCAGCGAGCATGGCGATCTCTGCGACCTCCTCCGGCGACGGATCGTAATTCACCTGCGTGTCGGCGATGAAAAACGTGCCATAGGGAAGCACGAGCGCGTTCAAGGCCGCAAATGTTGTGACGCCCGCGCGCTTGCCGATGATGTCGCTGATATCTTTCAAATGGCGGTCGAAACGCCCCGCGGTTCCGCAGATCATAGCGTCACCGGCTCCGCGTTTCAGGAGCATGGAAGCGATGACGGTATTCTGCCGGCGCGCCGCGGCCCGGGCGTCTGAACGCAGCACACCCTTGCGCTCGGTCAGCAGGTGATATTCGTCGGCGATCTCGTCGACCTTTGCATCTTCGGTCGGATCGAACACCTCAAAGTCGCGCCCCGCCTTCATGGGAAGAGCCAAGTCTTTTAGCCGGTCCTCAATGAAACGCTTGCTTCCCACCAGCAGCGGCTTGGCGATCCCTTCCGACAAAACCTGA
>JBAUNL010000077.1:0-4261 GCA_049579205.1 Rhodomicrobium sp. | reverse complement strand
ATCGAGACGAGGCCAGTAATTAAGAGAGCCGGGCGCCTTGGGAACATCCGCTACTCCAGCTCCGAACCTCTTTTCGGCGCTTCCGAAGGCTCTCTCAGAGAGCCTGTTTGCCAAAGCACGGCCACTGCGGGTCGCGGCCGGCCGAGTGATATTTGTCACCGGCGAGCCAGGCGACGGTTGTTATCTCGTAGACCAGGGTCTCCTGAAGGTGAGCGTACTCTCTGCTACGGGTGGCGAACGGATTTTGGCGATCTTCGGCGCAGGAACGGTGGTGGGAGAGCTGTCGATGCTGGACGAGGGCCCGCGCTCGGCGACGGTCGCGGCTGTGAAGGATTCCGAGCTCAGGTTCATCGGCCGCGTGGATTTTCAGGCGTTTGCCGAAGCGAACCCCCTAGTGTACAAACATCTCGTAACGTTATTAGCGCAGCGCCTGCGAACAACCGACGTCGCGATTGCGGCCGCGAGTTTCCTCACTTTGAAAGGCCGAGTGGCGCGCACCCTGCTCGATCTCTCGCAAGCTTTCGGCCATGACGCCGGCGGCGGACGCATCCTGATCCGGCAGAAGATCAACCAGAGCGATTTGGCAGCCATGGCCGGGCTCGCGCGCGAGAACGTGAGCCGCATCCTCAACGCCTGGAAGCGTCAATCCGTAGTGACCCAGCTGTCCGGCTACTACTGCCTCGAAAAGAAGGAGACGTTGGAGCGCGAAGCGAAGCTTTGATCCCTGTTTGGTCTTTCCAGGAGTGGCCTGCTTTTCTCCATCGGTCCCGAATCGGGATCGTTATGCACCACCGGCGGCATGTGGCAATTTGATCACTGAGTGGAGGCTTTGTACGTCTATCAGACTTTCCCCGCACTCCCTAAACTTGCCGTAAAATATGTAGCCCGGTAGCTTCGGAGTGGGTTGGGCATTGCCCAGTGACTAAAGAGAAAGACGATTGGCGATTGTTCTCAAAACACGCTCTCGCTCTGATTGTGGTCCAGTCGCTGGTGGGGTCAGCACTTGCTGCACCGGCTGATATCGGGACAACCGTTGCCGTTACGAATGCGGTAACTCTCGAAAGCGGAACTAGCAAGCAGCCCTTGCTAAAGGGTATCGTGGTCCATCGGGATGAAATCATCGTCACCGGCATCGATGCAGAAGCCGAGGTAGAGCTGCTCGATCAGACGAAACTCGCCATTGGACCAGAGGCAAGGGTCGTTCTCGACAAGTTTGTTTACGATCCCAGTGCTTCTTCGTCGATCTCTGTAACTCTATCAAAAGGCGCATTCCGCTTTATCACTGGCCTCGCGCCAAAGCATTCCTACGAGATTAGAACTCCTGTGGCCTTCGTTGGAACAAGAGGCACCGTTTTTGACATCTATGTTGGCGGCGGCGGAGAAACCGCCGTGCTGTTACTTCAAGGAGCCGTCGAAGTTTGCAATTTGGCTGGCACGTGCCGGCTCCAAAATCGGATTGGTTCCATACTTTTTGTTGGCGTGGATGGAGTTATTTCTCGATATTCAAATTGTGAAAGCTCCTTTATACGGCAAATCGGCTTCAGAACGGCCTTTCCTTTTATAGGAAAAAGGCTTGTGATTGATCCTGTGCAAAGGATGTCCCTGCTGGATTTCGAGTGCAGGCCACACCGGCAACCGCGGGTTATAACCGCACAGAGCATAATCCAACCTTCTCCGCCATTGGCAGGGGAAACAGGCTTTTCTCCTGAAGTCCTCACTTGGACTGGATTCTATATAGGCATCAATGGCGGACCTGGCTGGAGCCTTTCTTCTGACCTTGCCGCGGTCTTCGACATCCCTCCAGCCAATCCAAGCGGTCCAGCCAATTCGTTGGGGTTTTCATCCAAATTCAATGCGACGGGCGGCTTTGGCGGTGGGCACATCGGTTATGATTGGCAGCGCGAACGCATAGTCTACGGGTTTGAGGCAGATTTGCAGGAGGCGGATATCAATGGGTCTATGCGATTGGCAGGAGGAGGCGCCTTTGCCACTGCGGACACGAGCCTCGATTGGTTCGGAACAGTGCGTGGCCGATTAGGGTACACCTTTGGGAATGCGCTCCTCTATGCGACCGGTGGTTTTGCTTTTGGCGGGGTGGAAGACAAGCTTACTTTAGTAAATCCCATTACTAATCCACCATTAAGTGCAGCTAGTAAAAACCAAACCGCTACGGGCTATTCCGTAGGTGGAGGACTGGAATCTTTCTTCAGTTCTGCTTGGTCTGTCAAAATCGAATACCAATATATTGACTTAGGCAGCGACACTTTATCCACCGCTCTCATTTCCGGCGAGACAGCAACGGCTAAGTTTGTTCATGTGTATGACACCATACGCGTTGGGTTAAACTATCACATCCCTGCAGGTTATGAGCCGCTTAGGTAGCTCTCTTTTGTTGTTCCACAATAAGGTTATAAACGCGACGAATGTTCAGTAGGGTTTGGAGCGAACTTACATGATAGATGCGTCCACGGCTGGTGCAGGGTCACCTACTCCATAAGCTTGCAGTAGACGCCTGTTGTTTTCCAAAAGGCGATTGATGATGAGGCGGAGAATCCAAAAACCAAACGAGCGATCCTGAAGAAATAGCTGCTTGGCGACGCCTTCAGTCAACTCATATACCAAGCATTCGGTAACGCACTTAATTGTCGCCGTGCGCTCTTGCTTTGATGCAAAAACGCCTATTTCTCCCAGGATCGCTCCGGGCCCAAGTTTTTTGCCAAAATCGGTTATCTCAATTTCTCCTTCGCTCAGATAATAAAGCCGGTCAGCTTGCTCTCCTTTGCGAATGAGGGTTTCCCCGGCGTGAAAACTCCGCTTTTTCATATATGGAAGCAGACTATCAATAGGGATTTTTTCGCTTTCGGCCTTGCGAACATCTCGAATGAGCCGTCTGGATTGAATCAGGCGATGCAGATTGACGGGAAACAGTACAGCGTGAAGGATTAAAACTGGAAGGAGATTATCGAAATAACCGTAAGAAACAAACAGAACGTTGCTGACAAGCGCCAGCGAGCGAAGAGGAATCATTGTGCTCATGAGAAAAGTTGCGAGCACCGCCGCGGATGCGGCGTAACCGTTGATTTCGACCCACGACATCTGAGCATGCTCCTAAAAAAATAAGCGTCACATTATTGCATAGCTCCCGCCCAAGTATAGGGGGGTGACGACCTTTGTCTAACCAGGATTTTCATTTCGGCATGGGAGCTGACTAAGCGCCGCGGTAAGACTTCAATCGCTTGCGAATGACCTTGTTCTGCTTATGGCCCAGGGCTGCCGGTCGAGCTTGCTGCCAAAATTTCCGCTCTCGGATCAATCGCGTACATCAGTTCGATATAATTGAACTGAGATCCAATCCGGCCTCTTCAGAGCGGAACCTATAGCACCCGTCGCCCGGCTCCCCCGCTACGAATATAACCCGATCAGCACCGACGCGCAGTTGCCGTGCTTTGGCGAACAGGCCCTCTGGGAGATCCTTTGGGAGCGCCGAAAACAGGTTCTGAGCTGGTCTAGCGGATGTCCCCGAACGCCCGCTTCTCTTACTACCGGTAGCGGTTCGACAGCTCCAGCACCTCACGACCCCGAAACCAAGTTCCACTGCGAGAGCGGAATAGAGGGTAAAACCTCTTGGTACAATCGGCCATTTCGTGATGGCCATCACAGCTTCAACGGGTGCTTGAAGCGATAAAGGCTCTACTAGACAACGGAGATCGCCATGACCACGCAACAGGTGTTAATCCCGATTACAGAGTGTTCGGTCCAACCGGTCGCACCCCGCACTTCATCCATGGATTGGAATGGCCTTTGGCGATCTGCTATGGAGCGCGTAGCAAGATGGCGCTCGGCTGAAATCGAAGATACCGTGCAAAGACATTGCGGCATGATGTGCGACAGTTTTGAAAGAGAGATCACGCAGGGAATTTACCGCTCGCGGGGAATCTGAAGGCTATGTCTGCGGCCCCGACAAAAGCGTGATAGCCGGGGCATGCGCGGACCGAGACATTGTTGACGCCGCAAAGACGGCCTCCGCCATTCGGGAATTACGGAGGCCTTCAGCCCGGGCGCCGTTGCGCGCACCCCATTTTGGAGGGGCGGATATCAAGAGGAAAACGCTATAAACTCAGGCCGACCATGTCTGGAAGTGGCCGTGCGCCCCGAGGGCGCGAACCATCAGTGAGGGAGGGTCTCACCTAGATAATTGTCGATAGGTCTAGAAGCTGGCGAGCAGCTTGGCCGGGTAACTGGTTAGGTTGGAGCCTCGCGA